>NZ_DALZCH010000135.1:0-7541 GCF_031978065.1 Oscillibacter sp.
CCCGTGGGGGTTCCCGAAAAGTTGATATGGCCCGTTGGTCAAGTGGTTAAGACACGGCCCTTTCACGGCTGTAACATGGGTTCGAATCCCGTACGGGTCACCAAACCTGTCTGGCTGGAATGTCCGGTCGGCGGGTGTCAAAATTGAATATTTGATGTGGAGGCTTAGCTCAGCTGGTTAGAGCGCCTGCTTCACACGCAGGAGGTCGAGAGTTCGAGTCTCCCAGTCTCCACCAAAGAAAAGCCCTAGAGCCGTAAAGGTTCTAGGGTTTTCTTTATTACACTGAAAAGTGGCACATTTAGTAACAATGTAGTAACGAACTACCTTGTGCTCTTTACTATATTGCGGATTGTACCCGCATTATCGTGTAAATATAGCTGCGTGGTTTCTTTATCGACATGGCCGACAAGCCGTAGCAGCTCGTCCATATCCACACCCTGCTTTACCGCTCTTGTGATGAACGTGTGTCGGGTGCAATGAGGATTGAGCTTTCTCATTCCGAGTCGCTCCAATGTGGGATAGTATTGGCGCTTGCGGAAATTATCTGGTTTTTTGTCTCCCTCGAATCCGTCGATCAAAAGCCCACCATCTGGAGCAGCGTCATACAGTGCTTTCACGTAGTCAAGAATGCAGTCCGGGAATGCAATGATTCTATTGCGCCCGGCTTTTGTTTTCTCTCCGCCGATCATATAGCTGCCCTGGATGTCTACGTCTGATTTTGGAACACTGAATAGTTCTTCTATTCTGACGCCGGTATAGATCAAGATTAGAATTATCCTAACCGTGCTGTCTATGTTGTTATTGAACAGAGTTCGAATTTCCTCATCGCTAAATGTTTGTTTCTCCACCTTTTCACGCTGAGGTAACTTCACAAACTGTGCAAAGTCAGTAGTGGATATTTCCTCTCTGACCGCCCAGCGGGAGAGTTGCCCGAATAATTGCTTAAGCTTTTCTATTGTTGACCGGGATTTACCGGCCTTATCAAGAGCATCTATGGCCTCTTGATAGTCCGCCGTACGAAGGTCTCGCAACTTCCGACTGTAAAGCATGGTCGCGTGGTTCTTGAACGCGTTTTTGTAGGCTTCTTCGCCCTTTTCCCCAATAGCGCGAAAATGCTTACCCGACCACGACTTATAGGCATCTTCAAACGTCATGTTATGCCGTTCGGTTAGATCCCGCTTTGAAACCGCCTCCAGCGTCGTGAGGGCGTCCGTCTTCGTCGCATAGTATCCTAGCACTACTTTGTTCTTCGACGCTACCCATGGGCGACGCAAGCGCGGGGCTGTGAGCTTGTAAGCGCTGCCCATACCGTTTGCCCGCTTCAATGCCTTGCGAGGTTCTCTGGCCTGCTTCTTTCCGCACCACGGGCAGAACGTCGATCTTTCCTGCATTTCCTTTTTGCATTTTACGCAGACAACTTGCAATTTCCTCCAATTATTGGTAAAATTTCTAGAAGAAGTGAGACATTATGACGATGAGGGGTTAATTCAGTATGTGCTCGATGGTTCATAAGGAGGATAGCATTGAAGGATTCAAAGCGCGGCAGGTCCAGCGTGTTTCGCCGCGATGGGATGGACACATTCAAAATGAGTATCAGAGCCGCATACCCGGATTTCAAAAGTGATCGTAGTGTCGTGGACAAATATTACGCTACTACAGTCTACAGTTTTTTAAAGGAATCCGCTTCCGATTATTCCAGACATTGAAAAACTTCTCATGACCAGGTCTATCATGGTACAACTTGGTCGAATGAGTACACAAGATGGATGTAGCCCGGAAGATATCATTGACATAACCCGACTCATCTGTCCGGTAATGTCCGCAGGCTGTAAGGTGAAGGAAATGGAAGCCAGACTGAGATATCTGCGCCGTGGCATGAAAGAAAAAAATCCGCCCCCGGAGTCACTACCTCCGAGAGCGGGAAGTGTGGTCACAAAGAACCACATCAAACACTCTGTTATCATGGCAGATTATGAAAGGAATGTCAATATGAATCTTTCTAACGATAAGCGGGGACTAATGGAAATTTATAGTGACGCCGAGCGAAACAATGATACCGATATGCTTATTGCCATCCACACAATAATTCGAAGGCTTCTTGAGCGGCAAGGAGCTGTCCCGCCCGATCAGACCAGCGGCTTTGGAAGGGGCGGCACTGCAAGTACCGTGCGGATTTGCAACAGCGAGAAGATGGCATCAGGATTTTATTAGGCTGGTTGCAGAAAATTATGGTTTTTTAGATTGAGCCCCAGAGCCAAAAATCTGTGATATTTTGGTAGCATGGATTTCCACAGGCTAAGGAATGATAGAGTGAATTCTCCACATACTAAAGTAAAATGAAGGGAGGATCTACCTTGGGCATTTTAGGATGGATTGTCATAGGCGCTCTCGCCGGTTGGATCGCAAGTATGATCACCAATAATGACGAGAAGATGGGAGCGGGCGCCAATATTGCCGTGGGCATCATTGGCGGTTTTCTAGGCGGACTGGTCATGAATCTATTGGGTGGTAGTGGAATTACCGGATTTAATCTCTGGAGTTTGCTGGTTGCCGTAATCGGAGCCGTCATCTTACTGTGGATTGTAAGTGCAGTTAAAAGAAGGACTTAACTGAGACAAGAAACCGACTGCCTTTGGGTAGCCGGTTTCTTTTAATCGTCTCTAATATCAGGGCGCATCCACAAGGCATCCACCTTTTCAAAGAAGTGGGAGAAGAGCCAACAAAATATGATGCCCTCCGGCGGATCTTTTAACAGGCTATTTTTTTCCAACAAGAGCCGCAATAATTACAATTGCCACAAAGAAAAAAGCCAGCAGCAGAGCAAGAAATGTGAATGACATTAAGCGTTATCGCTCCTTCCGCGTATTTGTGCAAAAACATATTAGCAGAAAACAGGAACAAAGTCCAATCAATTCAGATTCCATGAGTGCTGCATACAATTTTTTGGTAGCCTTCTGACGGGGATAATCCATCACATTGCGTGAGCATGGCAGGGGGGGGGCCGGTGGGGGAATAGCGGTTCTATATGTAAAGCAGCCAATAGGCTATATGCGGTTCAGAGCCGCGGCTTTGCACCATACTCCTTCGTCACCTCGGTCTGTTGTCCCGAATATAATGGGGCGGAAGGCGGGGTGGAGATGTTTACAAGCATAATAAATCCAGAAATCTTCATTTACGATGGCGAGACGGGCGAACCCATAGCGCAGACGCAATTCAGTCTGTCCTTTGACGCGGAGAGAGCGTTGCTCGATCTGGTGAATTTCAATATAATCCCACCAAGGCTTTTGCTGCTCGATCTGAAATTTAAACCCGCAGAGAACTACATCCCGCCGTCGCTGAGCAGACCTGTTAAGCGCATAGGGGTTATTAGGGGCATGTTTAAGGACGCTTACTCCGGGGAGATGGTCCCGGTTGAAATACGCATCAGATACGACGCAAGGGCTAGAGGGAATCTCCAAGGCGGAGAATATTTTTTTGACAGCGTAGAATACAGCAACATAGAATTAGAGGAGATTATCTATTAGCAAAAACAAAGGTTCTTCCGAGCGACTGTTTTTTTCACACAAAACAGAAACCGACTGCCTTATGGTGGCCGGTTTCTTTTTGGTCACGAGTGGGCGGATAGTCTGCCGTCGAGTTGTTTTTTAAGCAAGAGAGGTGGTGACATGCCAAATGAAAACCTTATCCCGTTTGACAAGCGAACAGAGGAAGAGCAGAGACGCATTGCGTCTGATGGCGGAAAGGCTTCCGGTGCGGCACGTCGCCGCAAGCGAAGCCTGAAGGATGCCGCCGATTTATACCTGTCTCTTCCTGTATCTGACCGTCGCAGGTGGAACAAAATTGCGCGCCGCGGCATCGACCCGGAGGATGTGGATAACCAGATGGCTATGATTATCGGACTGACCGAGGCTGCCACGCAAAGAGACGCTAAGGCGGCAAAGGTCATCGTTGATCTTCTGGGCGACACTGCGAATGATTCGGGCGGAGCGATTGAAGACGACCCTATTACCAAATCCCTGAAGGAGACAATCGATGCTGTCACAGAAACAAATCAAGATACTTAAATGGCCATACACGGGACATACGGCACTGATGTATTATCGAGGTAGGACACCATGCAGACCATCAAGAAAAAATCAGGCTGCCAGACGGTACGGCTGTCTGGATTTCTCCAAGGCAAAAATGAGACGCACTAGTTTTTTAGCAGCATGAGAAACGGCAACATTGTAATGCTTACCCTCGGCTCGTTTCTTGGTGAGGTAAGCGGCAAAGGCCGGATCCCAATGGCAAACATATTTGGCGGCGTTGTAAAGCGCGAATCGCAGGTATCTGGAGCCGCGCTTCTCCATATGGGCATAGCAGTTATTGAGCTGCCCAGATTGGTAGGTAGAGGGTGACAAACCAGCGTAGGCAAGTATTTTGTCGGGGGACTCAAAGAGTGAGAAGTCACCAACCTCGGCCAAAATCATAGCGCCCATCCGGGTTCCAATACCGGGGATGGTGGTAATGGGAGAATGAAGCTCGTCCATAATCGTTTGAATCGCGGCTTCAATTTCCTCAATCTCAGCATCCAACTCCCGGATGAGATGGATGGTATGGCACAGCTCCAGAGATTTTGCTGGCATCACGGAGCCAATAGAGGACTGAGCAGCTTCACGGATTTTCACAGCCACATCCCGCTTGTAATGTCCCTTGGACGCTTCAAGCAGGAGTGCTTTTAACCGCGTAAGATGTGCGTCCGCAATTTGTTTTGCACCAGGAAACTCGCGCAGCAGCGCATAAACGGACGCCATGTGGAGCGTTGGAACCAGCTTTTCCAGCTCCGGGAACAGAATGCATACCAGTCTGGCGATGGAGGATTTCAGCTTCGCACGTTCTCTCACTTTGTCGAAGCGGTATCTTGTCAGTGACTTTAACTCCTCGTTGTGGTAAGCTGTGTCTGTGTAGGGCTTGAGGCCCACATCAGACATGAGCATAGCCGCAATCGTTCGCGCGTCGACACGGTCTGTCTTTGTCTTTCTGAGACTGAGACTTTTCCGGTATAGGTTGGTGTGCAAGGGGTTCAAGACATAGGTGGGTAGACCGTTGTCAAGAAGAAACCCGAGAATGTTGCAGCTGTAATGTCCGGTTGCCTCAAGCCCTACCTTTATTTTGTTCTGGGCGGCGGTGCAGGCTTGGATTCTCTCCAATAGGCAGCGGAACCCCTCCATGTTATTGGGGATGGTGAATACATCCGCAGGAACTTCACCCTCTGAGCTGATAATGAAGCAGTCGTGCTTATCCTTTGCCACGTCAATTCCAACACAAATCGTAATAAACCTCCCATGGTGTTATTTGATGCTGTATCCACAGGACTCCTTGCTCTTGTAACCTTGTTCCAAATAAACCGTCCGGCGGTATCTAACTGATTAACAAATCTGCAAAGGGCTGTGGTTGGAGCCTTTCTGGAACCATCGTGTGGTAGGAAGATACAACCAATCCACAGCATCCTTTACAGTGTAGCATATAGCCCTTGGAGAGGGGCTCTAATAACTACTACTCTATAATACAAGGATAATTCAAAAAGATTGCGCTTTATCAAAAGAAACAGACACTCCCTCGCTTGATTTCAAAAGATTCACGCATGGTCCCGCTACTCTTGGGTGGTGCATTTTCCTGATGTTCATCTGTATTATCCTCTCATTATGGAATCCAGATAGTGAATTGCTAAAAAGCGGATTCGAGGCTTTCAAACTGATCGTAATGACAATACTTGGATTTATGTTTGGGTCACAGCAAAAAACTTGAGCACCCCCCCCGGAGCCTACCAATGGTAAGTTCCGGGGGTTTTTGCGCAGGATGCCAAACGACTGCGCATAGAATACAATGGATATGAAAGGAGTAGGATAATACATGTTTGACAGAGTCGAAATTCCGCATATAGATATCTATGATGGTGAAACAAATGAGTATTATGGGAAGTCCATATTTCACGATAATACAGATGTTGAAATCGGCTTGCTCCAAATCGTTAACTATAAAGGGATACCGAAGTCTATGCTGTTTCAAAATGTTACCTTTCTGCCCGCATCCAACAACTATGTTCCGCCGGCGGTATTCGAAAAAGCTAGACGCAATGCAATTGTACGAGCTGCTCTCAGGGACACAAATTCCCACCTTTGGGTACCTGCCGATATTCACATGAATTTTGATTCTCAGGTGCGTGGAAAACTGTCAGGAGATAAATACAGCTTTAATAGCGTTGAGTACACCGATATCATTGTTGAAGATATCAAAACTTTTCCGCAAGGAAGACCGGATGCCACACAGAAATAAAGGCTGCGGATTTGTATTGGAACTTACCATTGGTAGGGTCCGAGGAGTTTTCCGCTAAGCACCCCGCCGCTCGTCTTACCATATAATGCTAATACGGCAGTCTTCGCAAAGTACATCACTAAGGAAGGGAGGGTGTTCTATGTGTTGCTGCCGTCGTAACTGGTGCCGTAACTGGTGCTGGAATCAAAACAATTCTAACAGCCAGAGCAATTGCAGTTGGCGCAGATGCTGGTATTGGCGCTGGGTCTGTGACTAAATTAATGAGTCCAAACTCCCCGGAACTTACCATTGGTAGGCTCCGGGGGAGTTTTACATAAAATTTATGAATCATTCTTATAGTCTTAACAGAGTGCGTTTATTATAAATCTTGCAAGACCTTTTTCTACTCTTCATATCCTCTTACGGAGCAGCCGGATGCCACATGGCATCCGGCTTGTTCTGTTTTCAAGGAGATATCCCAACCGAGATACAGGCCGCAGCGGACGCAGTAGGGGAGAGCCGAAACGATTTCATACGCAAGGCCATTGACAGCGCATGGAGCGGAAATAAAAGAATCCCCTGCAAAAACCGGTTGGCTCTTGCGGGGGATTTTTAATTTGAATGGAATCGCTATGAGGTATCATTACCAAAGCGACGTCTGATTATCTTCCGCCGTGACCAAAAGCTGTGGCGGTGTTTTTTTGAGCAGTTCCCGGCAGGCTGTCGCTGACCACAAGGCTATTTAACGGCTCTGTGGGCGGTATTCTTGTATTGGCTATTTTATTTCTCTAAAGATTGATGTTATATTGGAGATGTCAAGAAGGGGGATTGAAATGCGAAATCTATCAGAATATATCCAGAAGAGGATAACGGAAGATGCTATAAATGAACATAATCGTTCAAAAAGTCTGGATAACATCAAGGTATGTACCAATTATATATTGGATTACTTTACGTCCTATATTGACATTTCTCCAGAAGAAGAAATAACTATTGAAAAGAAGAGAAAGATTGAAAGATATAGAAAGTATATCAGAAAATATTCAAATGAAATAATTAGGTTGATTGTAAAATAAAGATGGACAGTTGAAAAGAAAAGTCCATGGTGATTTTTCCTAGTGGTAGAATGGAGTTCTCACACAACCATCTGCCAAAGGAGGGCAATCACTATGGGCTGCCAAAATTATACCATACTACAAGCACAGCGCAAGCGTGGTCAACATCTCCAACGTGAAGAAAGAGGCGCC
>NZ_DALZCH010000136.1:0-7419 GCF_031978065.1 Oscillibacter sp.
GAAAGCTTGAGCGTTCCTTTGGCAAATGCTCTCGTCTCGTGATCCAATTGTAAAGGGTTTTCCGCCTTGCCGGATACCCCAGTTGTATGATTGTTTTGGTGACGGAACCGCACTCGTCATATAGGGCAAGTGCCTTGTAGTACTGCTCCTCGGTATACATGCTTTCCTCCTGTTGGGATCATGACCAGTCCAACTTCTTGTCCGCCCCCCTACCTTTTTGCTTGGCACAGGTTGAATTGCAACAAATCGACTGAGAAATATCTGCGGTATTACCAAATACAAGATGACAGTTGCTTCCATTGTTACAGAAAACCAAAGTGCTTTGATAAAACGGGATACGGCAAAGAATTTTTGGAAATAGTTGCTACCAGCATTTCATCGCGGCCATATGTGTGTAGGTTCTCCGGATTATTGGCTGATGATGAAGAAATAAAAAATATGGGCCGAAGGCTGCTTCTCCGTTTTAAAAAGAGAACGTTGCCTATCAGCCGTACACAATCGAGGTCTTTTCGTTGCCGCAGAGGAGTGCCCCTTATATGTTTTGGCCTTGAATCTAAAGAGAATGGTTAAAGCCCTTCTTTTTATTCAAAGATACTCAATCCTCTCTATTTCCTACAAGATTTCGAGAGGATTTTTCCTCTTTGTCAACAGGTCCAATTCTTGACACTACCCAGAAAACAGGAGCGCGCTCAAAGATCTTTGACCACCTGAACGGAGGAGACCCCGTAATAAGCAAACACCTCCACCGCACTCTGCGAAATACGCTCGCCACTCACCGCCACGGGAACCGCGGGAGGACAGCCGACAGTGGGCGCGGCTAGAATTCGGCCTGCCGCCAGTGAAGCGGGAACGGATTCGCTGGGAGCGAAGACTGCTTCTCGGGGAGAGCAACCCGTTTCCATGGGAACAAGAGTCGGGCAACAGCGCAGAATCTGCTTTTGGCGGGAGTTTCTCCCGAGAGCGGATAAAATCCTCGTGAAATCCTGCTCTGTGTTTTCCGGCGTGGCCATCAGCACGGTAAAGTCCGGGTCGGCATACTCGCACTCCACCTTTTCCTGCCGCAGCAGCATCGCCAGCTCTTTACCATCCCAACCGCTTTCCGCGGCGGCGAACGTGAGTTTCATGGGGTCGCTTTTGGCAATCCTCCAGCCGTTGTCCCGCAAAGCGGCTCGAAGCACCTCCATCCGTGCCGCACAGGCTGCCAAACGGCTTGGGTAATCCTCTGCCAAATGGCGGTTTGCAAGATCCAGAGATTGCAGAATCAGATAGGAAGGACTGGTAGAACCGAACAGCGCCAACGCACGCTTTCCGTTTTCTATAAAATCCGCCGGAGCCTGCGGGCTCACATGAAGATACGCCCCGCCGGTCAACATCGGCAGCGTTTTATGGGCGGAGTCGCAGCACAAATCAGCGCCCAGGTCAATGGGATGGGCGCTGTGGGGCAGAAATTTGAGATAAGCGCCGTGCGCGCCGTCTACCACAAGAGGGACGCCGAACCGGTGGGCAGTTTCTGCCAGCGCCGCAATGTCCAGCGTGTTTCCCAAATAGTCCGGCGCGGTAAGATACACCGCAACGGGAGGACGGGACAGCCGTTTAAGAGCACCCTCCAACTGCCGGGAAGATACGCTGCATCGGCACAGAGAGAAAGAAGCGTCCTCCGGCCAGAGCCAGACAATTTCCACATCCAGCAAAGCAGCCGCCAGTACAAAGGACTGGTGTGCGTTTCGGGCGGCGACGATGACCGGGCGCTCGCCGCCGGACGGGGCGTGGAGCATGGAAAGATACAGCATTGCTCGAATGCATTGCGACGAGCCTTCCGCAGAGTAAAAAGTGGCGGCGGTACCAAACAGGGCGGCAGCATTTCGCTCGCTGCGGGCAATGATGCCGTCGGCCTGATACAGCGCATCCGCGCCTGCAATCTCCGTGATGTCCAACTGCTCACAACCCAGCGGTCCCCGGCCCTTGTGTCCGGGCATATGCAGCCGGGAGACGCCGCTTTGCAGATAGGCGCTTACAAAGTCCGCAATGGGGGTTTCCATACTGTGTGCCTCCCGATCTTCTGCTTATTTGCCCAAACTTTCCGCCACCTGAATCATAATGGAGCACTCCATGCGCTTTCGGAACAGCTCGCAGCCATAAGCATATGTGCCGCAGAGAGATCCGGTGGCGTGGTATGCGTTGGCAGCACAGCCGCCGGAGCAATACAGCTTGGCCCAGCAGTCCGCGCACTCAGGTCTGGAATAAGCGTTGCAGCTGCGAAATTCCTCCTGAATTGCGGAGTTGTCAACACCGTTCCAGATGTCTCCCAACCGGAACTGCTCATCACCGACAAACTGATGGCACGGATACAAATCTCCCCAAGGCGTCACGGCCATGTACTCCGTTCCGGACCCACAGCCGGAGATGCGTTTATAGATGCAAGGCCCGCCAGTGAGGTCAAGCATGTAGTGATAGAAGGTAAAGAGCTGGCCGGACTGCTTCCGCTCCAGCATCTCCTTGGCAAGCCGCTCATACTGCTCCAATACGATGGGAAGGTCCTCCTGCGTCAGGGCGGCGGGATCGGATGGGGCGCAGACGACCGGCTCCATGCTCAGCTCCGTAAAACCCAAATCCAGCATTGCGGGGATATCGTTGAGAAAGTCGGGATTTGCGTGGGTGAAGGTACCGCGCATGTAGTAGTTTTTGTTTTCTCTGGCCTGTACCAGCTTTTGAAACTTGGGGACAATGCGCTCCCAGCTGCCGTTGCCGGCGTAATCCACCCGGCAGCGGTCGTGAATCTCCTTACGCCCATCCAACGATAAAACAACGTTGCTCATCTCTCGATTGGAAAAGTCAATCACATCGTCGTCAATCAGCATTCCGTTGGTGGTAAGGGTAAAACGGAAGTTTTTATGGGCATCCTTTTCGATGCTACGGGCATACATCACCAGCCGCTTTACAACATCCCAGTTCATCAACGGCTCTCCGCCGAAAAAGTCTACCTCCAGATTTGTGCGGCTGCCGGAGTGCTCCACCAGATAGTCCAGCGCGCGCTTTCCCACCTCAAAGCTCATCACCGCGCGGTCTCCATGATACTCTCCCTGACTTGCAAAGCAATAGGCGCAATTGAGGTTGCAGGTGTGGGCCACATGCAGACACAGCGCCTTTACCACGCCGTTGCTGCGCTCCTTAAAGATGTCGGCCAGCGGCTCAAATGTATCGGGAGTAAAAAGTTTTCCGACGCGCTCCAGTTCCGCCACATCCTCGAGACACACGCAAAGTTCCGCTTTATTGACATCGGGGCGGTCGCTGTATTTTTCCAGCAGATAAGCAATGATTTCATCGGCACTTTTTTTGCGGTATAAGGAAATCACGTCGTAAGCCACTTCATCCACCACGTGAATCGCGCCGGAGCAAGTGTCCAAAACGATGTTGCATCCATTGAGCTGATATTGATGTACCATAATTCCTCCGTGTTATCCATTATAAAAAAATGCCGCCGGTTCGGCGGCATTTTTTATCAGCTTTTCTTACTTGCCAGCGCTTTCACACTTTTGGTTGGCAATACCGCAGCTGGTCTTGCAGGCGGACTGGCAAGAAGTCTGGCACTCGCCGCAGCCACCGTGCTTGGCGCTTTCGCAGAGATTACGGGTTTTAAGCGTCTTGATTCTTTCCATAATGCAAATCTCCATTTCTGCCTGGGCGGTCACCGATGATACCACAGACTGTTTAATTAACATTTAGCCTGAAACTTATATCATATTTCGGCTGAATTGTCAAGAAAACGCGTAGAAAGCAATTACCGTTTTAGATCAATCCGCGTAAATTTTAGATCCCGGCCGCCAATGTATCATGAGGACAAAAAACTTGCAGAATTGGCGGGCCCTGCGCCTCAAATAAAGCTGCAAGAAAAAATTTCATTCACAAATCTATTGACAAATTGTCGAAAACATGTCATATTAATGCGCATCTTAAAAAAATGAGGAGTTAAAGAGTTCATTAGCGAATACTGGGACCACTCCCTCGGGAGTTGAGGCCATACGGACAGCCGGGTCCACTGCCGATTGGTGGTTTTCCGCCTCTTATTGATTGAGTTAAAATCTCAAATTTTATAAGTTGGTTACTTCATAACCAAAATGCGTGATTGCGCAGACTTGTGAAACGGTCAATAAAGAGTAGTAAAAGTATGATTGCTATATAGACTCTAAAGTACCCTCTGAATATCCGCTCTGTTCTTTTCGGATTTTGATTTTATGGCTTTGTGGGAGATTGTCCCTGAGATGCCGCAGGATTTTTTCGAAAAATACGATGGAGTTGTGAGAACAGGTTTTAACCACAAGCTGTGTAATAACAGCTTGTGGTTTTTTGTTTTTACGAGGTGCGATATGGAGAAAAAGACAATGCTAAATCAGAATCGTGCGCCTATTTACGAGGCTTTGCAGACATTTCGCCAGATGCGGGTGATGCCGTTCGACGTTCCGGGACACAAGCGGGGCAAGGGCAACCCAGAGTTGACGGAATTTCTGGGCGAGCGTTGCATCAGCGTTGACGTCAACAGCATGAAGCCGCTGGATAACCTCTGCCACCCGGTTTCTGTGATCCGAGAAGCGGAAGAGCTGGCGGCTGAGGCATTTGGCGCCTCCCACGCTTTTTTGATGGTGGGAGGCACCACAAGCTCGGTGCAGAGTATGGTACTTTCCACTTGCAAGCGTGGCGATAAGATCATCCTGCCGCGAAATGTGCATCGAAGCGTCATCAACGCGCTGATCCTGTGCGGCGCGATTCCGGTCTATGTAAATCCGGAGGTGGATCAGCGCCTGGGAATCTCTTTGGGGATGAAACGGGAACAGGTCGCCAATGCAATTCATGAAAATCCGGACGCGGTTGCGGTTTTGGTGAATAACCCAACCTACTATGGAATTTGCAGCAACCTCAGGGCAATTGTGAAAATAGCACACGAGGCCGGTATGTACTGCTTGGCAGACGAAGCCCATGGCACGCATTTTTACTTCGGAGCGGATATGCCCGTTTCCGCTATGGCGGCGGGAGCGGATATGGCGGCTGTTTCCATGCACAAAAGCGGCGGCAGTCTGACGCAGTCAAGCCTGCTGCTGATCGGGCCGGGGATTCAGGAGGGATATGTCCGCAAAATTATCAACCTGACGCAGACCACCTCCGGAAGTTATCTGCTGATGTCCAGCCTTGATATCAGCCGCCGCAATCTGGCCCTGCGCGGCAGGACTATGTTTCAGCAGGTAACGGCGATGGCGGAGTATGTCAGAGAGGAGATCAATGCCATTGGCGGATACTATGCGTTTGGAAGAGAGTGTGTGAACGGGGACTCTGTGTTTGACTTTGACCCCACCAAGCTCAGCGTCCACACCCGTGATATCGGACTGGCCGGGATCGAGGTGTACGACCTTCTGCGCGACGAGTACGATATTCAAATTGAATTTGGCGATATCGGCAATATCCTCGCCTACCTCTCCATGGGGGACCGTCCGCAGGAGGCGGAGCGGCTGGTCAGTGCGCTGGCGGAGATTCGCAGACGCTATCAGACGGACAGTAGCGGACTGATGAATCAAGAATACATTGCACCCGAGGTTGTGATGAGCCCACAGGATGCGTTTTACGCCTCGAAAAAAAGTGTTCCTCTGACGGAGAGCGCCGGATGCATCTGCAGTGAGTTTGTCATGTGCTATCCGCCGGGGATTCCCGTTGTTGCACCTGGGGAGCGCATCACGTCTGAGGTGCTCCAATATATCCAATACGCGAAAGCAAAGGGGTGCTCCATGACCGGACCCGAAGACCCCGATATTGAGAAAATCAATGTCTTACAGGAGGAACACTGATGGAACTCTGGTTTAGCGAATTTCACACGCCGGATGTCAAGCTCAGCATTCGGGTTAATCGGCACCTGTACTCGCACAAAAGTCAGTATCAGCAGATCGATATTTATGATACGCCCGAGTTTGGACGGGTTTTGGCACTTGACGGGAACGTGATGCTGACGGAGCGGGACGAATTTATCTATGATGAGATGGTCACCCATGTTCCGATGGCGGTCCACCCCAACATTCAGGATGTGCTGGTCATTGGCGCGGGAGACGGCGGCGTAGTGCGCGAACTGGCCCGATACGAAACAATCCGGTCCATCGATCTGGTGGAAATGGACGATCAAGTGGTGGAGGCATGCCGGCTCTATCTGCCGGAGAACGCCTGCCGGCTGGACGATGAGCGGGTGCATATCTATTTTGACAACGCCCTGCGCTTTATCCGCCGCCGCAAAGCGCAGTACGATCTGATCATCGTGGACTCCACCGATCCGTTCGGACCGTCGGAGCCTTATTTCACAAGAGAGTTTTACGGAAGCTGCTGTAATGCGCTCCGTGAGGACGGGATTATGGTCAACCAGCAGGGTAGCCCCTTTTACCGCCATGACTCGGAGGCCATGCAGCGCAGCCATAAGCGGATCGTCAACACATTCCCCATCAGCAGGGTCTATCAGGCGCATATTCCGACCTATGCCGCCGGCTATTGGCTCTTTGGCTTCGCCAGCAAAAAATACCATCCCGTGGATGATCTTGATGCTGAGAGGTGGCGCGCACTGCATTTGGACACGCAGTATTATACGGCCCGCCTTCACACCGGGGCTTTCTGCCTGCCTGCGTTTTTAGAAAAACTGCTGCTGGAAGTGGAGGAGAAATCATGAGACCTAATGTTGAAACGTTTATCGGCTGCGACTGCGCTTATGAGGAGGCCGAGATCGTTTTGTTCGGAGCGCCCTTTGATTCCACCACCAGCTACCGGCCGGGGGCAAGATTCGGATCTTCCGCCATGAGACACGAGAGCTTTGGTCTTGAGACATACAGCCCGTATCAGGACCGAGACTTGTTCGACTGCCGCATTTTCGACAGCGGAGATTTAGAGCTTTGCTTTGGAAGCGCGGAGTCTGCACTCAGCGACATTGAAAAGCGCACGGCTGAAATTTTGCGGGACGGGAAGCGCCCCCTGCTTTTGGGAGGAGAACACTTGGTCACGCTGGGGGCTATTCGCGCCGTGAGCCAAAAGTTCCCAAAGCTCCACCTCATCCACTTTGATGCCCACGCGGATCTGCGCAGCGAATATCTGGGCGCCGAGCTGAGTCATGCCTGTGTGATCCGCCGCTGCCACGATCTTTTGGGGAATGGACGAATCCATCAATTCTGCATTCGGAGTGGCGACCGGACGGAATTTCAGTTTGCAAAAGAGCACACGGATTTGCATCCCTTCTGCTTCGGCGGTCTGGAGGGATTGGTCAAGCAATTACGCGCCTCGGATGCACCGGTTTATTTGACCATTGACTTGGACTGCCTTTACCCGGCCGTGTTTCCCGGCACGGGGACTCCGGAGGCTGGAGGGGTGACCTTTATGGAGTTGCTGAACGCGATCCGTTTAGCA
>NZ_DALZCH010000137.1:0-7418 GCF_031978065.1 Oscillibacter sp.
CATAGTCAAACGCGCCGTCACCCAACACAAAGGTGGTGTACTTGGTGTAGCCCTCGGAAGTCAGCTCGTAGTAACTCCCGATGCTACCCACAACAGGGCTTGCAACGGGGGTGTACACGTAGCTGCCGGAAGAACCGCTGCGGGTGTAATAGGTCTTGGCGGGGTTGATCTCCGTGTCGGCGGTCAAGGTGTAGACCGCAGCAACATCCTCGGTAGGCATGGAGTCGTCGATCAGGACGGCCCGGCCGTTCCAAGTGCCGATGCCCAAATCCCGCTGAATGCCCTGCGCGTCGGTCTGCTTGAGGTAGGCCAGCAAGCGCAGGTTTTCGAGGTTGGTAGCAACGGAAGAGTGCATGATAGCGATGGTAAACACGGATTTATTATCGCCGCTGGCCTGCTGGATTGCGGTGTTGAGGGTGGTAGCGCCCGCGCGGTTTCTGGGATTGTTGTCGCTGTCCTCGCCGGTCAGGGTGGTAATATCCAGCGTGTGTCCGTTGACGAATTTCAGGTTTGCCGCGCCGGTCATGGCGAAGATACCTTTCAAGACGCTCAAAAGCATATCCTGATCGATACCGTCCCAGTATTCGGCCACCTGCTGGGCCACATTGTCCATGAAGTTCACGCCGCCGGTGATGTCAGTGGAGAAGTCCTTCTCCGTCCACGCCTGCGCACGACCAATAACCACAACGCCGCGCTCGAAGGTGGTGGTGCTCTGTGCGGTGATGTTGGTCTTGCCGTCATAGTTCAGGGGAACGCCGCCGATGCGCCCGGTCATGGGAATAGTCGCATAGGCCGTGCCGGTCTGATTGGAAAAAGCCTGTCTGATCTGCTGATTGCCGCGAATGGCGCGGGACTTGATCAGTTCGTTGCGCTTGGTGGTGGGAATCCGGTCAACGTAAGCGCCGAACGCTACCGGGTTAAAGGATTTGCTGTCAAATTTCGTCTGAACGTATTCAGCCATTTTTAAATCTCCTTGTCATAGTTAAATTTGTGCGCCGGGGTTTGCCGCCATATAAGCGGACAGTTCGGAGTAGTTCATTTCGCTGGTTTTCTTGCCGATAGGAGCAGAGCCGGGGCCGCCAGCGTAAGGAGGCGGGGCCTGCGCATCCTCGAACAAATAGCCGTCAGAGGTCTTAAGCGCCTCCAGAGCGGACTTGATGTCCTCAGAGCGGTTCTTACTTGCCTTGAGGGTGTCCATGTCCAGCAGGCCGCGAAGAGCCTTAGCGTTGCGCCCCTTGGCGGTAGTGATCGCGGTATCCAACAAGCCAGAAAACTCCATGTCGGCAATTTTGGCGGCAGCGTCCTTTTCCGCCTGTTCCGCTTTCTTCTTCCACTCGTCAGCGGTTTTCTTGATGCCGTCAATGTCCATGCCCTTGAACTCTTCAATGGTCTTGCTGGCCTCGGAAAGCTGGCCCTTGATATCCTCATAGTCTGCAAAGGGCTTTTTAGCCGCCTCGATGTCGTTGCCGTTTTCCGCCATGATGGCATCGATGATTTCCTTGGTCAGGGGTTGATCTCCGATTTTGATGTTCTGTAAAAATTCGCGTTTCATATATTCCCTTTCCCGCTACGCTTTGTTGCCGGGGGTCGCATCCCCTGCGTTGGCCTGTTTTACGCCCAGCCGGGGCAAAATGACATGAAAAAAGCAGCCGGTAAGCTGCGTCAATCATCGCTCTTAAACATATCCGGGTTGTCTACAATCACCATATACAAGCCCTTTGCAAGCTTGTCAATGGTGTCCTCGTCGGTGCGCACGGGCAGGTCAAAGTGTTCTGCAATGCCATGCATAATTTCGTGCAAAAGCGTCTGCTTTTTGCCTTGCTCGTCCTGCGCGTTAGGATCAAGCTTAATCGTTGCGTTGCTGTAACTGATCTGACCCCTGAGCCCTTGCCCGCCGCCATTCATCAGCCGATTTTCGTACTCAACGGCATAATCAATACCGCCAATTCGGACTTTATCTGGAATTTTCATTTTTCCCTCCCGAAACAAATAATTAGATTTCTTTCACTTTTATCCTTCCACACTTTGAACACTCCTTGATTTCAAACTGTTGGAATCCGCACGGACGTACCTTTGACTTGTAGTCATGCCTGCAAAACTGCTGTTTCAAAAACTCCTTTATCTGTATCCATATGTCGTATATCATAGGACCCCCTGCGCCGCCCTCCCAAATCCGGCAACCTGCGCCCGCTCCATTTGCGTTCGTAAGCCCGCCGCCTTGGAAAAGCGTCTGTATTCTTGATTTAATAGCGTCAGCCGCGTTTTAGCGGTCTTCTGATAATCTGCGTCGGTTGTCTGGTTGGCAATCAGCACGCTCCGTTTCTGCGCCCGTATGGCACGTTCCAAGGCGCGTTGCTGCTGCGTGGCCTCATAGCCGGTGAAATGTTTGCCCTGATAGGTGATGCCGTCGGTATTGGCCTCACGGAACTCCTTCAATTCCCCCGGTGTGTACTGCGGGCTGTTGACCCCCATAATAATCGGATAGGCCGCATGTCCGCAGTTGAGAGTGCCGATGCGGCGTTTCAGGCTATCATTGAGGGCTATATACGCAGCGTCGGAATATTGATTACCCTGAATCGGCTCGTGATCGGGAGCGCAATTACCGTGGGCGGATATTTCCCAGCCGTCAGCACCCATATCGTCGTGATTCTGCTGGGATATTTGCTCCTGCATCAATCCTAAGCCGCCCATGATATTCCGGCGTACAGCGGCCTCCATACTGGTATGTACGCCGCTCTCGTAGTCAATCGTCCGCAATCCGTATTTGGCGATGTTGCGCGTTGCCTGCCTGATGGCCGTATTATAATCCGTTGCTCCGGTGAACACCTGTTTAAACGCAAAGTCCGTAGCGCTGCGGTATACGTCCTGTAAGAGGAGGGCGTTGCCGTAGGGGTCTACCATGCCCAATGTCTGGGTGATGTTGGTAAAATCGCTCTGTGCCAGTTTGACAGAGGCGGAAACAATCTGCTGCATAACGGCGTTTTGCTCAAACGGAATAGCCGCAGACGTAGGCAGGTTTTTGAGGTCAAAGTTATAGCCAACCTCTGCCGACTGAGTAAGCAGCGCGTTAATCTCTTTTGAGGACTTGCCAAGAAGCCTTTGCAATCGTTCTCTAATCTCGCGCTGCGATATGCCCAACTGCTGAGTTCGCCATACTTCATATTGCGCTGTGCTGGTAAACTGGCCTGCCTCGGAGATACGCCGAGCGATATCGGCAATCAGGTATTCGGTGATCGGGTCTGATACCTTTGTGGCAGCGTCACGGAGGGCGGCGATCTGGTCAGGGGTGAGCATTTATTCATCACCTGCCCCACCTGTCAGCGCTTCAATCTCCGGCATATACTTGGCTCTGATAACCTCCAAATCCTTCGGCGTTTCTGGGAAGGTCAGATTGTAATACCACGCAATAGCAATTTCTGGCTTGATCATACTGGATGCAACCATGCCCGATAGCTCCGTCCATGCTTTGTCGCGGTTAAACAGCACACCATCGCCCCAATCCACCGTGATATCCTTCTCTGTGTCGAACTTGGTTGAATCGCACAGCTTATAAATCTGCCCGATCTTATCACAGATGCCCAGCAGCTCCCGCAGTGCGTCTTCCCACATGGACTGGAAATCAATAATCGTTAGGTTGTAATCTCCGGCGCTGCTGGTAATCTCCGTTGCCGTCCGCTCCGCCGCCTCTACCTCGGACAGGATACCGCGCTTTAGCCCGATCTGACTCTCAATGTTGCGCAGGTATTCTTGCTTGCGGGCGAGATAGGAGGCTTCTCGCAAAGCCGGGGAAAAAATGTTTACTCCGATATCGTCCGGGCTCTCGTCAACGGCGGTGAACACATGGGCTGAGAGCCTCTTTCGCCCGCCATCCTCGTTCATCTCCATCATGTCACCGCTGACAATTATGCGGGATTCACCGCGCTCAAACTCTCCGTTTAACTGATGCTCATTGCGGTTGATGTTACGGATCAGGCCCAACGCCGGGGCATAGACACTCACGCCATCCTGTGACATATCCACGCAGTTTAAGAGCGGCGTTTTGACGCAGGCCATGCCGATATTTCCAACCCCCTGTAATGCAAGTTCCGGCTGTAAGGCTGCATATTTGGGGATGGCGGACAACGCCACCTGTGAGCCGCCTAACGACGGGTCGTTGCTCTCGTATAGCTTGCTCTGGATGGTCAGGGTCCCGGCATTGTCCACCGTCCGGCGCTCCAGTAGCGTGTAATATTTGCCGTTGTATGCGGTCGTCTCGGACGTGCCAACATCGGTTATCCGGCCGTGTGTGTCGCGGGCCAATGGTATAAAGCAATCCCGACGCACGACAGAAAAATCAAAGCCACCAGTGGTCAGGATGGGCTTGATAAAGCACTCCCCACCCACAAGCGTCTGCTGCATGGCTACTTTTTTAGGCTTATCCAGCCTATCAAGCAGCCTCGTCATAAACTCCGCCTTGGGGCCTTTTGTGCTAACCGCCGCTTCGTACTCTGAAAATACCGTCTTGGTCAGCTTATTGACAATTACCACCGGCAGGCGTTGGCAATCGTCCTCGCCCTCTTTGGGTAATCCCTCCAAGTACATCGCAAACCACACTCGAATAGCGTTCTGCATTTGAGGAGAGGTGATATCCTTTACCCGGTACGCCTGCTCAAAACTCTGTATTTTGTTGTCAAGCAGCGCGGAAACGATGTTCACGGTTTCACCTCATTTCTAATTACAATCCGGCGCTGGCTGCGAATGCCATTTTCAAGCCCGTTGATGTAAGCATTGAGCCGGTCAATCTCCTGCTTCTGCCGCTGAATCATTTCAACCAACCGCTTATTTTCTTCCAGCAAATCCAGCCGACAGTAATCGGGGAGGAACTTTGTATATAGCCAGCGTTTGAATTTAGTCATTGTCCTCTCCTCCTCCAAATTGGGAATGTGCCATAAGACACCGCGTCAATGTGGTGGTTTGCTGCGTCGGGGTATCCCGGCAAAACTTCTCCGGTCTTATCGTCGCGCTCATACTCGTATTCTGTAAACTCCTTTACGGTATCCGGGCATCGCTGTGGATCAATTACAATTGCATCAAGGGATTGAAGCCACTTCATGCGGTATTCCACACTTCCGGGGCCTTTTTTTACGCCTCTGCACCGTATCCCATAATCGCAATAGTCGCTTACACTCTTCGGCTCCGCGCTGTCAGCGATCACCATTTCGTCCATGGGGATGAGCTTCAAAAGCAGCTCTGCGGTATCTCGGTTGCTTGTCCGGTTCCGGGTCAACTCGTCAAATATGTACAGCGTCTTTCTTGCAGCGTCATAATAAGCGCGGTTCCATGCCCACGGGTCAGGATACCAGCCCCAGTCAACGCCGCTCATGATGCGGTCAAATTGGGCGATTTGATTTTCAGGGATAGCGTCAATGCGGAGATTTTCAAACACCGCCGTGCCGCTACCTACAACCTCACCCATGTACTCATGCCGGTATCCGGTCGGGTTGGTCTCTTTCAGGTGTTCTGCATCAGCAATGAAACGAGGCCCCAACCACTCCGGCGGCGTTGTCAAATAGGTGCTGTGATGCACCAGCTTTCCGGGCTTTGCCTCCAGAACATATCGGTTTGCCCAATTCCGGGCCATAGCGGGCGGGTTGAAGCTTTTAAAGCAAAAAGAGAACGGCCCACCTCGGAAGATGGACTGCTCTACATTTCGGACTTGTTCAGGGCCGTCAAACTGGTCAAGTTCCTCGAACCAGCCAACACCGATATACCCAAACGGTACTTTGATAGATTTCAGCTTGCCGGGATCGTCCAGTCCAAAGAACATTACTTTCTGTCCGGTTGGAATGTAAGTGCATTCCATGGGGCTGACGGTGCATTTAAACTTTGCTGATAACCCAAGTGATGCGATGGCCCAACAAATCTGGGCATACACCGAGGGGCGCAAAGTATTGCCGACCTTGCGCATGACCACCGCATGACAGTCAGGATGTTTCAGCAGCAGTAGAATGACCTCAACGGAAATATAACTGGATTTCGCGCCACCGCGACCGCCTTTTTCCACCAGCTCATTGATAGAACCATCTTTGACCGCGTGGTGCGATTCCGCAAAGACGGGAGATATGATTTCTGACAATTTATAGGTCATCAATGATCTGCACCCCCGTATCAGAGAGAGCGGTATCTGCCGGCTTATCCCGCCACTTATCCGGTTTTCGATTCTTCAGCCAAAAGATTTGAGCCGTGGTATCCGGCTGCACTTCCTTTGTGATCTTCTTTGTGATGGACAAACAAGAAATCCCGGTAACGGGGTCTTTGACTTTTTCCCGGGTAACCTCGTCATAGTGATATCCGAGGGCACGTTTCAGCAGCGCGTTTTCCACTTGGATGTCAATAACTTCCTTGCCTCTTTTTAGGGCCTCCAAAATCTCTACATGATCGTTTTTCCAGTTATATAGCGCAGCGGTTGATATCCCGCAGTTGGATGCAATCTGTTCATCCGTCAGGCCGTCTCTGGCCCACCCCTCCAGAAGCAAAAGCCCGTCCGGCTCCAACCACTTTTGAAATTTTCCTTTTGCCACAACGGGCTCACCTCCCTCTCTATTCCACCACCGGCCCCACCCCTGCCACGCTCACGCTATGTGATGGATAATACCCGCCTTTCGGCCACCAAAAAATTACATAAAGAAACCGGCCACCCGTAGGCAGTCGGTTCTATTTTGTTCTGTGGGCATAGGACTTCCACCTATGCACGATTCCTTATGGGCTATTGCGTGGCCACGCTCCGCCCAGTTCGCGAACCAGAACCACTTGCGTCTATCTTCCGCCACCACAGAACCTGCTGGCGCGTCATGCAGTGCGCCACCCTCTTGTGCTATATCGTCAGCACACTAACGTTCCGGTTCGCACGGTTACCCCACTGTTTAAGCTCCGTTGGTGATTCCCTTTAGAGCGTGCGTGTCACCGATACAGGCGGGCCGCTTCCTTTCCGTTATCATAGAGCGTAAGAAACGGTCAAAACAACTTCCTCGTTGGTGCAAAGCCGCGGCTCTGAACCGCACATAGCCTATTGGCTGCTCTGCATATGGAGCCGCTATTATCCATATACCCACACCCTCATTGCGGCTTCGGAGTGTGGTTGCCTGCTGACGGGACGCTATGGGCTACCATCTTTGCCCCTTGATGTTCGCACCCCTGTACACTGCCAGCTTTGGCCTTTCGTTTAAAGCAGGGCCGCGAAATGTGCCGTCCTGCCGCCGCCTCCCGGAATCGAACCGGGTTATGCCCACCGCGTCGTAATCCGGCGCGGAGCGGCTACCTTTGGCGGCATATATCAGCTCAGAAACTTTCTCACGCCCAACGCCCCCTTAGTATGAATTTTTGGGGGAGCCGCCGTATTTCAGACGGCTCCCTAACTTTTTCTATCTTACACTTTAGCA
>NZ_DALZCH010000138.1:0-7376 GCF_031978065.1 Oscillibacter sp.
CTCCCGCCCCCAGCGCGTTGGCCTCGTTCCATGTCAACATGGCGTGCCGCGCACACAACTCGTAATATGTATCAAGCCACGCCGGGTCCTCCCCCGCGCAGGCCATGCCCTCCACGCCGATGTAGACATAAAAAACGCACTCCCGCCGCGCTTCCAGCATTTCTTCATGGGTATGAACAATGCGAAACCCCGTCGATTCGGCGATTTCCGCCCGGATGCAGTCCATCATCTGTCGGGTGCGGGCCGCATGATCCGCGTCGTGGGGCGGATCCACCCAAATGGCAAAAATACCACCCTCCACCCCGCCCCTTTTCAGCCGAGCCAGATGGCGATTGCAAAAAACGTCTTTCTCTCCCCGCATCCGCCGCACCGTCACGTCAGTCCAGATGTCGGAATGTGCGTCAAAAACCATATTTTCCTCCTTTTTATATTGCGCCGAAGCGTCTTTTTGGACGGCGATTGCGCCCATCGCCGTCCCAGCTTTATACCAAGTCTCATTTTTCAGGACTTCTGAAATTTTCTTCCCTTTTTCCCTTGACTTTTCGCCCGGATTCCTGTAAACTGAATATCGTTGTAAAGTCATATAACTTTACAAGTATTCGGTAAGGGGGCGTTTTCTTTGAAAAATCAAACCTATCGCATGACCATGCTCTACGATTTTTATGGGGAGCTGCTCACTGCCCGGCAGCGCGAATTTTTTGACTACTATTATAATAACGACCTGTCCCTGTCTGAGATCGCGGAGAACGCGGGCATTTCCCGTCAGGGCGTCCGGGATGTGATTGTCCGGGCGGAGGGCGTGATGCAGGAAATCGAGGACAAAACGGGCCTCATCCGCCGGTTCGAGCAGCTTCGCGCGCAGGTGGACGGGCTTTGTGCCGCCGCTGCGGAAATTAAGGCGCTGAACCGCCGATACGAGGATCCCCGCCTTGGGGAGCTGGCGAATACGGTGGCGGTTGCCGCCAATGCGCTCAGGGAGTAAAAGATGGCATTTGAGGGACTTACAGAAAAACTAAACGCCGCCTTTAAACGGCTGCGTGGCAAGGGCCGCCTGTCGGAGGCCGACGTGAAGGAAGCCATGCGGGAGGTCCGTCTGGCCCTTCTGGAAGCCGACGTAAGCTACAAGGTGGTTAAGGACTTTGTTGGAAAGGTCACGGAGCGGGCCGTCGGCAGCGACGTGCTGGACAGCCTGACTCCCGCCCAGCAGGTCATTAAAATTGTAAACGAAGAACTCACCGCCCTGATGGGCGGCACGGACTCTCGCCTGATTATGGCCAACAGCGGGCCAACCGTGGTGATGCTGGTGGGCCTTCAGGGCGCGGGCAAAACCACCAACGGCGCAAAGCTTGCGGGTTATCTGCGCAAGCAATACGGCAAGCGCCCCCTGCTCGTCGCCTGCGATGTGTACCGTCCCGCCGCCGTGGAGCAGCTCAAGGTCGTGGGCGGTCAGCTTGATTTGCCCGTGTACGACGAGGGTCAGGGCGACCCGGTCAAAATCGCGGAAAACGCCCTGCGCCACGCCCGGGACCATGGCAACGATCTGGTGCTTCTGGATACCGCCGGACGGCTCCACGTTGACGACGTGCTGATGGACGAGCTGCGGCGGATGAAAACCGCCGTCCGTCCCAACGATATTCTCCTCGTGGTGGATGCCATGACCGGTCAGGACGCAGTAAACGCCGCCTCCGCCTTTGACGAGGCGCTGGGCATCGACGGTGTGGTCCTCACCAAGCTGGACGGCGACGCCCGGGGCGGCGCGGCCCTCTCCATCCGGGCCGTCACGGGAAAGCCCGTGAAATTCGCGGGCACCGGGGAAAAGCTGGACATGATCGAGCCGTTCCACCCCGACCGCATGGCCTCCCGCATTCTCGGCATGGGCGACATGCTGACGCTGATTGAAAAGGCGGAGCAAAACTACGACGAAAAGCAGGCCAAAAAGCTTCAGGAAAAGCTGCGGAAAAACAGCTTCACGCTGGAGGATTATCTGGACCAGCTCCGCCAGCTCAAGGGTATGGGCGATCTGAGCCAGATTGCCGGGATGCTGCCGGGCATGGGCGATAAGCTGCAAGGCGCCACGGTGGACGAAAAGGCTCTCTCTCATACAGAGGCCATCATCCTCTCCATGACCCCCCGGGAGCGGGAAAATCCCGATCTTTTGAATGCCAGCCGCAAGCGGCGCATCGCCGCGGGCAGCGGCTGCCCGGTGGTGGAGATCAACCGGCTTTTAAAACAATTTGAAATGGTCCGGGATTTGACGAAGCAGGTGTCCCGGGGCAGGTTCACCGGCTTTGGCGGCATGGGCCACGGCCAGGGCAAGAAAAAGCGGAAAAAAAAGTAACGCCCGTTCAAGTATATAAGTGCAGCCGCATTTATAGATAAAATTTCTGACAATTTTTTTGGAGGTACACATTTATGGTTAAGATCAGACTGCGCCGCCTCGGCGCCAAAAAGGCTCCCTTCTACCGTTTGGTGGTGGCCGATTCCCGCTTCCCCCGGGACGGCCGCTTCATCGAGGAAATCGGCACCTACAACCCCTGCGTCAACCCCGCCGAAATCAAGATTGACGCTGAGCGCGCCCAGGCCTGGATTAAGTCCGGTGCCCAGCCCACCGACACGGTGCGGGCTTTGCTGAAAAAAGTGGAAGTCCTCTAAGCCGGAGGGCAGATATGAAGGACTTGCTGCTCTATATCGCCAGAAACCTCGTGGACGATCCTGACGCCGTTTCCGTCACGGAAATTCCCGGCGAGCAGGAGCTGACGTTGGAGCTGCGTGTCGCCCCCGACGACATGGGCAAGGTCATCGGCCGTCAGGGTCGCATCGCAAAGGAGATTCGCACCGTGGTGCGCTCCTATGCCCAGCGTACCGGTACAAAGGTTTCCGTGGATATCATGGACTGAACAAAGCGAGGGAGGATACGTCCTCCCTCGTTTTCTGCCCAAATCACCGCTCCCTCAATCCATCCCCACGAAGAAATCAGCATAATCGCACTGGAAAATAGACCGCAACGCAACCAGCTCACTGGCCCGGATGTTATAGGTCCCATTTTCAATGTGGGCATAAAAATCCCGGGACATGTTCAGCCCGAACAGCTGCATTTTAATCGCCACCTGCTCCTGAGTTAACCCAGCCTTTATCCGCAAGATTCGCAGGTTCGCACCAATGCAAAAATCCTGTTTGATTTTCTGATTCATCACATATCACTCCAAAGCTGTGTGGAAAATCACACATATGTGTTGAGTATATGAAAAATCTCTGTTATTATTGTGTGGAATACCACACAATAAAGGAGATTAAAAATGAATCGAAAAGTTTACCGCCAGCTTGCCAAAAAACATGGTGTCACGACGGAAGAAATTCGTCGGGATATGCAGTCCGCCCTCAATATCGCTTACGAAAACCCATCCCGCACCGCTGAAACCGTCCGGGCACAAAACGCCGTCCTGCGGAGCGACAACGTACCCACACCGGAGGAATTTCTCCTTCACGCCGTCCGGGAGGTCCGCCGCCGGACGGAAAAGGGCTGAATTGCTCCGTGCCTTCCCGCCCCTTGTCAATCTGGCGTGGGTTGGGTATAATACTTTTATATTATCCTGTGAAACTTCCGGAAGGAGTTACAAATGAAACTGGAATTTATTCAAATCGGCCGCATTGTCAATGCCCACGGTATCCGCGGCGAGGTGCGACTGCTGCCTCAAGGCTTCGACCCCGCCTATCTCACCGACTTTGAAACCTTTTATTTAGGCAAGGACAAGACTCCCATCGTCCCTACCGCAAATCACGTCCACAAAAGCTTTGTCCTCTTAAAGCTCCCCGGCGTGGACGACATGAACGCCGCTCTTTCTTATAAGGAGCAGCCTGTCTTCATCCGTCGGGAGGATACAGAGGACGGCGAGCCTTTTGACGACGAGCTTCTTGGCATGAACGTGAAAAATGCCGACACCGGCGAGCTTCTCGGCAAGCTGACCTTGATTGAGGACTATCCCGCCAGCAAGGTCTACACGGTGACAGGCACGCACACCTACCTCATTCCCGCCGTGCCGGAGGTTTTCATCAAGTCCGTGGATTTAGACGCGAATGAAATGCTGGTCCACATTCTGAAAGGAATGGAAACCGATGCGGATTGACATTCTGACTCTGTTTCCCGAGGCGGTGGACGCCATGCTGAACGTCAGCATTCTGGGTAGGGCGCAGGAACGCGGGTTTATCGTCATAAAGTCCCACCAGATTCGTGAATATACCACCAATAAACAGATGCAGGTGGACGATTACCCCTATGGCGGGGGCCGGGGCGCGGTGATGCAGGCCGACCCACTCTACCGCTGCTGGGCCTACGTGACGGAAACCTTTGGCCCCGGACGCACCATCTATCTCTCCCCCTGCGGGCGGGTGTTTACCCAGACGGTGGCCCGGGAACTGAAGGAGCGGTACGACCATTTGATTCTGGTCTGCGGACACTACGAGGGTGTGGACCAGCGATTTTTGGACGAGTGCGTGGACGAGGAACTTTCCATGGGCGATTTTGTCCTCACCGGCGGGGAGATTCCCGCCATGGCGGTGTGCGACGCAGTATGCCGTATGGTTCCCGGCGTTCTGCCGGATGAGGAGTGCTTCACGGAGGAGTCCCACTGGGACGGCCTTCTGGAGCATCCTCAATACTCCCGCCCCGCCGTGTGGCACGAACGGGAGGTTCCTCCCATTCTGGTTTCCGGCGACCACGCCAAGGTTGCCGCCTGGCGGAAGAAGGAGAGCTATAAGCGCACCATGGCCCGCCGTCCGGACCTTTTTGCCGCCTTTGACGAGACACAGCTTGCCTCCAAGGCAGATCGGAAAATTCTCCAGCAGGCCAAAGAAGAATTTGCATTGGAAGCACCATTTTTACCCCAATAGCAAGGCTGAGTCCACTCTTTTAAACCGGGCTTTACGTCATTTTATCTCACATATGCACTTTTTGTGACATGAATTTATGAAAATTGCATTATTTTTTTCATTTTATACTTGTCGAATTTTGGTATTGCATGGTATAATGCAAAAAGTCACCCGGGCATTTTCGCGATTACATCCGCGAACGCGGGAAACTCATAATCTTTACGGGGGACAGCGTTGTGGGCTGTCCCCCTGTTTTTGAGCATTTCCAAATGCCCAAACGCAAATTGATTTGGGAGGGTATTGTTTTGAAAGAGAATGCTTTTGCAAAGCCCCAAAAAAGCCGAGAAAAGCGGGTCCGCCGGTCCGGCATTCAGAGTCGGATTGTCCTTTTGGCGGTCTTATCCTGCGTCGGCTCCCTGCTGCTTTCCAACCTCATCGGCGGCTTTATCACCACCTCGTCCGGGCACACCTCTTCCTATCGGCTTCTGGAGAGCAAGACCGGCGGGGTTGCGGCGCAGGTTTCGGAATACATGAACAAGGCCTACGCCGTGGCCGAAGTCCTTGCATACAGCGGCGATCTTCGCTATCCGAACCCGGAGGCACAACGCGGTGCGCTGGTCACCACTCTTGAAAACAACCCATATTTTATTCTGTTTTATCAGCAGGGTACCGACGGAGAGCAGACCGCCCGAAGCTCCGGAAATCTTGGCAACCGGGCAGACCGCTGGTGGTTCAAGCAGATCATGTCCGACTCTCAGCCCTTCATCACCAAGTCCTATCTGGACATCAATACGAAAAGCGCCGTCTCTTCCATCATTTACCCCGTCTACGCCCCCGGCCCGGACAAGCAGATGTCGGGAGTTCTGGGCTGCGATTTGAGCCTTGAAAAGCTTCAAGAGATTGTGGACGACTATAACACGGAGGACACCTATTCCGTCATTGTGGACGGAGAGGGCGTCGTGGTGGCCCATCCGGACGCGGAACAGGTGGCCGAAATGTACAACTATCTAACCGGCGTCAAAACGGTGGTCACAGGCGATCAGGAGTCTCAGGAGGATTTTGCGCTTTCCTCTGCGCTGAAGGCTCTGACCGCTGCTGCTCTGAGCGGTGAAAGCGGCATTCAGGAGCAAGCAGACGAAAATGCGATTTACGCCTACGCGCCCATTTCTCTCCCCGGCGGGTCCGACGGCTGGGCCGTGGTTACCATTCAAAACCGATCCGCCGCCTATGCCGACACCACGCGGATGATTCAGTCCAATGTTCTTCTGGCGCTTGTGCTTGTCGCCGTCATCACCGCTGTTTCCCTGCTGTTTAGCCGCAGGCTGGTCCGCCCGCTGCGTGAGCTTCACCGCGCTGCGGTTCAGATTGCCGATGGGGACTTGAATGTGGAACTCTCGGTTTCCAGCCGGGATGAGATTGGCGAACTTGCCCTTTCCATGCGCGCCACGGTGGACCGCCTGAAATCCTATATGAATTATATCAATGAGATTACCGATGTTTTGAAACAGCTCTCCACCGGCAATATGCGCTTCACCTTGGTCTGCGACTACACAGGGGAGTTTTCCAAAATCAAGGATGCGCTTATGTCTATTCAGGTAACGATGACCCGCACCATGTTGCATATCCGCCAGGCCTCGGACGAAGTGTCCAGCGGCTCCGAGCAGGTGGCTAACGGCGCGCAGGCGCTTTCTCAGGGCTCCACAGAACAGGCCAGCTCCACTGAGGAATTGGCTGCCGCCATTGAGGAGCTGTCCGCCAAGGTCCGCCAGAACGCACAGGATGCCGCCGAGGCCAGCTCCATCTCTGCGGAAACCGAAGCCTGCATCTCCGAGAGCAACGCCCGCATGGCGGAAATGACCGCTGCTATGCAGGAAATCGAAGCCACCTCCGATGAAATTGGGAAAATCATCAAAACCATCGACGACATTGCTTTCCAAACCAATATTCTTGCCCTGAACGCGGCGGTGGAAGCCGCCCGCGCGGGCGCGGCGGGCAAGGGCTTTGCCGTGGTGGCAGACGAGGTGCGTAATCTCGCCGGAAAATCCGCCGAGGCCGCCAGAAGCACCACCGCCCTGATTGAAAACGCACTGACCTCCATTCAGGCAGGCACGCACATTGCCAATACCGCCGCCAAATCCATGGGCGCTGTGGTGCAGCATACCGAGTCCATTAACAAGAAGATCTGCAACATTGCGCAAGCTTCCGACGAGCAGGCCCACTTCGCCCGGCAGATTACCACAGGCATCGACCAGATTGCCTCTGTGGTGCAGAACAACTCCGCCACCGCCGAGCAAAGCGCCGCCGCCAGCGAAGAGCTTTCCGCACAGGCGCAGACCTTGAAAACACTGGTAGACAGCTTTGTTTTGGGAGAAGAAGACGATCTCTGATCGCTTCATTCCCATTCTAAAGGAAACATCGGGCGGGGACGCTTTGCGTCCCCGCCCGATGTTCTCTATACGGACCGAAAAACCCATTTCCTTCTTCTCTAAAACGTGCTATGATAAGTAACA
>NZ_DALZCH010000139.1:0-7259 GCF_031978065.1 Oscillibacter sp.
GATGGAATAGGCCGTTGCAAAATCCGCCTTTAAATCCTCCGCCGTCTGTTCCGGCAGGGCGAAAATAAAGTCCATGGACACGGTTTCAAAGGGAACGGCCCGCAGCGCGGCAGAAAGACGCTCCGGGTCAAATCTCTTGCGCCCCAAAATCCCCAGAAATTTATCTCCGAAGGACTGAATCCCAATGCTGATTTTCGTAACGCCCGCTTGCCGCAAGGCCGAAAGCGTCTCCACGTTCACATTGTCCGGGTGAAGCTCCAGACCGATGCCCTCCGTAATGATGAAATGCTCTTTCAGTGCGGACACAACTTCTCCAATTCGCCGGACGGCAAGCGCAGGCGTTCCGCCGCCGAAATACAGGCTGGTGGCCTGCTTTTTCTCCTGCGTCTGCCCGCCCACCAAATGAATTTCCTGAAGAAGGCAGTCAATATACTCGTCGCACAGTGCCTCGTCGTACAGCTCCTTGCAATAGGGGCAGAAGGAACAGAGCTGCCTGCAAAAGGGAATGTGGACATACAGGCCCAGCCTTTTGCTGTCGACAAAGGGCAGGGTCTCGTCATATTCGTTTTGAAACCGGAACGGGCGAAATGACCGCGTGAGAAACGCCCGGGTCAGTGTCGTCAAACAACTCATCATTCACCTCCATGCACGCGCGCTGCGTTTCGGCGGCACAACAAGCAGCCGGGTAACATGCCGCGGGTTATCCGCCCCGTTTCGGCAAGGGCAGCTTATGCATCATCACGCGGCCAAAGGACACCAGCGTCTGCCCGCTGTCGGCGGTGAGCACCACGTCCGCGTCCGAGCGGGCCCGGTTCAAAGAGAACAGGTACACCGTCCCCATGGGGTCCCGGTAATACTGCTTGCACACCATTTCCCCGTCCACGCAGAAAATGCCGATGTCCCCCGCTTGCAGCGGGTCCCGGTTCACATAGACCACCGCTCCGTCGGCAATCCAGGGGGACATGGAGTTGCCCCGGATGTGCACGGCAAACTCCGCTGCGGGCGGTACGTCCCCGCCCACGGAAACATAATCGAAATCCTCGCCGAATACCGGCGCCGCAAAGCCCGCTGCCGCCGGGCTGCAATACAGGGGGATGCGCCGCTCCGCAAGCTGAGGCTGGGCAAGTTCCAGCTCGTCCTGATACTGGCACAGCGCCCCCAGCACAGAGCGCACCGTGTCCCGCCCCACGGCGGAAAGACTTCGGTACTGGTCTAAAACCTCCCGCTCGTCGTGGCTCAAAACGCTTTTTCCGCCCCGGAAGTGGTCCCGGTACAGCGTGTTTGGGTCTACCCGCAGGCTGTCAAACAGGCGCAGGAGCACCTCTTCCTTGGGAAAGCTGATTCCCGTTTCGTAATTGCCAATGGCGGAAACCGTCACGCCCAGCGCCTCCGCCAGTTCCCGGCGGGACATATTCAACTGCTCTCTCCGCTCCCGCAGCCGTTCTCCAAATCCCATGTGGCGCGCCTCCCCGCAGTTTTTCAACATAATCTGATTTTTCTTTATCCTATCTGTTTTCTTTGGCTTTGTCAATTATAAAAAACAGGAAACTTGTAAAATGTGCCTTGACAAAACATTATATTTGTGATACCTTGGGATTGTTCACAGAGTTCTTGTGAATTGCAGAGGGTAACAAACGGGGAAAAGCTGTGGGACAAGCTATGGAAGCAGGCGGACCGTCGGGGTGTGGAAACCGGCGCAAGAGAGTTCTTGAAAGTAAACCGACTGCGTGATGAACGAATTTCTCCAGATACGCGAGGGCTTTTCCAAAATAAAAGCGCTCACATGTTCCGAAAAACATGTGAGCGCAATGGTGGGGGAAGATGGATTCGAACCATCGAAGTCGTAGACAACAGATTTACAGTCTAAGCCTCACCACAGCAATTGCAATGTTTATCGGGGTTTTATGAGCGTTTGACGGCAAGTTGACGGTACTCTTGAAACTAGAACTTTAATTTGCTGACATCGATCTTACGCGACTTTATATCGCTGTGTGTATAAATTTCCGTAGTAGTAACTCGACTATGCCCCAATTGGTCTTGTACTGTGCGGAGGTTATGGCATCCCTCTAGCAAGTAGCTCCCATAAGTATGCCGACATTTATGAGGGGATAACTTGCGGACGTAGGGTGGCTCTTCATCCTCCTTGTGGTTGCCTTGCTGCACCCATTCAGCGGCAAGGCCTGCATTGAGCCGATCAATAAAACGGTAATACCGGCGGCGGTATAGGTCAGGACTCATAAAACTGCTTCCATCACCCGCAAATATCCACTTCGAGGTACGGGGAAGCCTTTCGAAGAGTGCGACGCCTGCGGGATCTAAGACGACTTCGCGGGGCTTTTTACCTTTTGGGCACTCTTTAATAAAATACTTCATCCCTTTTTCGTCTGTTCTGGCGGCATTGCGATGCACTAACAAGGTGGAGCCGTCGTAGTCGTCCCATGTCAGCGCACAAGCCTCTCCTATTCGCAGGCCGGTATAAAGCAGGCCCTCAGCCAAATATCCATCTTTGTCGCGCGGGATGTAGTCAAGCAGATTTTCCATTTCCTCACGGCTGAAATATTCCGGGCTTTTGCTTGCGTGCCAAACAGGGGTAGTATCTTCTGTGGGGTCCTCTGTGCAAAGGTGATTTTTCAACCCTGATTTAAAAATCCCACGGAGGCAGAGTTTAATATAGTTGAGAGCACTGTTAGATAACTTGGCCTCGGACCTATAAATCTGTTCGATGTGGGCCTGTCGCACATCCCCCATCATTAAATTACCAATGTGTGGGACAATATGGTTCTCAACATATACGCAGTAGTTTTTATAGTTTCCGCCAGAGGTTCCGCGCCCTTGCTTATAAGTCGTTAACCACTGCTCGGACCATGACGCGACAGTTTGGTTTACTTCTATTTTTTGCTGGTCCCGTTCGCGCTGCCAGTCAATAAATTGTTTTTTGGCAGAGCGACCCGTTTTATCGCGGCTGTAAAAGGATTTATAATCTGGGTCGCCGCTGGATTTTGTGCCAATGCGCACGCGGTACTCCCAGCGCCCGTCTTTCCGCTGATATAAAGAGCCGTCGCCATAGGTCGCTTGTTTCATCTTGCATTTTCCTCCAAATCTGATATGATAAGAGGGCAGACGGCCTACAAAGCATCTGCCCTCAAAACCGCTTCGGTGCTCGAACACCGGGGCGGTTCTTCCTATTTTATTAAGACTTCATTGCCGCTGCCATCTCGGTAGCTTGCTTTTTAATGCGTTTTTCGTCAAATTTATCAATCTCTTCAAGCAGTGCAGCCTTAAATACTTCCGGGGACTTAATGGATTTAAACTCATAGCTTCCAGAGGATGATGTAATGTGGATAGTTCCGTACCCTAAAATCTTCCCAAGTAGCCCGCTTTCAATGGATACTGTATTAACTTTATTGAGCGGAGTATCAAGAGTCTTGGTGTTAATCAAACCAACTTTACCATAGAGGCGTTTGCTGGTTATGTACATGTCGGTGGTAAACATTCTAATTAAAACCGGAGCACCTGTAATTATCCCAAGACCATACACGAACAGCAGCAGAATGTGCGGAATCAGGCAGGCCCAATGCACCTTTGCTTGTGTTACAATTTCCTCGTCTCTCCCAAGATCAATCATTTTCTTTTTCCTCCTACAATCTATTTTTACCGTCCTCCGGCGGTTGGTTACATAAGCCACAATACCCGAAATGTTAGATTGTCCGCTTCATCGTCCCAGCTCATCCCACAGTGTTTGTACATTCGGGTATAGGGGTTCCATCGGTATATTCCCTCGCGCAATAGCAACTCCGCACGTCTCGCAATATGCCCTGCCGTGTAATGGGCTTCTGCGAATGATTTCAGCGGACCCGCGGCAAATTGGACACGTAAATCTAATATGTATCGGGCGCCCACGGTAGGCGGTTCTGGAAATGATGTCGGCAGTGCGGTGAAATAAATCTATTTCAGCGTCGGTCAATGCAAGGAATCTCCATTTTTATAGTTTCCGTGCGTGTTCCCGCTTCCATTGCCTGGCGAATCTGCGCGAGTAACTATTGAGGCTCTCAAGGCTATGGAAAAGCGCTATTTTATCTGGAGGATGGCAAAATAATACGTCAGGGATACGCCGCTGCCGTTTACGCGGGGCGCATCTGACGCCGCAGGCCTCATGCTCGATCTGCACAATTGTCAGATCGTCCCGGAAAAAATGCTCCTCTGTCAGGTGCTCTATCTCGTGTCTCAGGCTTTCGCGTTGCTTTGCCTCACAGAACAGCGTATTAATGTAGATGCTGAATGTGCCATCTCCATTTGAGACGGCAAGGGATGGACTGGCGGTATTCGGGAACTCCACATACCTGACCCAGTAGTCGATGTTCTCATAATACTTACCTATCTCCCTGCATCTCCTCTACCATTTTCACGATGGCCTCAATTTGCGCTTTTGTGGCGTTCTTTGTGGTTGAAAAAAGCATTCGCATTTCGGGGCGATTGCGCAGCTCGTCCAAATAATCTCTCAGGTCTTCATCGACAGCATCGATGGGGGCGTTTTCTTTTTGCGAGTACAAGGTATCGAAATAATGGGCAACATTCTCTCGGTTAAGTTTGATGCTCTCATCCGAGACGGGCTTTCTGGCTAAAAATACTTGAGTAAGCTCATCTTCGGGTATGCCGAGCCGCTCACTTTCGCTTTCTATTATTTTTTGCAATTCACTTCCAAGAGTTTGATTCCCAAGAAGGTAGTCAGTGGTAACCCCATAATGGGCAGCGACTTTTGCCAGTTTTGTGGCCGATGGCTTCTGCATTCTGCTTTTCCACTGCGATAGCAGACCCGTAGACATGCCGGTTGCTTTTGCAAGGTCACTTGCTTTCTCGCCGTGTTCAAGCATCAATTTTTCAATTCTGTCGTAAGCGTCCATTATTTCCCCGCTTTCTTGTGCATTGCGCTAAAACTTAGAAAACTAAATAATAGCACTTGACTTTCTTAGAAAACGAAGCTATACTGTGACCATACCAAACAGGCAGGATGGTACAAGTATCATAACGCATGGCAATGCGGAAGATGCTTGGTGGTATCAGTATGCTTATTTTTCTTAGTAAACTAAGAATACCACTAAACACAAGTAAACACAAGCATAAATTCATACAGAAAGCGAGGTTCTATTTTGGGTAAGTTGTATACGTGCGATGAAGTCGCAGAGCGCTATGGCGTAAAGGTCATTACGGTTTGGGATTGGATTCGCAAGGGACGGCTGGAGGCAATTAAAATGCCGAAGGGCTACCGTGTCAGCGAGGAGGCGCTGAGAGAATATGAAAATGGAGGGGAAAATGGCTGATGCACCACTGCATTGCAAAGTGCAGGGTGAGCGAAAATCGGTACGCAGGGACAGGGCTTCAGGCAGCTTATTCGAGTGCAGTTTCTGAGTATGGAGAGTTGTGACAAAAATTTAGGGCTCCTGCGGTAACAGGAGCCCTAATGACAGAATTATTTCTTTTCCCACTTATGTCCGGATTCTTGCGTCGGCGGCAGGCGGTCGCCGGGATCAATGTGAACAACTCTGGGGTCATCAACCTGACCACCGCGAGGGCCCACTTCGGTATAGGTTCCGCCGGGCTTATTGTCCTCGCCAGGCTTGTACAAATTTCCCATTAGGCAAATCCTCCTTTCTTAGAAATTAGAGGGCAAGAGACATCGCCCTCTTCTATGGGAGAATTATACAGCAAACAAAAGAAAACCACAATATAAAGATGTAAACAAATTGTAAATACACCATATGTTGTGCTTTGCGTCCGCTTAGCGCAGCAATTACTGTCGTAAAATCAATGACGTTTTGCGTTCGGGAAAGGAGGACACATGATTACAATTACCGGCGAGCCAAAAGAAATCGCCGCCCTCGTAGTTGCATTACAAGAGCGGCAGATTTCAGTGAGTTTTAATTGCGGAAAGATTAATTCTTCTGTATTGACGAAGAACCGGCAGAAAATCCAAAGATGTCTTTTAGAGAAAGGCATAGGTACTGAGCGTTAAAATGCGTCCCAGAGTATGTGGTTATTTCTGCGTCCTTGCAGTAAATGAAGAGTTCCGGCTCTCCAAGTTTTTGAGAAATATCCGCGTGCTCTGGAAATGTGCACGACAAACCTAAATCGAAGAAATTAATCTCACCACGCTCTTTGAGCTTCTCCCACGGAATAATTTCGGATTCACTACAAGCCACCATTCCGCATGGCGCTAGAAGTATAAGCTTGTTTTCAACTGTTGGCTGTCCATTTTTATTTGAGGTATCCACAGTTGCGGATATTCGTGCTATAAGTTCTTCTTTGGCCATACTAAACATAATTTTCACCTCCTTTCGCCCACATTTTACCATTCTCGTGGCGAAAGGACAAGCCACAGAAAGGAGGACACATGAACCAGATTAAAGAAGTCATTACTCCGCGAGAGGCGTCGCAAATTTTAGGAAGGGCAACCAGAACAATTGAGCATGGTCTTAGAACCGGCGAATTGCCTTTTGGTATTGCGTACCGGCAGAAGTCTGGTCGATACGTGTATATTATTCCGCGACAAGCATTTGAGAAATTTTTGCAAGGCCAATGACGACAGTAATCACCATTTTAACTGCTTATATGGCAAAATATGTATATCGGACATCGCCAGATACACAGCCAAATAAATAGTAAAGGATTGGTGATTTTGAAAAAGAAAATGATCGGCGCAGTTAGGGGCCTTGATCCGCAAGGGCGGGTAGTAATTCCTAAAGGGCTCCGAGAGGCAATTGAAGTTCAAAAAGGAGATTTCCTGGAGGTATTTACAGATGGACGGCGGATTGTCTGCCGGAAACATCAGCCTGGGTGTGTGTTTTGCGGCAGCATCAGCGGCGTTAGTGATATGCACGGTGTGCAAGTTTGCCGTAGGTGTGCCAAAGAAATGTCGAGGCTTGGAGCTTTGAAGGTTCCAGAGGCAACATAATCACTAAAGGCTGAAAGGTTTGGCGGTGTTCGCCCTCCCGGATGGTTAATCCATCCGGGAGGAAATTAGAAAGGAATAAAAATGAGCCAAAAATCAGAGAAATACGCCCGCGGCCTTACTGCACGCATGGACAAGCTTGAGCAGGATTGCCGTTTTGTTGCGGCTCTGCACAGCATCAGCGACGACACTGCTACGGAGCTGCGCCGCAGGACGCGTGAAAAGGCCCGTCTCGCCAGACAATGGCGGCAGCGGTGCATGTGGCTGGCTGTTGTTGCGGTTACGCTGTGCGCGGCGCTGGTCCTGACAATTT
>NZ_DALZCH010000140.1:0-7137 GCF_031978065.1 Oscillibacter sp.
ATGACCATCAGGTGGGGGAGATGGAACTGGAGGACCGGGGGCTGCGGTATGAGGAGTTTGAGCGGACGAAGGAAGTCCTTGAATTTACAGAGCTGTGATGCGGCATAAAGTCGTTAAACGGCAAAAGGAGGAGGCCGCGCCGCGGCTTCCTCCTTTTTATAGATGCATGTTATGCCTCCTCCGAGGTATCCTTAACAAGAGTCTCCAGAGGGGTTTGCAGAGGGAATTCCTGCCCATCCTGAGACGGAGCGGGGACTTTCCGCCGCTGGGCCAGAATCACGCCGGCGGTAATCAGCACCGCACCCGCCACCGCTGCCGGAGAGATGGGCTCCTTCAGCGTCAGCCCCGCCATGACAATGGTGACAAAGGGAATCAGATACAGGCAGTTGTTAGTGGAGACGACCCCCAACAGCGTAAAGGCCTTCCCCCACAGCACATAGCAAAGGGCGCTGCCGATCAGCCCCAGAAACAGAATGTTGAACAGGGGCAGCGGCCCGGACAGCGGAGCAAGAGAAAACGCTCCGCCGGAAATTGCCATGGGAATGGCGGTAATGAGGCCCCAGAGCATGGTTCGCCGGGTGACCAGAATGGGGTCCAGCTCCGGAGGCATTTTGCGCAGCATCACGGAGTATGTTGCCCAGCAGCAGGCGGACAGGAGGGCGAGAATGTCTCCCTTGGGACTGACCCGGAGGACAAACGCCCCGTTGAACACCACCAGAACCACGCCGGAAAAGGCCACGAGAAAGCCCCAAAGCGTATTTCGGTGCAACTTTTCGTCGGTGGCGAAGTGGGCGATGACGGCTGTGAGAATCGGAGCGGCGGACACAATGATGCTGACGTTGGCCGCCGTGGTATGAAGCAGGGCGGTGTTTTCCGTGAGAAAGTAAATCGAACAGCCCGCGATTCCCAAAGCGGCAAAGCGCAGCTCTGTTTTCCAAGGCAGCAACAGGGGCCGGGGGCGGATAATCCAAAGGGCGATGTAGGCCAGGACGAACCGCATCAGCATGATGCGGGCAGGAGTGTAAAAAACGAGAAGCTGCTTGCTGGCGATGAAGGTGGCCCCCCAAACCAGCACGGTGAACAGGGCGAACACATAGCCCAGCGTGGTCTTTCTTGACGGATTCATAGGTTCCTCCCGCGCGCGGCGCACACAATATAATATTTATCACGATACCACGTTGCGTTTAAAACCGCAAGAGCTTGTTTCGCCGGAGGAGGTTCGGCGGCAACCCTTTCGGAAAAATGGGCTCCGCGCCGTAAAATGCGGAAGCCGTCGGGGGGCAATGCCCGCTCCCCGACGACCTCCGAAGAAATCAGCGCTGGTTCTGCTGCTGATTCTTCTGCTGATTCCGCTGATTCTCTTGCTGCTGATTCTGCTGATTCTGCTGATTCTGCTGATTCTGCTTCTGCTGCTGATTCTGCTGGTTCTGCTGGTTGTTCTCACGGTTCTGTGCCATACTGCACACCTCCCTTCGGTTTGCTGAGTACGAGAAATAGTCTCCCGCGTTCGCTCGAATTTATGTATGCCTACTGCCGCAGTAAATAAAATTTAAAAAAAACACGTTGGCGCTTGACAAATCATACCGATACTGATAAAATAACAAAGCAAAATAAAGTGAGCCGGGTGCATCCGCTCCACCTCCCGCCATTGGCAAAGAGGTTAACACCGTACTCAGGCCGCCAACGGCGGTTTGTTGACAGGCGCGTTCCGCATTGAGGGATTGACGTTTGTTCGGAGAGTTACGCGGATGCCCAGCGGGCGCCCGCGTTTTTTTGCGATTTTTGAATGGAGGTGCTTGGACTATTAGCATGGTAGAGCATGAACTGAACGAGGCGATCCGGGACAAGGAGATCCGTTTGATCGGAGCCGACGGCGAGCAGCTGGGCATCATGCCCTCCGCCGACGCGCAGAAGATCGCCGACGAGCAGGGTGTGGACCTGGTGAAGATTTCACCTCAGGCCAAGCCGCCCGTGTGCAAGCTGATGAACTATGGAAAATTCCGGTTTGAACAGAGCAAGCGGGAAAAAGAAGCCCGGAAGAATCAGCACGTGGTGGAAATCAAGGAAATTCGCATGTCTCCCGGCATCGACATCGGGGATTTCAACACCAAGCTGAAAAATGCCCAGAAGTTCATTGACGAGGGAAACCGCGTCAAAGTATCGGTCCGTTTCCGGGGACGTGAGATGGCCCACACCGATATTGGCAGAGCCTTGCTGGCCCGGTTTGCCGAGCAGTGCGCCGAGACCGCCGCATTGGATAAGACCGCCAAACTGGAGGGCAGGATGATGTCCATTTTCCTCTCTCCCAAAACTGGTAAATAAACAGATTCTGTCAAACACACGGAAGGAGATTTTAATTATGCCGAAGCTGAAAACCCACAGTGGCGCGAAGAAGAGATTCAACCTGAGCAAGAGTGGAAAGGTTAAGCGCGCCCATGCGTTCAAGAGCCATATCCTCACCAAGAAGACCGCTAAGCGCACCCGCCACCTCCGTGCCGGCACCTATGCGGACCAGACCAATGTGGATGCGATCCGCAAGATGATCCCCTACAAATAAGATACTGAACGGTTAGAATAGGAGGCAATTTGAAATGGCAAGAGTAAAAGGCGCGCTGATGACGCGTAAGAGAAGAAATAAGATCATGAAGCTGGCCAAGGGCTATTGGGGCGACAAGTCCAAGCACTTCAGAATCGCTAACGAGGCGGTCATGAAGTCCCTGAGCTACGCTTACACCGGCCGCCGCCTGAAAAAGCGCGACTTCCGTCAGCTTTGGATCACCCGTATTTCCGCGGCCTGCAAGCTCAACGGCATGAACTATTCCACTTTCATGCACGGGCTGAAGACCACCGGCGTGACCATCAACCGCAAGATGCTGGCCGAGATGGCTGTCAACGACGCCGCCGCTTTCACACAGTTGGCCGAAATGGCGAAAAAGGCAGCGTAAAAGCATAATTTACCCATAAAAGCACGGAGACGGACATCCATTCGGATGTCCGTCTTTTTTGCTGTCTTCTGCTGTCTTTCTCTTCTTGGGTGGGCCTCTTCCAATTTAAGAATTGCCATAAAAAAGAAGCAGCGGCTTTTCCAAAAAACGGGAAAAGCCGCTATTTTCTTATTTTTCGTCTTAGAGAGCGGCGTCGTCCTCCGGTGTCCCGTCTTCCTGCGTTTCCTCCTCCAAAGAGGGCTCCGGCTCTGTCCACTCCGCGATGGTGGCAACCAGCCGGTTAATGGGCGTTCCCAGTCCGTGGAATTTCTCTTCGTAATCCGTCATCACGCCCACAGGACCGTTTTCGTGGAGATTCCAGGTGACCTCCGACAGCGTGAAGCCAAATTGGGGAAACTCCTCCACGGAAAACTCAAACAGAGGGGCGTTGTCGGTTTTGAAGTGGACCTGCCCGTCCTCCCGCAAAACCTGACGGTACAGTTTGAGAAAATTCCCGTGGGTCAGGCGGCGCTTGGCATGCCGGTTGGAAGGCCACGGGTCGCAGAAATTAACGTAGATGCGGCTCACCTCGCCGGGCTCAAAAAAGGAGGGAAGCTGGTCGGCGTTTGCGTCTACAAAGAAGACGTTTTCAAGGCCCTCCGTGCGACACCGCTCCATGGCAACCACCATCGCGTCCGGCACCACCTCCACCGCGACGAACAGCACGTCCGGCTCTGCGGCGGCGGTCTGAGCGGTGAACCGCCCCTTGCCGCAGCCCAGCTCCACCCGCAGCTCCCGTGCGTCCGGATTCAGCGTCCGCCACTGTCCGCGCATGGAATAGGGGTCTGAAATCAGCAGCGCAGCGCACTGCTCCATGCGGGGGACTAAATTTTTTTTCTTTCTCATTCGCATCAGGATACATCCTCTCAGTTGTAAAAGCAGACGGAAGTCGCGCTTTCCGTGCCGCCGCACTGCTGTAAAATTGCGTAAAAATTATGAATTCCGGGCTATTATAGCATGCTTTTTTTCCCTTGTAAATGCAGGAAATCGGTAAAAATCCGACCCTGCAAAAAAAGACGCACTTCCTGCATCTGTTAACCCCTTAACACAATCGCATAAAATTACGCAACGAATTTGTATGAAATGTAAAAAAGCAAGAATTGTTAGATTTCTTCCACGATTGGGGGTTGCTAATTGGGGCGGGAGAAACTATAATAAACATTGTGAGTAATTTAGCAAAGTCTGCATTCCCAAAGGGCAGGTGCCTTTGACCTTTGACAAGTATTGGAGGAGGAAGATATGGCGTTTGTAAAATTGGAGGAGAAAGCCGGAGGAGTGGCGGTTCTGACCATTAACCGTCCCGAGGCGCTGAACGCACTGAATGGCGAAGTAATTTCTCAGTTAAACGAGGCGCTGGATCGAATCGACCCGGCGTCTGTCCGCTGTCTGATTATCACCGGAGCGGGACAGAAGGCCTTTGTGGCAGGGGCGGACATCGCGCAGATGCGCGATCTGACAAAAGCGGAGGGCGAGGCTTTCGGCAAACAGGGAAACGACGTGTTTCGCAAGCTGGAAACCCTTGCCGTGCCCACTGTGGCCGCGATAAACGGCTTCGCTTTGGGCGGTGGCTGCGAGCTGGCCATGAGCTGCGACATCCGCCTGTGCGCGGACACAGCGGTGTTCGGCCAGCCAGAGGTGGGGCTGGGTATTACGCCCGGCTTTGGCGGCACCCAACGTATGGCCCGGCTGATCGGCCCCGGAAAAGCGAAGGAGCTGCTCTATACGGCCCGCAACATCAAGGCGCCGGAGGCGCTGAGCGTGGGTCTGGTGCAGGCTGTTTATCCCGCTGAGGCGCTGATGGCGGAGACAGAGAAGCTTGCTGGGCGCATTGCCGGAAACGCCCCTGTTGCCGTTCGGGCCTGTAAGAGGGCCGTGAACGACGGACTTGAGGTGGATATGGACGCGGCGCTGCTCGTGGAAGAAAAGCTGTTTGGCTCCTGTTTTGAGACGGCGGACCAGAAAAACGCCATGGCTGCCTTTGTGGAAAAGCGCAAGCCCGACCCGTTTATAAATGGCTGACGTATTGGCCTTTATGAAATAAATCCCATCAACATGTGAAAATAATAGGAGGATTTACATGAAAGTTGCAGTATTTGGCGCAGGCACAATGGGCAGCGGAATTGCTCAGGTTTTCGCAGCGAAGGGCCACACTGCCCTGATGTACGCAAGTTCCGTCGCTTCCGCCCAGAAGCACAAGGATAAGCTGGCGGCGTCCCTGAAAAAGCGCGTTGAGAAGGGCAAGATGGCGCAGGAGGCAATGGACGCGCTGCTTGCCAACGTGCTGGTGGAAGAAAAGTCCGCCTGTGCGGACGCAGACCTGATCATTGAGTGCGTCAAGGAAGACATGGCCACCAAGAAGGAGCTTTTGAATGAGCTGGACGCCATGTGCAAGCCCGAGACGATCTTCGCATCCAACACCTCCTCTCTGTCCATCACCGAAATGGGCAACGGACTGAAGCATCCCGTTATCGGCATGCACTTCTTCAATCCCGTCCCCAGCATGAAGCTGGTGGAGATCATCCGGGGCGCCAGCACTGCGCAGGAGACCTTTGATTACATCTATAACCTGACCCGCGAAATCGGCAAGGACCCCATCGAGGTTGCCGAGGCTCCCGGCTTTGTGGTTAACAAGGTACTTATTCCCATGATCAACGAGGCTACGGGCCTGGTGGAAACCGGCGTTGCCTCCGTGGAGGACATCGACAAGGCCATGATGTTGGGCGCGAACCACCCCATGGGCCCTCTGGCTCTGGGCGATTTTATCGGTCTGGACGTGTGCCTTGCCATCATGGAGACTCTTTACAACGAGACCGGTGATTCCAAATACCGTCCCGCGCTGCTTTTGCGGAAGATGGTCCGCGGCGGCCTGCTGGGCAAAAAGACCGGTAAGGGCTTCTACGACTATTCCAAGTAAATTCAATATAAGGAGTAAGAAATATGGATTTTCATCTGTCGAACGAGCAGTTGATGCTCCGTAAGATGTATCGCGAATTTGCCGAAACTGAAGTAAAGCCTCTGGCCGAGGAGCTTGACGAGGAAGAGCGGTTCCCCATGGAAACCGTGGAGAAAATGGCAAAGCTCGGCATGATGGGCATTTATTTCCCCAAGGAGTACGGCGGCGCCGGCGGCGACGTTCTCTCCTATGCCATGTGCGTGGAGGAGCTGGCCAAGGTCTGCGGAACCACCGCAGTTATTGTCTCTGCCCATACCTCTTTGTGCTGCGCCCCCATTTTTGAGCACGGCACCGAGGAGCAGAAGAAGAAGTATCTGCCCGACCTGCTTTCCGGCAAGAAAATCGGAGCCTTCGGACTTACCGAACCCGGCGCCGGAACCGACGCCTCCGGCCAGCAGACCATGGCCGTGCTGGATGGCGACCACTATGTACTTAACGGCACCAAGTGTTTTATCACCAACGGCACCGTGGCCGACACCCTCGTGGTGCTCGCCATGACCGATAAGAAGGCTGGCAACCACGGCATCTCCGCCTTCATCGTGGAAAAATCCTTCCCCGGCTTCTCCGTGGGCAAGCACGAGAAGAAGATGGGCATTCGCGGCAGTTCCACCTGCGATCTGATTTTTGAAGATTGCATCGTGCCCAAGGAGAATCTGCTGGGCAAAGAGGGCAAGGGCTTCAAGATTGCCATGCAGACGCTGGACGGCGGCCGTATCGGCATCGCCGCGCAGGCTCTGGGTCTGGCCGAGGGTGCCATTGATGAGGCCGTGAAGTATACGAAGGAGCGCGTTCAGTTCGGCAGACGGCTGAGCCAGTTCCAGAACACCCAGTTCCAACTGGCCGACATGCATTGCCGCACGCAGGCCGCGCAGTATCTGGTGTATGCCGCCGCCTGTAAAAAGCAGCTCCATGAGGATTACTCCATGGATGCCGCCATGGCCAAGCTGTTCGCCGCTGAAACCGCGTCTGATGTGACCCGCCGCGCCGTGCAGCTTTTCGGCGGCTACGGCTATACCCGCGAGTATCCTGTGGAGCGCATGATGCGCGACGCGAAGATCACCGAGATCTACGAGGGTACTTCCGAGGTCCAGCGGATGGTCATTGCCGGCCGCCTGGGCGTGAAATAACTGAGGAGGTAGAGAGTCATGAAAATCATCGTATGTGTAAAGCAGGTACCCGATACCTCCGGAAAGGTGGCTG
>NZ_DALZCH010000141.1:0-7058 GCF_031978065.1 Oscillibacter sp.
GGTTGCGGCCTGATTATCTCTCAGGTATTGGAATTCCTCCTGCATCCGGTTGTTTTTTTCAATTTCCTGCTCCAGCTCGTCCTTCCACTTAGACATCATCGTCAGGTCCTGTATCTGTGTGAATACCAGCACCAAGTCTTCGTCGTTGAAGATGGGGGTGCTGCGCACCACCACCTGACCGCCGTCCGGCATCTGAGAGACAACCACAACCTCGCGCTTCTTTTCAATCGCTTGCAAGCATGCGGGCGTATTGGTTGGCACCTTTAGATAGTTATAGGCGAGGTCCACAATGCTGTCTGTCAATTCGTGATGAATATCGTCTAATGAGAGATAGTAATTCATTGTCTTTGTCACTTCATTAATACTGGAAATATGCCGGTGAATGACCTCCTGCCGGGACAGCTTATAGGTGTTTTCCCATGCCCGGTTCACAAACTGCACGGTTCCGTCCGGGGTGATGAAATGAACCGGCTGCCGAATTAGGTCTGCAAGTTGAAGAACATCAATATAGGATGCATCCCAGTTGAAAGACTCTTTACTCATGGCGCAAGACTCTCCTTCACGTTCCATTTGCGGAATTATTCAGACTCGACGCGCGAATACATTGGGAATTCCCAGATCTGTCCGATACTTGGCGATGGTCCGGCGGGAAATATTCAAACCGTTTGTCGCAAGCAAATCCGTAATCTGCTGGTCGCTCAGCGGCGTGCAGGGATCCTCCGCAGCGATCAGCTCTTTGATTTTTCGGGTCAGCCCATCATTGGAAACATCAGAGTTTCCAACGTTGAGCGAAACAAATTTCCGCAGGGGAAATGTCCCTCGGGGACAGCTCAGATATTTTCCTCTCAGGGCTCGGCTGACAGTTGATTCATGACACGGCAGCTCCTGTGCCAATTCCCCGAGGAGCAGCGGTTCGATGGGCCCCCCGTTTTCAAAGAAAGCTCTTTGTCGCTCCAGTATCAATTCGCAGAGGTGCAGAAGCGTTTTCCGGCGCTGTTCAAGCGCCGTTTGCAGCATTTTGGCCTGACGGAGCCGGTCGTATAAATAGGTGGCATTCTCCTTGTCGTGGGACCCCTTCAGCAGATTGATATAGTATTGACTGATGTGGATGCTTCCGCTCCATTTGTCGCAAAGGCAGATATCCCATCCGTTTTCTTTGGGAAGCATCAGGATATCCGGAATGACATAGGCCCTCTCAGCGGGGGCGAAGCAGGCGCCGGGATACGGTTCCAGCCCGCGAATGACCCGCAATGCCCGCTCCATCTGAGGAATCTTTACGCCGCACTTCCTTGCAAGGCGGCTCATTGACAGAGTTCCTGCCGATTGGAGGCAATTTTTTACAAAGTATTCCGCAGTCTCACACCGCTGGGGCAGCTTGCGCAGTTGGACCAGCAAGCACTCTTGAACGGAGGCCGCGCAGATTCCCACCGGCTCCAGTCCGCGCAAAAGGGCGAGACAATATTCCGAATCCTCCGCCGCACCTTTGCAGCAGGCCGCGGCCTGATCCGGGGTAATCTTTAGTCTCCCGTTGTCTTCTATGGTGCCAAGGAGAAAATTCATCATTTTTTGCTGAGCGCCCGTTAGCTTTAAAAAGTCGATTTGCAGGCGTAGGTACTGCTCCAAGGACATTGTGCGGCTGTCGGGGATTTCCGGCTCCGGCATGTCCTCGGTCACCGTGCGTTCATAGAACCCGCGGCTGTACACCGGCTGCTGGCTAAACCAATTGGCAAGTCTTAGCTCCTTTTCAATTTCGCTTCGGTCCCGCTCGACATTGATTAAAGGATTTTCGTTTTCAGCCTGATTCAGAAATTCACTCAGCTCATCTCCGCTCATTTCAAGAACTTCCAGCCGCTGTAACTGATACTGGTGCAGCTCCTGCCCCTGTCGGACCGTTTGCTCGATTCCCGACACAGCATTTTCTCCTTTCGATCTACTTTTGCATTATTTTGCGAGAAAACACCCCGCTTTTGCTGATATCAAATATAGCACAGCTTGAATTCTTTTCGCAAATGTCTCTGTTTCCCAATTTTCTTAAAAAAAAGTTAAAATTGAATTTTCTACTTACTAACAAGTCAAAAACAACTTGCTTTATTGCTTGTCGGAGCCGACGGCCAATCGTAATGCGATTGGCCGTTTTTTGCATTTCTTTGAATACCTTTATTGAAAGTCCCGCTTTAAGATTATCATATGAAAATAAATAAGTCATTTTCAACTTGCGTTTTTGGATGTCGGCATATTTTGTTTGGTCATAATGACTATTTATTAATGACTTTTTTTCTGAATTTGTAGATTCAAAAAAATTTCAATTTTTTTTTTTGCTTTTACGAATGTTGGCCTAAAAAATGCTTTACAAAGTAAGGTTATAACAGGAGGTTTTGCAATGAAACAAAATAGAAAAGCATTTATTACGGCGGAAATTACAGGAGTGATGTACAGTTCGCGCATGAGTCCGTATCTCCCTGTAACTCCACAGCAAATCATAGATGATGCAGTTCGCTCCTATGAAGCGGGGGCCTCTGTTGCGCATATTCACACGCGAAATCCAAGCACCGGCGAGCCGGATGCGGATATAGCCCAAATGCGCGAAATTGTGGGCGGGATTCAGCGGCGCTGCGATATGATTGTCTGCGTAGGCTCCGGTGGAAGTCAAACGATGTCTCCGGAAGAGCGATTGACTGCCATTTCGAAATTGCAGCCGGAAATGGCCGATTGCAATGCCGATTCCATGAATGTTGCTTTATCCGATGTTTCAGAGAAAATTTTAGCCGGATTTGGCTGGAGAAAGCCTTATTTCCGTGAAACCGGAGGATGTGCATTTACCAACGCGTGTGCCAATATGGAACTCTTTGTCCGAGCAATGAACACAAATGAAACGCGTCCCCAATTTGAAATTTACGACCCCGGTATGCTAAACAATGTTGCTTGTTTTGTAAAAAGCGGAATTGTCAAATCGCCTGTGTATTTGCAATTTGTGCTGGGAGTTCAAGGCGGCATTCCCGCCTCTGTAAAAAACTTGCTGTTTTTAAAGGAAACCGCTGACCTGCTGCTGGGGGAGAGCGGCTACATTTGGTGCGCTGCCGCTGTGGGGCGGCATCAACTGCCTATGGCGGCGGCGGCGCTGGCAATGGGGGGCAATGTTCGTGTGGGGCTAGGGGACAGCCTATATCTTCGCGCCCACGTTTTGGCACAGTCCAATGCTGAGCAGGTGACCGCCGTCCGGAGTATTGCCGACGCACTGGACATTGAGCTGGCCGTACCGTCTGAGGTCCGGAGCATACTTGGGCTGAAGGGTTCCGATCAGGTGGTTTTGACGTAATACGAAATTTGCTCCCTTGACGGTTTTTACCATTGCGGGGCTGCCTTAATATTTAAGCAGGTCAGCCCCGCAAACGTGCCTGCCGTCCGCCATGGATACGGAAAACAGCGTGATACTTAAGGAAAAGCGTTTAGATAATCCTGAAGCAGAGGAGATAAACCAGAGGAATCGTTAAAATGGAGAGCAATGTGCTGGAAATCACGCAGGCCGCCGCCAGCAAGCCGTCCTTTTCATATTCCTTCGTAAACATCACCGTCATCGCGCCCGCCGGAAGCGCGGATAAGACGACTGAAACACCTGCGACGGCTGCCTGCGTGATTCCGACCAGCTTGAGCATTGCCAGCACAATCAGCGGCATTCCCAGCAGCCGCCAAAAGCAGAGCTTCCAAATTTCTTTGTTTAAAAACATTTCCAGTTTTAAGTCGGAAATGACGCAGCCAATCAAAATCATGGATAGCGGGGTAGTACAGTTTCCCAAGGAGGAGATGGCGTTTTCCAGCGGAACGGGCAGGGTAATCTTCAGCCAGACGACCAGCAGGCCCAAAACAACCGCCCACAGGGGCGGTGATTTAAGTAAACGTTTCATCCAGCCGCTTGATTTTCCGGCCACAAAATAGGCAATTCCGATGCTTAAAATAAAAATACGCGCCGGAAGCAGGGCCACGGACAGCAGCAAAATCCCCTCCGCACCATAGATTCCGCCGATAACCGGCATCCCCATGAAATTGCCGCTGGGACAAAGGATGGCAAAACGCAGCACCGGCTGCTGCAAGGTGGGCTTCTTTCGATAAAGCAATACGCCGACAAGTATGTAAAGCAGATGCACCGCAATGGTAATCAGGATCATCAGAACGGAGTTTTTCAGGATGTCGTCGGGGATGCGCTCAAAAAAAGCGGAAAACACACTGCATGGCAATATCAAATTGATCATCATTTTTGAAAGGCCGGCGCTGACTCCCTCCGTGATGATTCCGGTCTTTTTTCCTAGAGTCCCAATCAAAATCATGACCAGCAAAGAGCACTGCAATTGCAGAATTGTAATTGTCATTTTGTGATTCTCCCATTCAGTGATATAAGTCGTTGATAGTTTTCCTGTTTTCAATCTTCCTCAGAGTATAAGAGCAATTTGCATACCAGATATTTGATTTTGAGCAAATCTATTTTTTCAGGAGAGGAAGGTGTGGCAATCCGCCCCTGATATAGAGATTGGCACGGAAAATGCTACTCTTTAAGATTGAGGTGCCCGGCTGTTTATCATCCGAAAGAAGCCCGGCGGACGCACAGTCCCATTTTGCGGAGCGATTCGCAAAACCTTCCGAGCCACGCTCCCATTGCGTGGCTTTGTTCTATTGGTTTTCGTCAAGAGCATTGGACGCTTTATTCTCAGCCTTCGGTTTCAAAATGAAAGGAGACATTATGAAGCAGTATCCTCATCTTTTTTCTTCCATCGACATTGGGTCTATGCATGTAAAGAATCGCATTTTTATGGCGCCCATGTCTTCCCATCTTGCAAGTACCAGCGGACGTCTGACAGACGAAATGCTTGCCTACTACGAGGCTCGTGCCAGAGGCGGGGCGGGTTACATCACTATTGCCAGCGTCCTGATCGACCGCCTTTCCCGCTATGGCACCTTTCGCAATGTCGGGCTTTATGAGGACGCTCAAATTGAAGAGCTTCACCGGCTGACCGACGCGCTGCACCGCCACGGGGCGGCAGTTGGCGCACAACTGCTGCATCCCTCCACGGCGGCTCTGTCCCGGTACAACGAGGGCCGCAGGCCGGTTGCCGCGTCTCCGGTTGAGGCAAGAGCCTATGCGGAGCTTCCGCGGGAACTTACAAAAGAGGAAATCGGGGAATTTGTTTTAAAATTCGGCGCCGCCGCTCTGCGGGCGGAAAAGGCGGGGTTTGACGCGGTGGAAATTCACTGCTGTCACCGCCACGGTCTGCTGGGGAATTTCCTTTCTCCGCTGCACAATAAGCGGGTGGATGAATACGGCGGCGGGGTTGACGGGCGGCTTCGGATGCCCTTGGAGGTCATTGCCGAAATTCGCAGACAAGTAAGCTCGGATTTTCCTGTCATTGTACGAATGTCCGCCACGGACGGCGAGCCGGACGGACAGTCCCTCATTGAGGGAATCTACATTGCACGCCGCTTTGAAGAGGCCGGGGTTTCCATGATTCATTTGTCCAACGGCTCGCTGGATATTCCATGGAAAACCACCGCGCCGTCCGGCGTTCCGCAGGCATTTAACGCGGACCTTGCGGAGAAAATCCGGAAATATATCCGTATTCCGCTGGGGTTTATCGGCCGCATCAACGAGCCGTGGGTTGCCGACATGGTGATTGAACAGGGAAAAAGCGACGTGGCCTATATTGGCCGCGCGCTGATTGCCGACCCTGAATTTCCAAACAAGGCGCAGGAAGGAAGGGGAAATGAAATCTGCCCCTGTATCGGCTGTCTGCGTTGCCTTGCCACCGTCAATGCGGACGGAAGCGTTTGCTGTACCATGAATCCCGTGGCGGGGCACGAACTGGAGACGGAAATACCACAGGCGGCAAGCGTACCTTCCAAAAAGGTGCTGGTCATAGGGGGAGGACCGGCAGGACTTTCCGCCGCCGCCGAAGCGGCCCGACAGGGCCATGAGGTGACGCTAATGGAGCGCACCCACCGTCTGGGCGGGCAGATGTATCTGGCCGGTTTCCCACCCTGTAAGCACGATGTGGCAAAGGGGACCCGTTATCTCATTGAGCAGACCGAAGCCGCCGGTGTGCACATGGAGCTTGGGAAGAACATTTCCGCCGGTGATATCTCCGCGCAGGGGTATGACGGCGTGATTCTGGCCGTTGGCGCAGACCCCGTTCTTCCTCGCTTCTTGCAGGGCGCCGCACAGTTGGTCAGCGCGCAGGATGTGTTGGAGGGAAACGTCACCGTCGGACACAACGTAGTTGTGATCGGTGGGGGGCCGGTGGGCTGTGAAACCGCAGACTTCCTTATCCATCCCCACAACGACCTCGGCCCCAACAGCAGGCGAGTAAGCATTGTCGAAATGGACGACTATTTGGAGAAAAACGAGCGGACCGCCGCTCGGATGCTTTTGGTGGAGCGGCTGCTTGCCAAGGGCTGCCAAATTGTAACGGGCGCAACAGTGGAATCCGTCAATGGGGATACGTTGCATTATCTGAAGGACGGGCAGTCTAAGGTGATTGACCGCATTGATACGGTGGTGGCTGCCGTTGGGACCAGAGGAGACACGGACCTGCTTGCTGCGCTACGGGAGTTGCCCGTGCCTGTGCAGGCCGTCACGGATACGGTCAACATTCTGCTGGCGATTTCCAGCGGACAGGATGCCGCCAGAGCGCTGTTCCGGGAATGAATTCAATAAAATATTAAGAACGCGTAGGGAAGCGGGGCGAAATGAAAATTTCGCCCCGCTTTTTGCGGCTTTTGAATCAATTTTAACGAAGATTATTGCGCTGCAAAGCCCGTGCGTACCGCCCCAAGGCACTTGGCGCTTTCCGTGCGGAAAAACACCTGATCGTTCATGCAGGTGACAAGCCGGAAGCCCTGCTTCAGCCGCTTGATGGCCGCGTCCTGATTCCCGGTTACAATCCCTGCTGTAATGTCATATTTTTTGCAGGCATTCAGCACGGTTTCCACAGCTTCAACCACATCGGGGTGATTGACGTCTCCGGGGTGGCCCATGTCCTGAGAAAGGTCCGCAGTGCCGATAAAGATGCAGT
>NZ_DALZCH010000142.1:0-5798 GCF_031978065.1 Oscillibacter sp.
ACCTTGTGACCGCCGAACTGGCGAACCAATTCTCCGGAGCGCCGGGCTTCTCCGTCGCCAAAAGCAAACAGGGTGGGGGAGTAGAACGCAAAGTTTTCCATATCAATATCCTTTCGACAGGTCGACAAGACGAGCGAGGGGCTTGCCCGTCGCATAATTTTCCAAATCCTCGCAGAACAGGGATACCGTCATATCGCAGGTGTAGCCCAGCGTCATGTTGCCCGCCACGTGGGGTGTCAGCAGCAGATTTTTGGTATCCCACAGGGGATGGTCTGCAGGCAGAGGCTCCGGCGTCATCACGTCCAGCGCCGCACCGGCAAGTTTCCCGGTATTCAAAGCGTCCATCAGGGCTTCCTGGTCAATGGCGGAGCCGCGGCCCACGTTTACCAAAATGGCGCTGGAGGAAAGCAGAGAGATGCGCTCTTTTGTCATAAAGCCAATGGTTTCCGGCGTGGAGGGCATAGCCATCACCAGAATGTCCGTCTCCGGAAGAACGGAGTCCACCTCCGTCATGGGTACCACCCGGTCGAATACCCCGTCGGGGCTGCGCCCGCTGCGGTTCACGCCGGTGATGCTGGTAGGCTGAAGCGCCTTGGCGCGCTTTGCAAAGGTGGTGCCGATATCGCCCGTGCCAAGTATGGTCAGGCGGCTGCCCTGAATGGAGCGGATGGACAGGTCGTTGGTCCAGCCGCGCTCCCGGATGATGCGGGTATAGTCCGGCATTTTCCGCTGGAGCATCAGCGTCACCATCAGAATGTGCTCCGCGATGGTCACGCCATAGGCCCCGGAGGAGTTGGTGAGCAGCACGCCCTCAGGAAAATGAAACGGCGGCTGATAGGGGTCCACGCCCGCGTAGGAGCAGCAGTACCACTTCAGGCCCGGAGCCTCCGCCAGCAGGGAGCGCCAGTGCCCAAACAGCACCTCGCAGTCTTCAAGATGACCGGCGGCATCCTCCTTGGTGAGGTAATAGCGGGCGGAGAAGCCGTGCTTTTCAGCCGCGGCGTCAATTTGCCGCTTGTGGGCTTCGGTGATGAATTCGTTGACAACACAGATGATACGGCTCATTTTCATTCCTCCTTGAAAGGTTACAGTGTAAAGGGTTCTTGGTTTATGAGGGGCGCTGTTACAGCACTTCGATCATTTTTTCAGCGCAGCGAAGCCCGTCCGCTGCGGCAGAGAGGATTCCACCGGCATATCCCGCCCCCTCGCCGCAGGGGTACAGGCCCCGCAACGGGCTTTGAAGCGTCTCGTCCCGCAGGATGCGCACGGGGGATGAGCTGCGGCTCTCCACGGCGGTTAAAACCGCGTCTCCTGCGGCAAAGCCCGGAAGCTTCCGGTCCAGAAGGGGCAGCGCCTGGGCCAGCGCGTCGCACACAAAGCCGGGAAGGCACTCCCGCAGGTTTGTCCATTTCACGCCCGGGCGGTAGGTGGGCTTCACCCGACCGGGGCCTTGCGAGGGGCGGTTTTCCAGAAAATCCTCCACCCGCTGGGCCGGGGCAAGGTACTTACTCCCGCCTGCGGCAAAGGCGGATTCTTCCAGCCTGCGTTGGAATTCCACGCCCGCAAGGGGACCGTCCGCGCCAAAATCCTCCGGCGTGACGTTTACAAGCAATCCGCTGTTGATGTTCTCCCCGTCCCGGGCAAAGCGGCTCATGCCGTTGGTGACTAACCGCCCTTCCTCCGACGCGGCGGACACCACTTGCCCGCCGGGGCAGACGCAGAAGGAGAAAACGCCCCGTCCCTCCGGCAGATGGCAGGAGAGCTTGTAGGAAGACACGGGAAGACCCGGATGGCCTGCATATTTTTTATATTGTACTCCATCCATGTCCGCCTGTAAATGCTCAATGCGCACACCCACGGCAAAGGGCTTTGCCTCCATGGGAATCTGCGCGGCAAGGAGGGCTTCAAAGGTGTCCCGGGCGGAGTGACCGATTGCCAGAAGAAGCTGGCGGCAGGGAAGGGAATACGCGCCGTCAGGGCCCTCCACGCTAACGCCGGACAGAACGCCGTTTTCTGTTTGCAGACCCGTCAGTTGGGACGCAAACCGAAGATCGGCCCCAAGGCCCAGCAGCTCCTGCCGCAGATTTTTGAGAACGATGTGGAGCATATCCGTGCCAACATGAGGTTTTGCGTCGATTAAAATATCCTCCGGTGCGCCAAAGCGAACCAGTTCTTCCAAAATGAAGCGGTGGCGGACATCTTTTGTGCCGGTGTTCAGCTTTCCGTCAGAAAAAGCGCCCGCGCCGCCCTCACCGAACTGGATGTTGGATTGGAGGTCCAGCGCTCCGGTTCGAAAAAATCGCTCCACGTCCTCTTGACGCTGTTCCACAGGCTTGCCGCGCTCCAGCAAAATGGGCCGCAAGCCCGCCCGGGCCAGCAGCAGTGCGGCAAACAGACCTGCCGGTCCCGCACCTACCACCACTGGCGGAGTCGCCGACGGCGACCCCGGCTTCGGGAGCGCATAGGCAGGGGAGGGGATATAGCGGGATACTTTTGCATTGCGGCTGCGGTGCAGGAGCTTGTCTTCCTCTTCCGTCTCCACAGCCACGGTATATACCAACTCCGGGTCTTCCCGGGCGTCTACGCTGCGGCGCAGGATGTGGATGCTTTTGATTTCGTGCTCGCCGATGCGCAAAATACGGGCGGCTTCCCGCACCAATTCTCTAAGGCTCCGTCCGGGCCTCTGTTTCAGTCCTTCTATTTTCAGCAAACTTTTATGCGTCCTTTCATACTGTTTTAAGCTAAGCATACTATACTTCCCTCAAAGGTGCAAGAAAGAAGTGCCGCAAAAGCGCGGCGGATCACCTGTTTATGCTTTAAAAATTTTTTATATCCCGTTCATTTGTACGACATGTCTCTTTGTGATACTTGTTTCATAAGACAGGCAGGAGACGACGGGAAATATACGTCAGGAGGAAATTATCATGTATAACGACGAAAAGAATCTGTATCATTACACTTATCGCAAAGACGGCAGCGAGCCGGGAGACGCCCGGATCGCAGTGGACGCCCCGTACCGTGAAAGCTGGGACGAGGGCTCCGGGAAAAAGGCAAAAAGGAGCCGGGGCGGCGCGAAAATTGTGGCTCTGGCCCTGAGCTGCGCCCTGCTTGGCGGTGCGGCGGGGGCTGGGGTGGCCGTGTGGAGCGGTTCTGGCGGCGGAAATTCCACCGATGTGTACATGTCCAACCGCACTGCCGCCACCGTCTCCGTCAAGGCGGTGGATGGGAAGAATGCCATGACCGACGCGGAGGTTTACGCCTCCAACGTCAACTCCGTGGTTTCCATCAGCACCACAGGAAGTTCGGGGACCAATTACTTTGGGCAGAGCGTAGAGACAGCCTCCGCCGGTTCCGGCTTTGTCCTGACCACCGACGGCTATATCGTCACCAACCAGCATGTGGTGGCCAACGCCAACACCGTGAAGGTGACGCTCTACAACGGCGACACCTATGACGCGTCGATCATCGGCAGCGACCAGCAGTATGACATTGCGGTTTTGAAAATTGACGCTTCGGCGCTTCAGCCCGTGACCATGGGCGACAGCGATACGCTGAATGTGGGCGACCATGTGCTGGCGGTGGGCAACCCGCTGGGCGACCTCACCTTCTCTATGAGCGGCGGAATGGTTTCCAGTGTGAACCGGGCCATCAACGTGGACGGTACTCCCTTTAACATGATTCAGACCGACGCGTCCATCAATCCCGGCAACTCCGGCGGTCCTCTGTTCAACCAGTACGGCGAAGTGGTGGGCATCGTGTCCGCCAAGTACTCCTCTTATTCCAGCCAATCCGTGGAGGGTCTGGGCTTTGCCATCCCCATGAACGACGTGCTGGCTATGATTCAGGACATCATGACCAATGGCTATGTCACCAACAAGCCCTATCTCGGCATCAATCAGGGCACTATGACCGCCCAGATGGCGGCGCAATACCGCTATGACGTGACCGAGGGCGTGTTTGTCTACTCCGTGGAGGCGGGCAGCGCCGCCGACAAGGCGGGACTGAAAATGGGCGACGTGATTACCAAGGTGGACGATACCGACATTGCCACCTCGGAGGATTTGGTTGCTTTGAAGAAAACCTATTCCGCCGGAGATACCTCTACCTTTACCATCTACCGGGCGGGAGGGTATCAGACAGTGGAGATCACATGGGACAGCGTGCCCGCCGACAGCGAGGAAACCCAATCCTCCCAGCAGGAGGAGACACAGCAGACACCCCAGAATGGGAGCAACAGCAATGGTGGCAGCATGGAAGACCTCTTCAACTACTTCTTTAACGGCGGGTATAACCGTTAACCAAATCAGAATAAGCCTAGGGCGGAAGCTTTGCTTCCGCCCTAGGTCTTTGCGTGCGGGACGGCTTGGAGGAGAAAGCAACATGGGCGCGGCCCGATTGGCCGCGCCCATGTTCTATCTTTAAGAGATAAAGTTCTTTTTTAAACGGCTTCAGGAGTAAAGCCCAAATCCTCCAGTTCGCCCACGGCGGTCTTCACGGAGTTCTCGTCGCCGTCCACCGTCACATTTTTATTCTCCAGAGAAACCTCGAAGTTCAGGCTTGCCTTGGTCAGGGCCTCCGTAATACGGCGGACACAGTTTTCGCACATCATGTCGGGTACGGAAATGGTTTTCATCATACATGTCTCCTTTTTATGATTTAGTTTGTTTTATCGCTTGCGGTCCGCAAACGCGGGCCGTTCACTTCATCAGCTTTTGCAGGGTGTTCATCAGTTCGTCCACCACCTCGGTGCGTCCGGACTGAATGTCCTGCACCACGCAGGTTTTTATGTGATTGCCCAACAGTTCCCGGGCAAAGGCGTTTAGCGCGGCCTGCACCGCCGAAACCTGCGTGAGAATATCGGTGCAGTAGACCTCTTTTTCCACCATTCCCCGGATGCCCCGCACCTGACCCTCTATGCGATTCAGGCGGCGGAGCAGAGCGTCCGCCTCGGCGGGCTCCCGGTGCTTGTGGCGTGTACAGCAGATACAGTTTTCCCCGGTGTCGGGGCACTTCTTTTCCTCCATTTGCAAATACTCCTTACAGCAGCTTCCTGCGGCCCAGCCGCAGGGCGTTGCCAACCACGCTGATGGAGCTGAGGGACATAGCCGCGCCCGCCAGCATGGGGGTGAGCAGCAGTCCGTGGCTCAGATACAGGGCGCCGGCGGCAATGGGGATGCCGACGGTGTTGTAGCAAAACGCCCAAAACAGGTTTTGCTTGATGTTTCGGATGGTCAGGCGGCTGAGCCGGATGGCCCGGGCCACGTCCTTCAAGTCGCCCCGCATGAGAATCACCTGTGCAGACTCGATGGCTACGTCGCTGCCGTTTCCGATGGCGCAGCCGATGTCCGCCTGAGCAAGAGCGGGCGCGTCGTTGATGCCGTCGCCTACCATCATCACGGTCTGGCCTTCTTGCTGAAGGCGGCGGATGATTCCGGCCTTCTCCTCCGGCAGAACCTCCGCCACCACCTCGTCCACGCCCACCTGGGCGGCGATGACCTCGGCGGCGGCACGGTTGTCGCCGGTGAGGAGCACCGTGCGGATGTTTTGGGCCTTGAGGGCGGCGATGGCCTCCGCACTGGAGGGCTTTACTCGGTCTGCCACGGAAATCAGGCCCAGCAGAGTGCCGTCTTTTGCAAAGTACATGGGCGTCTGCGCTTGCGCGGACAGCCGCGCCGCGTCTACTTCCAGTGCCGTCAGGTCCACGCCGGATTCCTCCATCAGCCTGCGGTTGCCCGCAAGGATGGTTCCATGAGCCGTCTCGGCACGTAGGCCCCGGCCGGACAGATTTTCAAATTTTT
>NZ_DALZCH010000142.1:5808-6982 GCF_031978065.1 Oscillibacter sp.
ATTTTCAGATTGTTCCGGCGCGGCCAGCGCGGCCAGCTCCCGGGGCTTGGCTTCCTCCACGATGGCGGAGGCCAAGGGGTGCTGAGACACGGACTCCACGCCCGCCGCCAGCGCCAAAAGCTGATTTTCCTCTATGCCGAGGGGAAGAATCTCCGTCACCGCAGGCTTTCCCTCGGTAACGGTGCCGGTTTTATCCAGCACCACGGCGGAGGTCTTATGAGTAATTTCCAGCGCCTCGCCGCTGCGGATCAAAATGCCGTTGGAAGCGCCAAGGCCGGTTCCCACCATGATGGCGGTGGGAGTGGCAAGGCCCAACGCGCAGGGGCAGGCGATGACCAGCACGGTGGTGAACACCCGCAGGGCAAAGGGGAAATCCTGCCCCGCGATGAGCCAGGCGGCGGCGGCAAATATTGCAATCACGATCACCACCGGGACAAATACGCCTGCCACCTTGTCCGCCACGCGGGAGATGGGGGCCTTTTTCCCCTGTGCATCCTCCACGAAGCGAATGATTTTGGACAGGGTGGAATCCTCGCCTACCCGGGTCACGGAGACGTACAGCACCCCGTCGCCGTTGATGCTGCCGCCAATGACGGTGTTGCCCTCCGCCTTTTCAACGGGCAGGCTCTCGCCGGTGAGCATAGCCTCGTTGACGCTGCTCTCGCCCTTAGTTACGGTGCCGTCGGCGGCAATTTTTGCGCCGGGCTTTACGAGAATCAGATCTCCGGCCTTTAGGGAGGCGGTGGGCACTTCTGTGCCGTTCTCCGCCATAATCGCCACATCGGGACGCAGGTCCATCAGTCGAGTAATCGCGCCCTTGGTCTTCTGCACGTTGCGGCTCTCTAAGAATTTACCCACCATGATTAGGGTCAGCACCACGGCCCCGGACTCATAGTAGAGGTGATGGACGTGGTGGGGAACGTCGGAAATCAGGTAAGTCATTGCAAGGGAGTACAAAAATGAGCAGGTGCTGCCGATGGCCACCAGAGAATCCATATTGGGATTGCGGTGCCACAGGGCTTTCAGACCGCTGATCATGTAGTTCCGCCCGAACCACAGCACCGGGATGGTGAGAAGAATCTGCGTGATTGCGTAGTTCACCGGATGGGTTTTCATGGACAGAATATCCGGCAGCGGAAGGGGGGTGGACAGCATCTGTCCCATGGATACATAC
>NZ_DALZCH010000143.1:0-6850 GCF_031978065.1 Oscillibacter sp.
TCGGGGCGGATTTAAATGAGCTCGCGCCGATGCTGGACCCAAGCGGAGCCTCGACCGCGACAGCCTGCAAGGTACTGCGGGAGCTGCTGCTCTGCCTCTCAGAAAACCACGAATAAGAAGTACAATCAATGGCGCCGATTGTACAGAAATTTGACGGGCTCGGTTGCTGACGCCCAAAAGATGCAAAACGTCTACAGTTAAACCCGCCCGGAGGCGGCCGAATTACCCGAAAGGAACTTGCGGAGGTTTGCCCGCTTATTTTTGAAAGGAGAAATCAGATGAACAAGGTATTGGTGATTGGATGCGGGGGTGTTGCATCTGTGGCAATTAAAAAGTGCTGTCAGGTCAACGAGGTCTTTACGGACCTTTGCATTGCCAGCAGAACCAAAGCGAACTGCGACCGGCTGGCGGCCGAATTGAAAGGAAAAACCGCCACTCAGATTACGACGGCACAGGTGGATGCGGACGATGTGCAGCAGGTGATCGACCTAATCAACCTCTACAAGCCCGATCTGGTAATGAACATTGCCCTTCCTTATCAAGATCTTACCATCATGGACGCATGCCTTTCCTGCGGCGTCAACTATATGGATACGGCCAACTATGAGCCGGAGGACACGGACGATCCTCTGTGGCGGGTTGTTTTTGAAAAGCGCTGCAAGGAAAAGGGCTTTTCCGCCTATTTTGATTACAGCTGGCAGTGGGCGTACCGGGAAAAATTTGAAAAGGCCGGATTGGTAGCGCTTCTCGGCTGCGGATTTGACCCCGGTGTGACGCAGGCGTATTGCGCCCACGCGAAAAAACACGAATTTGACACCATCGACACAATAGACATTCTCGACTGCAATGGTGGCGATCACGGCTACGCGTTTGCCACCAATTTCAATCCCGAGGTCAATTTGCGGGAGGTTTCCGCACCCGGAAGCTATTGGAAAGACGGGCATTGGGTGGAAATTTCAGCGATGAGCATCAAGCAGGAGTACGAGTTTGACGCGGTTGGTCAGAAGGACATCTATTTGCTGCATCACGAGGAGATCGAGTCTCTGGCGAAAAATATCCCGGAGGTAAAGCGCATCCGCTTTTTCATGACCTTTGGTCAGAGCTATCTGACCCATATGAAGTGTCTTGAGAATGTGGGGATGCTCTCCACCACGCCCGTCGAATTTAACGGGCAGCAAATCGTGCCGATCAAGTTCCTCAAAGCGCTGCTGCCGGACCCCGCCAGTCTGGGCCCTCGCACCCACGGAAAAACCAATATCGGCTGCATTTTTACAGGGAAAAAGGATGGCAAGGAGAAGTCCTATTATATCTACAATGTCTGCGATCATCAGGAGTGCTACAAAGAGGTGGGCAGTCAGGCAATCAGCTACACCACCGGAGTACCCGCCATGTGCGGCGCGCTGATGCTGCTGACCGGAAAGTGGAATCAGGCGGGCGTGCACACGGTGGAGGAGTTTGACCCGGATCCCTTCCTCACCGCGTTGGATCAATACGGATTGCCCCGCAGTGAAAGCCACAGCCCAGTGCCGGTGGACTGATGGGAATTACCACGGCGCAGGTCTTTTCGGGACTGACGGGGCAGGACCTGGGCATTTTGTTCTCCGCCTTGCCGACGCCCTGTTATGTCATTGACGAAGAACAGCTGGAGCGCAACGGTGCCCGTCTTTCGGCTCTGGCAAAACACACCGGCTGCAAGGTACTCTTGGCGCAAAAGGCCTTTTCCAACTTCGATTTTTACCCTCTTCTGGAAGGCTGTCTTGCGGGGACAGCGGCCAGCGGGCTGTACGAAGCGAGGCTGGGAAAGGAGGAGATGGGCGACAGGGAGGTCCATGTGTTTTGCGCTGCCTATCGGGAGGATAACTTTGAGGAGTTGCTGGACTATGCCGACCATATTGTATTCAATTCTCCCAATCAGCTGAGACGGTTTGGAGGAAAGGCAAAGCGGCGGGGAAAGAGCGTTGGCCTGCGAATCAATCCCGAGTGCTCCACGCAGGAAGGCCACAGCATTTACGATCCCTGTGGTCCGGGAAGCCGGCTGGGGACGACGCGCGGACTCTGGGGCAGGGAGATGACCGAGGAACTGATCTGCCTTTTGGACGGACTTCACTTTCACACGCTTTGCGAACAAAACGCGGACGATCTTGCGCGCACGCTGCAAGCCGTGGAGGAGCGTTTCAGAGAATTCCTGCCCCGCATAAAGTGGCTGAATATGGGGGGAGGACATCATATCACCCAATCGGGATATGATTTGGAAGATCTGGAAAAAACGATCGCCTACGCACAAAGCACTTGGGGCGTTGAGGTCTATCTGGAGCCGGGAGAGGCCGTTGCCTTGAACGCAGGCTATCTGGTCAGCCGTGTGCTGGACGTTATCGAAAACGGATCCGTTCAAATCGCAGTTCTGGATACCAGCGCCGCATGCCATATGCCGGATGTGCTGGAGATGCCCTATCAGCCGCCGGTTTATTGCGCGAGCACCGATCCCTCCGGCGGTTATCCGTACCGCTTGGCTGGGCCTACCTGCCTTGCGGGAGATGTGATTGGAGAGTATCATTTTCCGCAACGGCTCAAAGAGGGTGACATGGTGCTATTCGGCGATATGGCCATATACACAACATGCAAAAATAACACGTTCAACGGGATGCCTCTGCCGGATATTTGGAAGCTGGACAAGGAAAAACAGCTTGTCAGGCTGACCAAATTTGGTTATGAGGATTTCAAGCGGCGCTTGGGAAAGGATATATAAGAGGGAAGACCACTTGGGACGATAGCAAATATGCCAAATTGTCGACGGAAAAAAGCGGCGTATACCGACACCGCCTCTGGCAATCTTCAGGAAAATGTCACGCTGCACTGCCCCCGAAAACAGCTCCCACGGTAAACGCATCTCTGCGTTTACCGTGGGAGCGTTCTTTTATTTATTGGCAAATTTCAGGTGGAATCCTGCGTCAAACAGGTACCTCTGCGCCGGTATCGAGCGCATAATCGAGATGAATTTGATTTTCCCGACAGAACTCGGTCCACTGGTTTGGCAGATACTCATCCGTGATGATAACGTCCACGGATTTCAGGTTGCCAAACAGAAGGTTGGCGCTGGCGTCGAACTTGGTGTGGTCCAGCAGAAGAATTTTCTGCTGCGAATGGACCAACATATTTGCGCGAACCTTTGATTCGTCGAAGTGATTGTCCGACATACCCTGCTCCAGCGTGACCTTCGGGCAACTGATAAAGGAGCGATCTGCATAATAGCCGGAGAGCGTATCAGTGGTATGATACCCAACAAAGGAAGAAGTTCTGCTGCGGAAAGAGCCTCCCAAACAGATCAAATTGATGTTGGAAATTTGATCGTTGCATAGATCGCAGACCAAAAGAGAGTTTGTAATAATCGTAATGTTGAGTTTTTTGCTCAGCAGCAACTCCGCCAGCGTAAGACAGGTTGTGCTGGAGTCCAGCATAATCACGTCGTTTTCCCGCACATAGCGCAATGCCTGACGGGCCAGTCGGGATTTCAAATCCGGGTAATACACCTTGCGAAGCTTAGTCGGATAGCTCTTGTCGTATTTATCCATCAGATAGGCGCCGCCGTGTGTCCTGGTCAGTTTACCGATGGACTCCAGCTCTTTTAAATCGCGGCGGATGGTCTCTTCGCTGCATTGCAGCTGCTTGCTCAGATTTGGGATCAACACGCTCCCGTTTTTAGTCAGTTCCCGCTCAATGGCGGTCTGTCGATCAATTTTCAGCACAGACATTCCTCCAGTTCACACAAGTATAGTAGATATTTGTGGAAATTTCAAGATGATCGTGCCTATTATCAACAAAATCAAACATTAATATATTTATATTGCAAAATTTTACCTATAATTATTCATGCAAATTGAAATAAAATGTGCAAATTGCAAAATTATATGTTGATTTATGTTAATTTATGTTCTATTATTTTGATGTGGAGGAGCGAAGCGAAAGGAGGGGGATGGTCGCTCGCTTCAGTTGCCAAAAAATCGCAGCAAATGAGAAGCGCCACTGCACATATCTAATCGGCCCGCCTTACAGACATCGGATTATTGAAAATGCAAAACGAAAGGGGAAAATCATGGACAATGGAAATAAGAAGGGAAACTTTATCGGTCTTTTGCCTCTGATTATTTTTATCGCGCTGTACATCATTTCCACCGCGATTACCGGCGACGCCGGAACGATGCCTCTGAACGTTGGTATTCTCATTGCAATTATTTTCGCATTTATTTTCTGCAGCAAAAAGTGCAAGGCCGACGGCATGAAATTCGACGACATGGTTACAAGCTTCTGCAAAGGTGGCGGCGACGACACGCTAATCCTGATGTTTTTTATTTTCTTGGAGGCTGGTATTTTTTACTGCGTGGCCGGGGGTATGGGCGCGGTTGATTCCGTTTCCAATCTGGGATTGAAGCTGCTGCCGGCAAACATGGTTCTTCCCGGCCTGTTCCTGATTGGCTGTGTACTGAGCTTTTCCATGGGAACCTCCATGGGCACAGTCACCGCCCTGATGCCCATTGGCATCGACATCGCCGCCAAGACCGGGATGAGTCTGCCGCTGGTTTGCGGAATCGTAGTTTCCGGGGCCATGTTCGGCGACAACCTTTCTTTCATCTCCGATACGACGATCGCCGCCACTCGGACGCAAGAAGTGCAAATGAAGGATAAGTTTAATGCCAACTTCCTGATGGTCCTGCCCGCTGTGATTATTACCTTTGCCCTGTGTATCTTCCAATCCAGCGCCGCGTCTCTGGATAAAAGCACACTCACGTGGAATCTGGTGCAATTGCTTCCCTATGCGCTGGTCATCGTGCTGTCACTCGTGGGTGTGCATGTCATTTTAGCTATGGGCGCCGCTATTTTGGCGGGTCTTGTAATCGGGGTTGCGCAGGGCAGTTTCACAATGGCCACAGCGCTCTCTACCGTCGGCGATGGAATCAAATGCATGGAGGACACCGCCGCAATTGCCGTTATGGTCGGCGGTCTGGTGGCGCTGATGAGCTATCTGGGTGGTATCGACTGGCTTCTGTACAAGCTGACCAAGCGGGTTAAGAGCAGCCGCGGAGCAGAGCTATCCATCGCGGCGCTGGTCACATTGCTGGATTTGGCGACTACCAACAACACCATCTCCATCATCACCGCCGGCTCCATTGCCAAGGATATTTCCGATGAGTTCGGCGTTTCCCGCGTACGTACCGCCAGCATTCTCGACCTGTTCTCCTCAGCCGGAAACGGAGTGTGCCCTTGGGCGGGGCAGATTCTGGCCGCCGCAGGTCTGGCCGGGGTTTCCACGCTGTCCATCGTGCCGTTTTGCTGGTACAGCATTTTGATGTTTGTTTTTGGCATTTTCTTTATTTTAATCGGCTGGCCTAAGGGCCTTCCTTCCAGCAGTGGGAAAAAAGATGCAAAAAAAGCTGCAAAGTGATATAAAATAAATAGACAAAGCGCTCTAAGAGCAGATCATAATTTCTGATCCAGCGCGGAGAGGATAGGGGGATTTGGGATCGAATGGACCCCCTATCCTTTCCGCCTCAACAGAAGAGGAAGGATGTATCCAATGTCTGAGTTTGGTCAGTTTTTCTTAATGAAGGTCAATGATGTCAGGCGCTATACCGTTGACGTCCTGCATTATTTTCAGCCGGGCGACGACATCCGGTGCGTTGAGATCGGTGATGGAAATATCAACTATGTGTTTCGGGTCTGGACAGAAAAGGACGGGAGATCAATCATCGTCAAGCAGGCGGACAAGCTGCTTCGATCTTCGGGACGTCCGCTGGACATCTACCGTAACAAGATCGAAGCTCAGATTTTGATACTGGAGGGCAAGCTGGCGCCGGACTACATTCCGAAGGTCCTTCGCTATGACGAAACCATGGCGGCGCTGTCTATGGAGGATATCTCCGCCTACGGCAACCTCCGCAAGGAGCTGATGGCAAATCACGTCTATTCGCATCTGGGCGAAAATCTCTCCACCTTTTTAGCCGATGTGCTGCTGCCCACCACCGACCTCGTTATGGACCGGCAAGAGAAGAAAAAGCAGGTCAAGTTCTTTATCAATCCGGAACTGTGCGATATCACAGAGGATTTGGTTTTGACGGAACCTTACTACGAACCTTATTACAATCCCCGCAACAAAAACATCATCACTCCCGGCAACGAGGCGTTTGTCCATGAGTTTCTCGCAGAGGATGAGGACTTGAAGACCGAGGTTGCCCTACTCCGCAACAATTTCATGAACAATGCGCAGGCTTTGATCCACGGCGATCTGCACACCGGCTCCATTTTTGCAAACGCGCAGGGCGTGAAAGTCATTGATCCGGAGTTTGCGTTTTATGGCCCGATGGGCTATGATATCGGGAACATTATTGGAAATCTCTTCTTTTCATGGGCAAACAAGGTGTTTACCTTGCCTGCGGAAAAGGAGGCGCTGGCAGCGTTGGAATCCACCATTGCCGAGTTGTATGACAAGACCCGCGAAAAGCTGGAGACTAAGTACGACGAGCTGGTGAGCTTCCCGTTCTACCGCATCGCGGGTTTTAAAAAGCAGTATCTGGACAGTGTCATGGCGGATGCCGTCGGCTATGCCGGAACAGAGATCGTCCGCCGGGTTGTGGGAGATTCCAAGGTGATGGAGGTAACAAGCGTCACCGATCCTGTTGTTCGGATTCCCATGGAACGGGCTCTCATCAAGCAGGGCGTGGCTCTGATTAAAAACCGGGTGATTTTCCACACCGGCGCGGATCTCACGGAGCAGTTCCGCCTGATTTTGGAGTAAGGAGGCGCTTACCATCCATCGCTGTCATGACAACATGCCGTTTTTGCTTCACTACGACCATGT
>NZ_DALZCH010000144.1:0-6720 GCF_031978065.1 Oscillibacter sp.
CACCTCCTCTCGTACTCCAGTATATACCCGGAAAGAAAAAAGAGTGCGGAAGAAAGTTTCAAAGCGGGGAACTTTTTACGCGAAAAAGGAAAAATAAAAAAGTGCGGATACCGTAAATGAGGTATCCGCACTTGTCCTATTTCTTCTGCTCCGCCCATTCCTTAAGGGGCTTCAACTCCTCGTAAAGCCGGAGATAGCTGTCGTGGCGGCTCTTTTGAAGCTTTCCGTCCATAAGGGCCTCCAGCACCGCGCAGCCTTTTTCCTTCGTATGGCTGCACCCCACAAACCGACAACCCTCCACATACGGCAAAAAGTCCGGAAAAGTCTCCGGAAGGCGGTGTTTCAGCTCCAAATCCAGTTCTTCGGAATCAAAGGATGCAAAGCCCGGGGAATCCACCACCTCTGCGCCGCAGGACAGGTGAAAAAGCTCTACGTGACGGGTGGTGTGCCGTCCGCGGCCGAGGGCCACGCTGATTTCTCCCACCTTCAGCCCAAACTCCGGGTCCAGCGCATTTAAGATACTGGACTTTCCCACGCCGGAATTCCCCGTAAAGGCGGATAACTTTCCAGCTATTAACGGCTTCAGCTCCTCCAGACCCTCCCCTGTTTCCGCGCTGACGCGGACCGTGGAAAAGCCCGCGGCGTGGTAAATCTCATACAAACCATCGGCACTGTTCAAATCGCACTTGTTCAGCACCACCACTACGCCGCAGTCCTTTAGCGCCGCGATGGCGGAGAGCCGATCGATGAGATAAGGGTCGGTTTTGGGAAGGGCCACCGAGGCAATGATCACAATCTGGTCCACATTTGCCACAGAAGGGCGGCGAAAGGTATTCTTTCGGGGCTTTATGGCCTCTACATAGCCTTCGCCGCCGCCAAGCTCCCGGATTTCCACCCGGTCCCCCACCAAGGGAGAAACGCCCTCTTTGCGAAATTTTCCTCTGGCGCGGCAGCAAAATATTTCACCGTCGCACTCCACGTAGTAAAACCCGCTGAGGGCCTTTTGAATTCGGCCCTCACGCATCAAAGCTTACCGTGCGTGTTTCAAACAGCGTTCCGTCGTAATACACCTGCACCGTGCCAGTGCCGGTGCCATACAAGTCCACGGTAGTGGTTCCGTCGCTGCAATTCACATTGCCGTCAAACTGTGACTGTCCATCCAGCAGCACCACCATATGAACGGTTTCCCGCCCATCCTGCGGCAGCGAGAAGGTCGCTGGCTGGAGAATCAAATTTTCCGAGGGGGGATTCGTACCCGCAGGACCCTTGCTGACGGAGAGGATAATTTTGTCACCCTTGTTGGCCTTCGTGTTTCCGGCGGGGTCCTGCGCCACCACCATACCGACGGCCTCGTTGCTCTCCACATCTTTTACCTCTACCTCAAGCCCCAGACTTCTGGCCAGCTCCTTAGCCTTGTCAACGGGAAGTGCGGTCAAGGGAAGCACATCCACCGGGATTTTCTCCGGTCCCGTGCTGACATACAGTATTACGGTGTCGCCCTTTTTAAGGATAGCCCCCGCCTCCGGATCCGTGCGAATGATGGCGTCCGCCATCACGTCGTCACTGCTCTCCTCTATTGGTTGAATATCCAGCTTCAAATCGGCGATGAGTGTTTTCATATCCACCTTTGCAACCTGAATGTTTTTTCCGATCAAGTCGTCCGGCATCGTGTCGGTTCTCGCCCCTGCGCTGACGGTGACATCAATGACAAGGTTGGTCTTTTTCGGCATGTTCTCCGACGGATCCTGCTTGAGGATCACATCCACGGGCGCATCGTCGTAAACCCTGCTCACCACATTAATTGTAAAAATTCCATCAACCTCGGGAAGCGCATTGGCCTCGTCCACCGTCAGTCCAAGCACATTGGGAACAAGATATTTGTCCCCTGGTTCCATAGATCCGAACACGGCCCGGGCCACGAAAAACACCGCCACCAGCGCCACAACCACCACACCAACAATCATCGCCGTGCGTTTTTGAGGGGACAGCTCTCCTTCGGACTTTCGGGGCGGGTCCCGGTCGTAATCCGAGTTATACTTCCGGTCGCGGCCCCGCCCGTATTCCCGTCCGGTTTCCCGCTCACGGGAAAGCTCCCGGGCGGCATGGTGCTGCGCGGCGGCAGCCACCACGGCTCCGGTGCGCAGCGGGCGGGTTGGCTCGTCAGGCTCCTCCGGGCGAAGGTCCTTGGGATCAATGTCCAAATCCACGCCGGGATTTTTACGGAAGGCATCCAGATCCAGAATCATGGCCTCGGCGGAGTCATACCGCCGGTCCCGGTCCGGGGCCATGGCCTTCATGCAGATCAGCTCCAGCGGCTCGGGGATCCCAGCGTCAATCTCCCGGGGCGCCAGGGGAATGGAACTGAGATGCTGAATGGCCACCGACACGGCGGAATCACCCTCAAAAGGCAGGCGGCAGGTGAGCATCTCATAAAGCACCACACCGGAGGAATAAATGTCGGAGCGTGCGTCGGTCCGGTCGCCCCGGGCCTGCTCCGGAGAGATATAGTGGACGGAGCCAAGGGCCTCCTGCGTCAGGGTCTGGGCAGAGTTTTCAAGGCAGGCAATGCCGAAATCAGCCACCTTCACGCTGCCGTCCCGCAGAACCATGATGTTCTGGGGCTTGATGTCCCGGTGGACAATCCCCCGGCTGTGGGCGTGGGATAGGCCGCGCATAATCTGGGTGATAAAGTGCAAAGACTCCCGCCAGTCCAGCTTTTCCCGCTTCTCCATGTACTGCTTGAGCGTAATGCCGTCAATTAGCTCCATGACGATGTATTCCACCTCCGCGCTTTGGGACACGTCATACACCGAAACGATATTGGGATGAGACAGCATGGCAACAGCCTTGGACTCCGCGTGGAACCGACGGCGAAACTCCTCATCCTGCGCCAAATCGCTCTTGAGAATCTTCACGGCCACCAGCCGGTTCAGGCGGTGGCATTTGGCTTTATATACCACGGCCATGCCGCCGGTCCCAATCCGCTCCAGAATTTCGTAGCGGCTGTCCAGCATTTTTCCGATATAAGAATCCACCATGTCACACACCCCCCTTTCCGTCTGTTTCGCGCATCAGCACGGCGGTTACATTGTCCTTTGCGCCGCGCTCCTTAGAGAGATCCAAAAGCCTTGCAAGGCAGTCCTCTCCCGGCTTGGCGCGGTTCACCTCGTCCAGCATTTCCTGATCCGACACGGTGTCTACCAGCCCATCACTGCACAGCAGAATAATTTCCCCCGGCTCCATGGGGCATATGTAGCCGTCGCACTCGATCAGCTCATCCGGCCCCAGCGCCCGGGTAATCAGATTGCGGTTTGGATGGCGGCGAGCCTCCTCGGCGGTAATGTCCCCCCGCTCCACCATGCTCTCCACCAGCGAGTGGTCCCTCGTAATCCGCTGGATGCACTCTTTTGTAATATGATACGCGCGGCTGTCGCCCACGTTGCTCACCACAGCGCCGCCGCCATAGCCCACGGCGGCCACCAGCGTAGTTCCCATGTTCTGAAATTCTTCGCTCTGCCGCGCCGCTTCCCAGACTGCCTTGTTTGCAAGAGACACCGCAAAGGATGACGCCTCCCGGAGCTGCCCCGGCGTCATCTCCGGGCGCAGAACGCGCCGCACCTCCCGCATATAGGTATCTACCGCGATATGGCTTGCCAGACGGCCGCCGGCGGTGCCGCCCATGCCGTCGCATACCACGCAGACGGTGTGTCCGCTGTCCGTGCGCTCCCGCACGGCAAAAGCGTCCTGATTGTCTTTACGGACCAGACCCACATCCGTAATGCCCCAAACCTGCATGTCGGTCACACTCCTTTCCTCTCTTCCATGGCCTTCCGACGGAGCTGACCGCAGGAAGCGTCGATATCCCCGCCCAAGCTCCGCCGCACCGTAGCGGTCACGCCATGGGACTCCAGCCGCTTTTGAAACGCCGCCGTCCGTTTAGAAGGCTTGAACGGGCTTTCTACCACGTCGTTCAGCGGAATGAGATTCACATGCCCCGGCATCCCTCTCAGCTTTTGGGCAATGAGGTCCGCCTGCCAGTCACCATCGTTCACGCCGTCGATCATGGCGTACTCAAAGGAAATGCGCCGCCCTGTTTTTTGAAAGTAACGATGGCAGGCGGCAAACAGCTCCTCCACCGGATAGGCCCGGTTCACCGGCATGATTTTAGCGCGGGTTTCCCCATCCGGCGCGTGGAGAGAGACGGACAGCGTAAGCTGAAGGCTCAGCTCGGCAAGGCGCTCGATGCCGGGGATAATGCCGCAAGTAGACAGGGAAATATGCCGCATGCCGATGTTCAGCCCCTCCGGGCAGTTCACCAGTTCCAAAAACCGCAGCACGTTGTCCAGATTGTCCAGCGGCTCCCCAATTCCCATCAAAACAATATTGGAAACCGGCAGACCGGCGTCCTTCTGGGTAAAAATCACCTGATCCAGTAGCTCCCCCGGCGTCAGGTTTCTGACCTTTCCCGCCACAGTGGATGCGCAGAACGCGCAGCCCATCAAACAGCCCACCTGGGAGGAGATGCAGACAGTATTCCCGTGGTGATAGCGCATAAAAACCGATTCGATGCAGTTTCCGTCGCTTAGCTCCCAAAGGTATTTCACGGTGCCGTCCAGCTTGGAAACCTGCTTGCGCACGGCCACAGGCGGCGTGAGAATACATGTACGCTCCAGCTTTTCCCGGAGAGACTTTGGCAGGTTCGTCATCTCATCAAAGGAAGTCACGCCCCCATGGAGCCAGGAGAACACCTGCTTTCCGCGAAAAGCAGGCTCCCCCATGTCCTTCAGGGTACGGGTCATTTCCTCCGGCGTCTGGGATTTCAAGTCAATCATTGTGGGATTTCCCCTTCAGCGCGCCGCAGGCGGCAGATGTAGAATCCATCGGTCCCATGGCGATGGGGCCAGAGGGTCAGCTCCCCCATCTGCTCCCCGAGAGGCAGGGGCAGCGTAAAGCTTTCCCGGGAAAATTCCGGTTGGGCGGAGAGAAATCCGTCCACAATATGGCCGTTTTCCTCCGGAAGCACAGTACAAGTGGAGTAGATCAGCGTACCGCCGGGCTTCACATATCGCGCCGCGTTTTCTAAAAGCGCGGACTGAGCTACGGTAAGTGTAAACAGATCGTCGGGGGATTTATACCGAACGTCCGGTTTTTTGCGAATAATACCAAGGCCGGAGCAGGGCGCGTCCACCAGCACCACATCGGCGCTGTCTGCCCACTCGGGGCGGAAAACCGTCCCATTGGCGGCAACGACCTCGATAGATGTAAGTCCCAGCCGCGCGGCGCCCTCTTGAATGCGGACCAGCTTTTTTTCGTGGAGGTCGCAGGATAAAATCTCTCCTCCGTCCCCCATCAGCACCGCCGCACCGAAGGACTTTCCGCCCGGAGCGGCGCACATGTCGATGACCCGCTGTCCCTTTTTGGGAGCGGCAACCAAGCCCACCAGCTTTGCTGCGGGGTCCTGCACGAAAAACTCGCCCTGTCCAAATGCCTCCAGCGCCGTCAGATCGCCGGAGGAAGACAGCTCTAGACAATCCGGAACCCACGCATGCGGAGTGACTCCTAGTCCCGCTGCCGTGAGCTTTGAGGCTAGCTCCTCCGGGGTGGTTTTCAGCGTGTTGACCTGCACCGTCAGGGGCGCAACACCGTTGTCGGCAGCAAGGAAAGCCTCCGCTTCCTCCCGGCCCAGCAGCGCCAAAAGCCGCTTTACCAGCCACTTGGGGTGGCTGTACTTGATGGAAAGATACTGCGCCTCGTCCCTGTCGGGAATGGCTGGAAGCGTGTCCCTGTTCAAAGATAGCTTCCGCAAAACGGCGTTCACCAGCCCAGAGGCCGCACCCCGTTTGTTTTTCTTCGCCAGCTCCACGGCTTCGTTTACCGCCGCCCGGTCCGGCACTTTGTCCAAAAACAAAATCTGATACGCACCCAGACGCAAAATGTCCGTAAGCGGTATCTGTAAATGGCTCACCTTCTGGGAGCAGTAGGCCCTCAGATAAAAATCCAGTAGGGCACGGTTTTGCAAAACGCCGTAGACCATGCGTGTGGCCAACGCGGCCTCCGCGCCGGTCAGGCCGTCTCTTCGGAGCTGGGCTTTCAAAGAAGCGTCTGCCCATGCGGCATTGGACGAGACGGCGCTCAGCACTCGCAGTGCGGTATCCCGGTCTCTCATCTGCGGTCTCCCCGTCGGTTGCCGCCCCGGGCCGCAAAAATGACCACGAACCGCATAAGCTGCAGAAGGCTGGTCAAAAGCGCCGCCACATACGTCAGCGCAGCCGCCCGAAGAACCTTTTTTGCGCCCCCAATCTCCTCCTCCGCCAGCAAACCCTCATTCTCAATGGTTTCGATGGCTCGGGCGGAGGCGTTAAACTCCACCGGCAGGGTAACAAGCTGAAAGAATGTGGTGATTCCGAACAAAATGATGCCCGCCAAAAATAAGGACTGGCTGTACATCAGCATTCCGATCAGCAGCAGGATAAAGGAGAAGCGAGAGCCAAAGCTGGTTGCGGGAATGATAAGGTTGCGAAGCCGGACGGGGGCGTACCCCACGGCGTACTGCACCGCGTGCCCCGCCTCGTGGCAGGCCACGCCCACCGCCGCCACCGTGGCCGCGCCGTACACGTCCTCGGAAAGATAGATTGCGTTGGACCGAGGGTCATAGTGATCGGTAAGCCGTCCATGGGTGGGATGAATTGTCACACCGGTGACCCCGTGGGCCCGCAGCAC
>NZ_DALZCH010000145.1:0-6677 GCF_031978065.1 Oscillibacter sp.
CGTGCCAACTTGGCCCGAAGTTGGTTGGTGGTCATAGTCATGGGTAGCCTCAAGCTGACCCCTGGGGAACGAGTGACTATCCGAAATCTGGTCACTTCCATGTACTCCAACTATGACAGTGAATCCGGCTGTTTGCCCCTTGACTATGGCGGCTGTTATATGCTGGATAAATGGTGGACGGGCGCATACTGCAAGTGTTTTCAAAATGCCGTCCTTCCCAATGACCCAAAGCTCGAAGCGACTTTGTTAGGCCGGGCCGCTCCTGAAATGGACGCTTGCGCCATTTGTGGAAAGGCGTTTGTATCAGACGAAACACGGGCCTACTGTTCGCCAGCCTGCCAAGCGGAGGGCAACCGCCGCAGGAGCCGGGAAAGAATGAGGAAAAAGCGACGTTCGGATAAGGCATAGCTGTTACGATTAGGGCTGAAAAAAGCCCCTGTTTATGGGGCTTTCAAGGGCCGGTTTTAGGCAGGTGCGGCTTATTCTATGACCGCACCTGCCCAATCGTAACATTGCCCTATAAATAAAGACAGATAACCACTTCGGGCCAAGTTGGCCCGAAGTCATAAAAGGAGGATTTTTCTATGCAGGAAAAAGAAAACTATTTGAAAAATGCGGAGCTTTCCACGGAACAGAATTACAACATGATTGACGGTATTCCCAATAATGCCCCTCTGCCTGTTCCACAGGCCCGCCCGGAGGAAAAGCCGAAAGACCGGGTAAAGGAGTCGCCGACAAAACGGCGAAGCCGGGAACGGGAAGAACGGTGAAACGGCGCAAGCGTGGCGTTCCCCTCTTTGTCTGGGTAAGTGAGGAAGAATACGCTGCCATTCAGAAGCGTATGGAGGAAGCGGGAACGCAGAATTTAAGTGCCTATATCCGCAAAATAGCTTTGAATGGATATGTTCTTAATGTTGACCTCTCACCTGTTCGGGAGCTTGTTTCCCTGCAACGCAGATGTGCAAACAATCTGAATCAGGTCGCCATTCATGCCAATACCTACGGTGTTTATCCGTCCGAGATTACAGCCCTGCAAAAAGATTACGCCGAGCTATGGGGCCGGGTGTCCGAGATTCTGGAACAGCTTGCGGCGGTTACAGTCCTATGAGAGCAGGGGGGCCGCCTCTGCCTCTTGGCCTATGACTTCGGGCCAACTTGGCCCGAAGTATTGAGCATGTCAGTTTTATTAAACTGCTACATAGCAATAATCTTAGTAATAAGCGCCTCCATTTTTGTTTCTATTTTGTGTATGACCGCAATAAACTCTTCATCGCCTTTACCAGTCGGATCATCAAGCCCCCAATCCTCCCGGTGCTTACAGGGTAAAAAAGGACACTGAACATTACAGCCCATAGTAATAACAATATCAACTGGAGGAATTTCTGAAAGTAATTTGGAACGCTGTGTTTTCTCCATGTCAATATCATAGAGCTGTTTCATTAATCGAACGGCATCCTGATTGATCTGCGGCTTTGTTTCTGTCCCCGCAGAATAGCTTTCAAACACCTCGGTGGCGAGGTGCTTGCCGAGAGCTTCCGCAATTTGGCTTCGGCAAGAGTTGTGAACACAAATAAATGCCACCTTGGGTTTGTTTATTTCCTTATTCATGAAAGACCTCCCTTTTTATAGCTCTCTTAGCTTATCGCCCTTCATATCATCTGCATGCCAAGCGATTAAAGCAAAATTGCCGTTCGTGTGTTCTGCTATCTTGTTTATCCAAGGAATTTCATTGCTGGCTTTTGCAGCTAACAGGGCGTTTGTTGTTTTTGTATGATACAGAGAAGAATTCACGAGCCACCACTTTGTAGCAATATTGGCACGTTTCAAGTCTTCTTCCAGACGTAAGGCTTCGTAAACTGGAGTAGCTTCAGGCAAGGCTACAATAATGACTGCTGTTTCAACACTTCGCAAACGTGGCAGCAGCTTCCTTACGGAATCGGGGATATTGCCTTGTGTCCTCTGAACCTCTTTATGATAGCTCAATGTAGAATCCAATAGCAGAAGTGTATGCCCTGTAGGTGCGGTATCAATGACAACAATTTCATTTTCGGAACGCTCCACAACTTCCGCAAAAGCTCTGAATACGGCAATTTCTTGTGTACAAGGAGAACGCAGATCTTCTTCGATATAGGCAATATCTTCTTCTGACATGGTTTCCCGTGCTTTTGTTAAAACTTCCTCCTGATAGCGTGCCAGTTCCTTATGCTCGTCAATATGGCTCATGGTAATTCCGCTGTTTTCATCGAGAACAAATTTTAAGTGTGCTGCCGGGTCAGTAGTGGTTAAATGCACCTTTTTACCCTTTTCAGAAAGCCCTAAAGCAATAGCGGCAGCAAGTGTAGTTTTTCCAACACCGCCTTTTCCCATCGTAAAAATCACTTTTTTGCCGTTATGGTATAGGTCATCAATGACATACTTTAGCTGGGGAACATGCTCTGCTTTCATGGTTTCATCATTGGTGACATAGCCATCCTTTGTGAGCAGTGACCTGACATTCTCCATACCTGTAATGTTGTATGCCCTCAAAGGAACCATGTAGGCATTGATTGCTTGTAACGGTTTTGGCATATCTGTAAGGGCTTTTTGCTGTTTATCAAAAAGGCTTTTAGAAATGGTGTCATCATAATCAGTCAACACCCCATTAATTACCATAGACTGATTGCGTACACCAAGCTCCGCTAATTCGTAAGAAGCCCGCTCTATTTCTTTGAGGGGGGCTGTTTCGGGGCGAGTCACAAGAATTAAGGTTGTTTGTGCGCGGTCTGTCAGTGTTTCAACCGCAGCTTTATACATTTCCTTTTTACTTTCAAGCCCGGATAATTGCCCTAAGCATGATGCCCCATGCGTACTTTCGCTAATAAAATTGCTCCACGCAGAGGGAAGCTGCAACATTCTAAGGGTATGCCCTGTAGGTGCGGTGTCAAAAAGAATGTGGTCGTATTTTTCCTCCATCTCTTTATTGGTAATGAAGTTGGAAAACTCATTGAAAGCGGCAATCTCCACTGTGCAGGAACCAGAAAGCTGTTCTTCCATATTAGCGAGAACTGATTCCGGAAGCTTACCATGATAAGGCGCAAGCACGCTTTCCTTGTATTCTGCCGCTGCCTGCATAGGGTCAAGGTTTGCCACATCAAGACGAGGTACTTCTGCAATGGAAGTGGCTCTCCCTGAAAGCGGCGTGTCAAATACATCCTGCAAGTTGGATGCCGGGTCTGTGCTGACAAGAAGAACTCTTTTGCCACTATCCGCAAGATTTACCGCCGTTGCACACGCTACAGATGTTTTCCCTACACCACCTTTACCTGTGTAAAACAAGTATTTCGTTAAGGTGATTTTGTTTGGGTCAAAGATTTGCATTGAGGAACCTCCTTTCTTTTAGCAGCAGTTCCCGTCAGAACAGCAGCAACCGCCTTGCTTTACGGATTTTGCTTCGGTCAAATAGCTTGCGGGAACCTCCAGCAAAGAAACAAGCTCCTCATTGGTTGGATAGCGGCCTGTTATCACGATTTTTTCATTGATCATAACAGCGGGCAACTCCGCAACACCTTTTTCATTGATAAAGGCGTTGATTGTTTTGTTATTGACAAAAGCCATCGGCGCACTGCTTAGATTAAAGCGGTCAACTGCCACTCCGTTCTTTTTCAGTGCATTTAAAACAGTAGAAATGCGGAGCAGCTCCGGGTCAACACTCACACCGCAAAGGCCGGTGTCACAGCACATGGCAGGTTCAAATATTTGCATTTTTTTCATGATAAATCTCTCCTTCTATATGATTATATTAAATTGCTTCTTCGTTCCATAAGAACGGTATTACGCCACTGTCCAAAACGGTCTTGCCCAATTCGTTCACGGAATCCCACTTGACGGAATCCGCATTTTTCATGCAAACGAATGCTTGCTTTGTTGTCAGCCATAATTCCCGATTGCAGTGTCCAGATACCATCTTTTTCAGATTGCTTTGAGAGAAAGTTCAGCAGCTGGGTTGCCGCACCTTTTCCTCTATGGGTATCATGGATGTAAATACTGACTTCCGCTACGCCACGATAGACACAGCGGCTTGACACAGGAGTTAACGCTGCCCAACCGGCAATGACATCACCATCGGTTATTACAAAGCGGCATTGCTTGATATGGGACTGGTCAAATTCTTCATAAGTGGGGCATTCCGTTTGAAATGTTGCAAGGTTCGTATCCATACCTTGCTGGTAGATTTCGCTGACTGATTTCCAGTCGCCTTTTTGCATTTCTCTAATTTTGTAATTCATTTTGAGGAAACCAGCCTTTCGTTTTATTGACAAACCTTACAAGCAAGAGCATAACCGGCACTTCTGTCAGAACGCCAACGGTACAGACCAGCACCACCGGGGAAGTTGGCCCGAAAAGTGCAATCGCTACAGCCACCGACAGTTCAAAAAAGTCCGATGCACCAATGAGTGCGGCAGGAGCCGCAACGTTATGGGGCTGCTTTGTTATCTTGCACATCCAGTAGGCAAAGGCGGCAGTGAGGACATTTTGCAGAATCAACGGAATAGCTATCAAAAGGACATGTAAGGGGGTTTCCAGTATGGCATCTCCTTGGAATGAGAAGATGATAACCAATGTCAGGAGAAGTCCAACAGTTGTAACATTATCAAATTTAGGAATAAACCTTTGCGTGAAATATTCCTCGCCTTTGTTTTTTACCATGAAATATCGGGTAAGAAAGCCGCCCACAAGAGGAACAACAACAAATAAAACAATGGAAAGAATGAGTGTATCCCACGGCACGAAAATATTCGTTACACCCAGTAGAAAGGATACAATGGGAACAAATGCAACGAGGATAATTAGGTCATTGACTGCCACCTGCACTAAGGTGTGGGCGGGATCACCCTTTGTCAGATTGCTCCAAACAAACACCATTGCAGTACAGGGGGCTGCACCCAGCAAGACGGCTCCGGCGACATAGCTTTGTGCAAGCTCGGATGGTATAAACGCCTTAAATACGACGTAGAAAAAGAAGGAGGCAAGACCAAACATGAGAAATGGTTTGATCAGCCAGCTTGTTCCGCTGGATATAAGAAGCCCCTGCGGATTGTTGCGTACATTTTTGATGGACTGAAAATCCACTTTCATCATCATGGGGTAAATCATCACCCAAATGAGTACAGCAATCGGAATGGATATTTGTGCATACTCAAAGCGGCTTAAAAATTCAGGAATACCTGGCAGGAACTTGCCGATTAAAATTCCCGCCGCCATACAGATCAGCACCCAAATTGTAAGGTATTTTTCAAAGAAGCCGATACCAGTGTTTTTCTCCTTACTCATTGTCATCACATCCTTTGCAGCAGCCTGTATCTTCTTTGCAAATACAGTTTTCCTTATCGCTGGTAATGGAGCAGAAAAATTGTTTTGTCTTGCTGATGGTTTCTTCGTCCAAAGAGTAATACGTCCATTTGCCCTCGTTCCGGCCTTTGACAAGTCCACATTCACATAGAAGCTTCATGTGGTGGGACAGCGTAGATTGGGACATTTCAAATTTCTCTAAAATCATGCAGGCGCAAAGTTCTCCGCAAGAGAGCATATCAACAATCATAGCTCTTTTGGGGTCGCCCAGCGCCTTAAACACTTTTGTATTTTCCAAATAGTTTTCCATATTGGCACCTCACATCTATATTCTTCAATATGATATATTATATGCGCCAAATCGAAAAGTGTCAATATGAGATTGCGCTTCTAAAAATATTTTTGTTTTTAAAGAAAATAAAGCAAACGCCATTGCCCTTAGTACGCTGTCGCATCTTTCTACATATCCCACTTCGGGCCAAGTTGGCCCGAAGTCACAGGACAAGATTGGTGCTACCTCGACAACATTGTTGCCCTCTTTCCCGCATGGTAAAATATAGGCAGAAGCTAATATTACGCCTGTATTTCAAAGAAGAAAGGGGAATTATTTATGCAGTTTATCAAATTCATTTTTAAGATTATCGCCATTCCGTTTATTGTCATTCTGACGATTGCAACGCCTGTATTTGTATTTCTGTTCTGCTATGCCACAGTCTTTATGGAGATTGCTTCAGGGATAGGGGTATTACTTAGTATTGCCTTGTTGCTGACAGGGGAAAAGCTCGGCTGCTGTGTTTTCCTGTTTCTGTCCTTCCTGCTCTCTCCTTTTGGTATTCCTGCCATTGGGGAATGGCTGGCAAACAGGCTGAGAAGCATTAACTGTTCGCTCCGCTATTTTATTGTAAGCTGAACACAGGGCGGTATAAGCGCCGGGTGACTTCGGGCCAAGTTGGCCCGAAGTTATTTTTTACAGAAAGGAGGGCCGCACATGGCGACAACCTATTTCAAGCCCCATCATATCAGCAAGGGGGAAACGATAGCACAGTCCATGAAAGACCGTTTTGACTACGGGCAGAACCCGGAGAAAACACAGGGCGGCGATTTGGTTCTTGCCTATGAGTGTGACCCGAAAACCGCAGATGCAGAGTTTCTTTTAAGCAAGGCCAAGTACAAGGCTATCACAGGCCGGGAGCAGAAAAAGGACGAGGACATTTTGTGCTATCAGGTACGCCAGTCCTTTGTTCCCGGTGAAGTGGATTCCGAAACAGCGCTTAAAATCGGCTATGATTTCGCCATGCGCTGGACAAAAGGCAAACACGCCTTTTTCGTGGTTTCCCATGTTGACCGTC
>NZ_DALZCH010000146.1:0-6625 GCF_031978065.1 Oscillibacter sp.
AGAGGCCGTCCGCCCATAAATGCGGGCGGTCCTTAAAGCCGCATAAACCGGTAAGCGGAAGCACATAAAGCGACGAACATACAAATGTTTTCAAAAAAGTTCGTATGCCTATTGACGAAGTAGGATCAACGGTGCTACACTTAGTTTGCGACCAATTATATAATATTGGTCGCAAACTAAGAAAGGGAGATGATAGGATGCCCCTTAGAGTATTTACCATGAAGGAGCGGGAGGAGCTGCGGGTAAAAATGCTGAATGAGGGCTTTGCCCTGATTAAGCAGCACGGGATGACCCACGCTTCCGTGGGAAAAATTACGCAGGCGGCAGGACTTGGTAAAAGCACATTTTACAACTTTTTTTCGTCTAAGGAGCAGTTTGTTACCGAAATTATTGAATTTCAGAGGGACCGTTCCAAAGAGTATTTTGACCAGATTCTTGACGGGCGGGAAAAAATGACTGCCGCCGAGGGCAAAGCGTATTTGAAAAAGATTGTTTTCAGCCGAGACAGCATCTACCAATATCTCACGGCGGCGGATATGGAAAAGCTGAAGGCTGTCTCGCCTGTTGAATACTGCAATCCGGACGACAGTGCCTACGATAAGCGGGAAGCCTGGATTATGCACGCTCTCTTCGACCATATGGAGCATGTGCGCAAGGATTTGAATATCCATGTTGTTGCGAATTTAATTAAGCTCATGGCACTGGCAAAGATCAACAGAGACACGCTGCACGCCGATGTGCTGGATGAAACGCTGGAGCATATCTACGGGCTTCTGTTTCATCTTGTTTTTGAAGGCAGCGACTAAAAGGCGTTTTTTTGTCCAGAGGTTAGCTAAAACTAACTTAAGAAAGGAAAAATAATATGAAGCAATTGCCAAAGACCCCGAAAAGAAAGCAGGGACTCTCCCGCCTTTTTGAACTAGCGGGCGGAAAAAGAAAAAAGCTGGTCTTCGCGTGTTTTCTTGCGGTGCTTTCCTCAGCGGCAAGGATTGTGCCGTTTTTCACTATTTATGGCGTGGTGCGGGAACTGCTGGTGCATTACACGCTTGTGGCGGAGGTGGACGGCGGACGCATTGTCTTTCTTGCCGAAGTAACGTTCGGGGCGGCGCTGATTTACGGTGTATGCGCCTATTTCTCCTCCGCCATATCACACACGGCGGCTTACGACATTATTTATGAGCTGCGCATACAGTTGATGGACAAGCTGGCCCGGATTTCCTCCGGCTATTTTACCGGCACCACACAGGGCGCCATTAAAAAAATTATTTCGGACGACGCGGAGCAATTAGAGGCATTTATTGCCCATCATATCTGCGATATTGCCGCTGCAATTGCCACGCCGGTGTTTACCCTGCTGTATCTCTTCGGAATGGACTGGCGGCTGACGCTGGTAACGCTTCTGCCTATCTGCATTTCCCTGTGCCTGCTTTCCGCCTGTCTGAAGCAGCCTGACAAGGCGGCGTTACAGGTGGAGCTGCACGACAGTCAGGAAAGAATGCAGGGAACCATTGTCGAGTACATTCACGGGATGAGCGTTGTAAAGGTATTTAACCGGTCCCTTAGCGCGTTTGGGCGCTATGAGAACGACCTGAACGCCTTTGCCGATATCGTAAGCCGCACGGCCCATGCCAACGCAAAGCCCATAGGGGCATATTACGCTTTTTTCGGTGCGCAACTCATGTTCTTGCTGCCTGCGGCGCTGGTGCTGCTTCCCACGGCAAAAAGCTATCTTGATTTTCTGCCGGTAATTCTGCTGTTTTTTCTGGTAGGCGGCGGACTGAAGGAGCCGATGGAAAATATGATGCAGATGGTAATTATGTCAAATCGGATTGTAGAGGGCGTGAACCGAATTGACAATATTTTGACGCAGCCGGAGCTGGGGGAAGACGGCACAGGAAATCCCCAGACCTATGACATTACGTTTGAAAACGTATCTTTCTCCTATGGGCAGGACCTTCAAGCGGTGTCGGAGGTAAGCTTTTCGGTCCCGCAGGGAAGCGTGGTGGGCCTTGTGGGTCCGTCCGGCGGCGGAAAATCTACGCTGGCGCAGCTTCTGCTGCGATTTTACGAGCCGCAGGCGGGAAGCATTAAAATCGGCGGAGTGGACATACGGGAAATTCCACCCAACCGGCTGATGAGCCTGGTGTCCTGCGTATTTCAGGATTCCGTGCTGTTTCACGATACGGTGGAACGGAACATCCGCATGGGAAATACTCAGACAAGCCTTGAAAAGGTGGAGCAGGCGGCAAAAAATGCAGGTATCCATGACGTGATTCAGGCACTGCCCAATGGGTATCAGACGGTGGTTGGCGATTCAAACGCGTATCTTTCCGGCGGGGAAAAGCAGCGGATTGCCATTGCGCGCATTTTCTTGAAGGATTCGCCCATTGTGATTTTGGATGAAGCCACGGCTTATGCAGACGCGGATAATGAGGCAAAAATACAGGCAGCCTTTGCTGCGCTTTCCAAGAACAAAACCGTGCTGATGATTGCCCACAGGCTGAAAACGGTGGAAAAGTCCAGCCGTATTCTGGTTTTGGAAAAGGGGCGTCTGGTGGGCAGCGGAACCCACAGCGAGCTGCTGCGGGACTGTGAGCTGTATAAAAATTTGGTGGATGCGAATGAGCGGCGGGACCGCTGGAGCATTCGGCAGGAGGATGCTTGCGTATGAATATGAAGCAGTGGTTTGAAACCGTGACGCTGGGGCAGCCCGGGCAATATCTGCGGCTGCTGCGCTGGAGCTTATTCGACAGCATTGTGATGAGCGTGCCCTACGGATTGATGCTGGGGGCGGTCTATTATCTGCTCGTGCCCTTGGAAAGCCCGGGTACACCCCTGCCCGTGCAAAATTTATGGATGTTTGCCGGCGGCCTGCTGGCACAGTTCATTGCCTATAACTTTATTCGCCAAAAGACCTATCTGGACGCGTGCACAGGCTTTGCCGGCATTATCAGAGATTCCCAAATTACGTTGGGAGAGCACCTGCGCCGTCTGTCCATGGGGTTTTACTCCAATCGGGACGCAGGAAATCTCTCCACGGTCCTTTTGCGAGATTATCAGACCATCGGGGACCTCGCTCAGCAATTGCTGCCTCAGGTGGCGGTCATTCTGATCCGCTTTGCCTTGGCCATCGCGGTGCTCTCCACCTTCGACTGGCGGATGACAGCCTCGGTATTTCTGGTCATTCCGCTGGCCCTGCCCTTTGCGTTTCTCAGCCTGCGGAAAATGGGGCATATCAGCGCGGACCTTCAAAAATCCCAGCAGGAGGTTTCGTCCCGCATTCTGGAATATGTGGGCGGGATTCAGACCCTAAAGGCATTTAACATGGCAGGTGAGCAGTTTGAAAGTCTGAAAGCATCCTTCGAGCGGCAGCGCAGCTCCGCCATTCGGTTGGAGACGGGGGCGGCGGCTCCCGTGAGTATGCTGGGCCGGTTCGTGCTAAACTGCGGAATGGGCATTGTGATGCTAATGGGCGCCGTGCTTCTCACACGGGGCGAACTGCACCCCTTTTACTACATTGCGTTTCTGATCCTCACGCTTACAATTTACGAGCCTGTGCTGACCCTCTTTACCTTTATTGCCGATTTTGCCCGGACCCGCCGCAGCGGGCAGCGAATTGCAGACCTTTTCGCGGAAGAGCCGCTGACCGAGCCGGAAGAGCAGGAGATTCCCAAGAGCACGGACATTACCTTTGACCATGTTTCCTTTTCGTATGGGGAGACGGAGGTTCTCCACGACATTTCTCTCTGCTTCCCCGCGCGCAGCGTGACGGCGCTGGTTGGCCCCTCCGGCTCTGGAAAATCCACAATTACGCGTCTGGCTGCCCGCTTCTGGGACCCGACGGGGGGTGAGGTCCGCCTTGGCGGTGCGAATATCCGGCATATGAAAGCCGACGAGGTTTTAGAGCGCGTCAGCATTGTATTTCAGGATGTCTACCTGTTTCACGATACCATTGAGGAAAATATTCGGATGGGGCGCGCCAACGCCTCGCTGGAAGAGATTATTGCGGCGGCAAAAACGGCGGCCTGCCACGATTTTATTATGGCGCTTCCAAACGGATACCGGACGGTGGTTGGGGAAGGCGGGTCAACGCTCTCCGGTGGAGAAAAGCAGCGGATTTCCATTGCCCGCGCTCTGCTGAAGGATGCCCCCATCGTTTTGCTGGATGAAGCCACCGCCTCGCTGGACCCGGAAAACGAGGTATTGATTCAGCAGGCCATTTCGGCACTTGTGGCGGATAAAACCGTGCTTGTGATTGCACACCGGCTTCAGTCCATTATGAGCGCGGACAGCATTATCGTTCTGGAAAATGGTCGCGTGGCAGAAAGTGGGACTCACGAAGCGCTTTTGGCCCGGGAGGGTCTGTATGCCCATCTCTGGGAGGAGCAGAGCCGCGCGGGAAGCTGGCAGCTCGGACAATAATTGACCGAAAATTGCCTGCAGCTCTTAAAGAAAATGGATTTCCATACAATGGCGAAAGCGCAGGAGTGCGGGCTTACGGCCTGCACTCCTGCGCTTTTTTTAACTGCCCGCAGATTTCTGTTGAATTTGAAAATGTTTAGGAGTAAAATGCAGTTAGATTAAACTAACCAAAGCTTGCCGGGGGCCTCTGCCCTGCGGGAGGAAATACTCGGCCGTATTTTTTTATAGGAGGAAAGAAGGAGTGAAAGTCAGTCACATTATATACCGTGTTCAGAATTTGGAGCAGGGTGTGAAAGCGTTTCGGGAAAAAGGCTTTGTGGTAGAATACGGCAGAGAGAAAAATCCGATCAATGCCTTGGTTTACTTTTCCGAGGGCCCTTATTTTGAGCTTCTGACAGGCACGAAAATGCCCGCAGCAGCGAAAAAAACGTTTCGCCTTTTGGGGCAGGGAAAGCTGGTTGACCGTCTGGATTCTTATGACGCCCACACAGGCGGTCCCTGCGAGCTGGCGCTGGAAAACTACGCGGAAAATTTGGAGCGCGAGAACGCCATTCTTAAAAAATATGGGTATACAATGTTTCAAACGCCTTCCCGCCGCAACGATACGAAGGGCCGCAAGCTTCAATTCAGGGTGGGCGCTCCGAATGATCTCCAAATTCCGTTCTTGATGACCTATTTTAACATTGATCCCAAGCCGAAGGGGTTTGTCCACCCCAACGGCGTATCGAAAATCAGCCACGTTACATTTGGCACAAGATCGGAGCTGTTTCCGCTGATACGGGAGCTGTGCGACGATGAACTGTTGGAGTTAAAGGCAGGTAACGGAATAACCGATATTGAATTTTCCTATGCGCCGGGCCGGAATACCCCGGTCGTTTTATAAAAAATATCGACGGGTTGAGAGCGAGGCCTTAAAGGCCCCGCTCTCAGCGCGTAAGACACGGCTTGTGGATGCCGAGGAGGGGCAATGGGATGCAGATATCCGCTTGTGGTGCAGGAGCTTCTCCCACTGCGCCACACAGCAAAACTTAAAAAACGGGTCGGATAAAGAGAAACCGTGAGCGGTGCGGTTGTAGCGGCTGCGCATATATTGGCGGCTCTACCGGCCCCACTGGTGCTGATGGCGCAACTGGCCCCACCTCACCAGGACTATCGGGCGTATTTCAGGCCGGAATTTCCAGTATGTCTTCTCCTGACTTAACGGTAGGAAATGGCGAGTGTCTTATTTTCGGTACTCCGGTTAATAATAATATCTATTATAATCCAGCGACCGGACAGTTTCCCATTCTACCATTTACGACTATTTATCTGAATTGGAATATTGCAGTAGCCTCTGGCGTTGCAGAGCCTGCTTTTGGGGCATCACTGGATGGATTAATCTATGAAGCCGTCGTATATAATGGGACGCCAGCCCATTTGTCCCGCTCTGCTGTTTTCCAAACAGGAACAAATCCCGTCGTGATGTGTATAAAAAATTGTAGTGGTTCAACTGTCACGCTTGAGTCCTGTGCTCCTCGAGGGGGAATATCAATTTCGGCCTTCCCTAATCAATAAGCTTTCCTTTTTCAACTCTATTTTTTACGCAATAACTTCGGGCCGCCAGAACTCGGCTCGAAGTTATTCTTATTAAAACGCTGGTTATTCATATTACCAACATCTAAAATTACAATTAGAAACCACAACTATAGTTGCTAGTTTTTTCTGAGCAGACGACAAGCAAACATGAGTAAAAACAATAATATTTCCCAAGCGGCACACACCGTAAGAGAGCGTGTAACCGCACAAAAGGTGGTTGGAATTTTAGTAGTTTCTTATAAGAGTGAAAAACTTAGGGTGGCAACATGACGGCTCATTCTGCGCATGATTATGGGATAGTATGCCCTCCTCGCGTGTAACTTGCCTCTGACCGTTTGTGACTTGCCTTTGTACTAGTGTGCATGTTCTAAAAACTCAAGAGGTATTTTCTGCCCGCCCCAATGGATGGACTGAATTTGATATACTATACCCGTACAAAATCTGCACGAATAGCCAAACTAAGGTTTTCCACAAACTCAACAGACGGCCTTCGGGAACATTTTTCCCGGAAGTCTGCTTCCTTGTGTGTTAATGCGGAGACGCGCTCTTTTAATTTGCGCAACTTATTCTATCTAAGGGGGTGCGGACAAAATCTTGTACTATGCAAGCCCTAGATTTTGTCTATACT
>NZ_DALZCH010000147.1:0-6623 GCF_031978065.1 Oscillibacter sp.
TTTGTTTTTTCAATTTAAAAACGCGCACCGCAGACAGTTGGGCTGTATCCTTATTTGTTTAGGAATTTTAAGTTTTGGAAGCATTTTTATCAATGTAACAGTCTCCGGATGTTCCACAACGGTGGGATTTCCCTCAGACTACGCTGCTACCATCAACTGGAATGAAAGCTTTTATCAAAATGGTGACTTGCACTTTTCTTACGCCTATTTCAGTATTGTTGGAATTGCGGTGGTCCTTCTGTCGCGCTTAAACTCAAAGCGGTCTATAGAATTGATTGAATCGAAGCGTTTGCGGGTCGGTGTGATGGTAGTGCTAATAGGAATAATTTCTCTCAATCCCCAGACCGCTTATACGCTACGTATTATTCCTGTAGACTGGAAATCCACGTACTGGGTCACGGAAAATGAGAGCTTTTATATGCCCGTGAATAATTCCTATATGTTTGCAAATATCTCCCTGTACCATAACAGCGCCTCTATTATTACCGGCATTACAGAGGGTGGCAAGGATATTGCGTGGGCACAGGGAACTCAGGTATACTCCTCCACCAAGCCCTATACACAGGCAAATCCAGGCGCGGTCAGCGACTTGGCGCAAAGAGGGATGCTGTCACTGTCTGTACAGCGGGTCAATGTAAACTTTGCGGACCCTCTCGTCCTGATACTAAAGGATGCGGATGGAAATGAGCTAGGTCGTGTATCCCAGACCAATACGCCGGATCGCTACCGCGTTGACTTTATGTTTGAAACGCCGGTGATCGGCGTTTCCAGAGTGGAATTTCAGCTTGAAAACGAGGATCCCGCCTATGTCTGTGATGGGATGCAGATCGGCGTAACCTTGTAAAAAGAGAGAAGTTTGACATGAGAAAAAAAGAACCGTTAGGGCCGGGAGAAAGTGCGCTCTCCGTGGCCACTAAAAAGGAATGGTTGGCAATCATTTTATTGATTGTTGTATTTTCCGTTTCACTTACCTTTGTATATGATTTATGGCATACTGCGGCATGCTCCATGAGCTTACTAGAAGGTCATTTTCGGGATTTTTATGAAGAAGCAGCTACAAGAAACGGAACCATTGTCTATTATCCCACCATTTATTTTTTATTTGCGATTTGGAACCTTATTCCCAGCCTGCTTGGCTTAAAATGGTCGGAAATTATCACGTCCAATGTGCTATTTTACGAAAAATGTTTGGGCTATTTCTTTTTGGTGATCGCTTGTGTTGCTATCTATAAAATTGCTGTTCATCTTTATGGAAATCAAAAAAGGGCAAGAGCTGTTATCTTAATTTTACTGACCATTCCGTACTTTTTTTTAATTTCGTTTCCATGGGGGATTTATGACCCTGTTTACATTGCGTTTGTCATGTGGGGCATTTATTTTCTTTTGGTGAAGTCTGATTTGAAGTTCACGGCATTTGGCCTTTTATGTCTTGCATTGGCAGTATCTTGCAAAACCTTTGTGTTTTTTATGATTTTGCCTGTTCTATTTTACCGTTTTAAGAAGATCTGGCAGTTGATACTTGCAGGTGGAACAACTGTATCGGTCATGGGAATCGAGTGTATTATCTTTAGAAATTCTCAAACTTTTCAAGAAACTGTGCTCAAACCAATGGATCATTTTGTGGCCACCATCTTTGCTTTTAATTTTATCGGGATTTCCTTTTTAATTGTCATTCTGATTTTGACCTGTATATGGCTTTACCGCATCGAATGTAACCCAGAGAACTTTTCTCGATTTATCTGGGGCAGTTTTTTGGTGACCTCCTCCTTTATTGGAATGTCTTTGTGGAATCCCGGCTGGCCCATTATGCTTATGCCTTATTTTGCACTGTTGACGGTTGGATTGCCTCAAAAAGACAGGAAGCTGGTCTATCTGCTAAATATGTGCTTTGCAATTTTCGCTATCAATGCTGTTGTAACAACACGAACCCCCTATTTTGGAGAATCAGCTTTTGTTAAAAGTCTTTTAGGCGGTTGGCTCTTGAAATCAGAAGATCTGAAATACGGATTTTCGTTATCTGCAGAGATTGTAGAAGCCCTGTTTACGAGCAGAATTTTTAAGTCCGACTATAACAATTATTGTTCCACTGCCATGTTTGCCTTGTTAGCACACAATGTTTGGTTTTTGAATCCATGGAGAGTTGAAAAACTACAAGAAGAACCAACAGAGCTATTACTTAACCAAGATGAAAAGAAAACCATGTATGCCTGTTTATTGGTTCCACTGGTCATTTATATGGCGCCTATTATTGCTTGGGTGACTACAAGAATATAACGGAGACTGCATTATGCACTATCAATTTTCAGAACGCAATCATTTTCCAATCTACTTTTCTGCAATTGCATTGGCACTTATCCTGCTTTGCATCACACCTATGCTCAGCAGCCTCTATACATATAACAAAAATCATGTAGAGGTTGAACGAGAAGGAATCCAGTATGCTTCTATCAAGAATACTGCCGTCACACAGGAAATCTACTGCGATGGTCATCTGAGCAATTTAGAGGTCTCCTTCTATGCCCCCAGTGGAGGGCTGTATGGAGATGCCCTGGTGGAAATCTCTGTTTCCCAAGGAGAAAAGCTGGTCACAGAGCGGGTCCGTGCGTCCAAACTCCATGCATTGAGTTTCTATGAGAAAGACCCGGGAACTCAGATGGAAAAACGCTCTCGCTATGAGATGAGCTATGCCATGCGTGAAAATCTCTGGGCATTTTCGCAGGGTACGGCCACTGTTTCGGTATCCGGAATCGGCTTGCCAGCGGGGACGGATCTGTTCTGCGAAGTTTCCTCTACCTTGATCAGCGGCCTCCCCTCCGCCATGGAAGGGATCAATGTACTGGGCTATCCCATGGTGGTGGAATATAGCTTGTTCCGCACGGATGCCCATTTCTGGTATGAAAGCGCCCTGCTTTGTTGCCTGCTGCTGGCCATTATTGGCACTGCATGGCTATGCACCTACCGAAAGCAATGGGTTCAGCAGAGGAATCTTTTGTTTTGGTGCGCGTTTGTGCTGATTGTTTTGACTATTTCTATCCGCAATCCCTACGCCTCCTTCTGGGGTGAACCTCGTAGCGAGGCCGTCTATGAATTTTGGTACAAAGCAGAAAATTTGGGACTCTGGGGTAGCCTGACATCCCTGATGAGCGGCGAAGCCTTGGCCACCTTAGAGCGGATTTTTATGTGGATCTCCAATGCCGTCTCACCCCGAAAATATGTATTCGTTGTGGCGCAGCTGCTGGAGCTGAGTTGGATTGCGGCGGCTTGTGCCATGCCCTGTCTGAATAGCTTTCGTCGATTTTTCTGTGACGAGATCAGGCTGGCTGTCAGCCTGGTGCTGGGCACAGGGCTGCTGTTTGATTCTGCCTACTATTTTTGGAGCTGCAGCTATTGGGCCATCCTGTTTCTCCTGTTTTTTGCCTTGCTTCCACTGGAAAAACTGTATCCTGTCTGGTATTGGGGCGGAATCGCTTTGACCGTCATTCTCTGCCTTTCCCGCATCTATCATATTCTCCTTGTCCCCATTGCCCTCATTGCACTGTTTCTGCTGGGGAAAAAACGAGGGAAACGGTTCTCGTTTTTCTGTGTTGCGGTAGCAGTCGCCTCCGCGTTGGAGGGGATCATTTCCTTTGCGGCAGAGACGAATCTCGCATCAGGCTCCAGCCCCCTTGTAAACATCACAGATATTGGCCTGTTCACCATGATTGAAAATACCATTTATTATCAGCTACAGGTGATCAATTCTTTTCTAACCGGTACAACCCACTGGCAGGGAAGCGGTGCCAATGTGTTATGCGGACTTTGTTTTCTTGCAATTTTAGTGGTTTTTTTTCTTCAAATTGCAAAAAAGAACAAAGAGACCGCTTTGCTGATGGGGAGTCTCGGTTTCCTCAGCCTGGGAACCATTGCAATCAATGTATATACTAGCGGCAGCTTTTCGGCAGTGAGTTTTCCCCGAAATTATGCAAGCCCCATTCATTGGGGAGAGACTATTTATCAGGAAGCAGACCTCCACTTTTCCTATGCGTACATAGCATTGTTCCTCCTTGGCCTTATATTGTGTTACTTGCTTGGCACTGGATTTTCAAAATGGTCCCGTGCGCATATTGCTGAGCAGGAGAGAAGCACGGTGACGGAACCAGCAAAACGGATCGGCACCTGTGCGCTGATAGCCATCTTATGTATTGTTGTCGCAGTCGGGGTAAAGCCACGCCTGTCGTACGATAAAATTACCGTTGAATGGAGGGAGAGCTATCAGGTAACGCAGCGCTCCTTCTATTTTCTTTCTGTGAATACGTTCTACGGTGCGGCTCCCATTTCGCTGGAAGAGGGAACCGATGAAAAGATATTTGGATTGAATGCAGACGGCCAACTTTATGAATGGCGGGAGGGACTTTCCGCCTACGAATTGAAGATGCCCTATCATTCAGCCTCTGTGGGTTTGGTCAGTGACATTGGCCAATATTCGGTGCTTTCCGTGACAGCAAGACGTGCGCTGGTTAACTTCCAAGTTTTGTATGTGGCGGTTTTGCGGGACATCAACGGCAACGAACTGGCACGGGTCAATCAGGCGCAAACAGACAACCGGCTGTGGTTGGATTTTCTTCTGGATGAGCCTGTAACAGACGTATATGAGATTACGTTTGAGCTGCAGGACGGGAACACAGCTTTTATTCAAGACGGCTTGCAAGTGGGCTATGTGGTGGAATAAAGCAATGATAAAAAAATTTTGGTTTTGCTTTATGAGATTTTTCCGCACCTGTCTAACTGTTCTTGGTCGTCCCTTTGGGATTGCGCTCACAGACGAAACGTGGATAGTATGGGAGCAGTTTATCAAATTTATTTTGGTTGGCATATCGAACGCCGTCGTAACGCTGCTGGTGTACAATGGGATTGTCTTGGCATTTGGAACGAAATGTTATCTTATTGCCCAGACCATAGGATATATTGCCGGCATCTTCAACTCCTACTTTTGGAATAGCCGGTTTGTTTTTTCTGTGGAATCTGGGCAAAAGGAACCGTTTATTAAGATGTGCATTTGTTATGGAATGACCTATCTTTTGCAGATAGGACTCCTATATAGCTTTGTTGAGTGGTTGCAACTATCGACATTTCTCTCCCCCGTCCTTGCGATTATCATAACTACACCTGTTAATTTTATTATCAACCGCTTGTGGACATTTCGCCAAAATAAATAGAAGGAACTGTTATTATTAATGATTTTTTGATGATGCTGGTGGTGGAACTGCCCTGCGCCGCATCGTGGCATGCCTTGCGCCTTGACCGACCTTCTCGCTGCTATAATCGGCAATATGATTCCCGTATCCTTTATTCTGCTGTTAATTCGTAAGATTTCCGGGTGACTTTGCACCTCCCCGTGGTGGGAGGAGAAGATCGCCCCTCTGGAAAAGCATGTCCACCTAAAAAATCGATTGGTGTATAAATGCCGCACCCTGGGACTTCTACTTCTGGTAGCCATTCCTTTGTCGGGCACCGGTGCGTGGCTCGCTCTCTGGTCGCCACCATTCTGGATATCCGGATGAAAACCGCCGTTCCCATCATTTTAGCAGGCGTCATTGTCGCCGGAAACATCACCATGTTGGTAACTTCTAGGGTCAGATCGCTGTTCAGCATGTAAAACTTCAATATATCTTGACAATAAAACGTTCAAGAGAGCACGGATTATTTTTCTGTCCCCTTGTATAAGTGGTAATATGGAGTACGCACTTTTTGGATAAAAGAGCATCATTTTCATTCCGGTGCTAATATTTTTGATGGTAGCTATCTGGAATGGCTGCTACATGCCGCTAGCGTAACGGCGCATGTAACCGAAGCACATTCCTGCGGAGGCTTTCAAGAAAAATGTGAACATCTGCGGTCTTTGGTTGGGTGCGATGAAACACTAAGCCTTGTTGTTTGCCGCACAACCCGCAAGAACACCCCCACTATCTATGGTAGCAACGTTATTCCGTTCCTCTCGGAACTTACAACAGCCAGCCGAAAGTGCAGACTGAAATGGAAGATGGGGGCCTGTCCATTCAGACTGTATTTTACGAGGCTATTTGTGAGCAGCATATTACAAGCGGTAGAGGGCTTCTTATGAACCAGCGCTATAACGCGCAGATCGCGCAAATGTAGGAAAAGCTGGCCGCGATCGAGAAATGCCAGAAATCCCATCAGTACATACTTTAATCTTTCTGTTTACATTTTGTTTACCATCGCAGAAAAGTCATAGAAATTCTGTGAAACGTTTGGAATTATATACGCGCAACTTGTACAGTAATAGCCAAAAAATTAGAAAAACACGCACTATTTAGAACCAATAGAACCAAAGAAGCGTTGGCGGGGTATGGATAACAACCCCATGAGGGACTATGGTTGCCGTTGCAAAGAGCAAAAATAAAATTCGCATTTCCAAAACCATTTAAGGTAAATTAAAGCACCCCATTCCATTTGGAATCGGGGCGCCTTTTGCATACAGCCAGCAGATTGCCTATTAACCCTTCACAAGCATGTGACCTAAGTAGTAGGGTGGTGCGGACAAAATTTTGGACTAAGCACAGAGCTTTAAATTTTGTCGATATTCCATTGGACTAGCTCCGCGGAGAGATTGTTTGATTCGCTTG
>NZ_DALZCH010000148.1:0-6546 GCF_031978065.1 Oscillibacter sp.
TTTTCCACGCTGTACGCCGTCATGTGCCGGTGCGTTCCGCCAATATCCTGATAGATTTCCTCGGCGTCCAAGGCCCGGAAGTCCGGGCAGTAGTCCTTCAGCTCCACCTGATAGGCTGTGTTCGGATTCACCGGCAGCGTAAGCTTTCCGTCTTCCTCCACCGCCTCCGCCGCGCCGGGCGAAATCTCAATGACAAACTGTCCGCGGATGGGAAGCTGCGCCGTCACTAATCCCAGCGCGTCGTTACACACCCCTGGCATTGCGTTGATGTACTCCAGATTTCCGTCGTCTTCCGTCAGCGTGGCACTCTCGTTGGAAAACATCAGTTGCAGCGTTTTAAGTTTCATTTCCGCCCAAGTCATGCAAAAGCCCCCTTTTTGGAAAAGCCCGGGAGAATTCCCCCGGGCTTTTGCTCACAGATTAGACCCGCCGGTCACGCCGCCCGCCAGTGCGAACCGCCAGTCCACGAAGCCTCCAGTGAAACGAGCAAACCCATTCCACAGGTTGTTGTCGTTGTTGTCGTCCACCACGGACTTCACATCCAGCTTGGTGCGGTCCAGAAAGACCGGCCCGTCCTGGTCCTCAAAAAATTTGCTGTCCAACAGGAACCACGGGGTGCCGGTGACGCCCATCACGCTCATCATGTAGGTGAGATACGGGTCCACCATCACGTTCCACCGGCCAAACTGGAAGTTGAAGGCATTATTGGCGGTGGTGGGGTCCTTATCCGCGCCGATGGCGGCAAACACCGCCCGCTTCAGAACGGGATCATTGGGAATCCAAATGGTGTCCGGGGCCACGCTCAAAAGCTCCCCGGTGTCTCCTTTTGTGTTCTGCATGGCCGTCTCCGCCGCGTCCAGCGCAGTCACGGAGAACACGTCCGCATACAGATTGCTCTGCTTCTTGTTGTCCACCAGATTGGGGTGAACCTTGGAAAACAGAGGCTGTTTGTCCGCCGAGGTGGTTTTGAACTTCTTTCCCTTGTAGTCCACGGTGGCCCCGGAGAGCCCGCCCAGATACAGCGCCCTGCCGAAGTTTTCCCGGGTGCGGTTATAGGCGGTCACCAGCTTGCTGGCTTTCTTTTTCATGGAACCGATTTTGTTGTCGTCTGCCATTTCCCGGGTGACCACAAAGCGGTTTTTCCAGGTCATATGCTCCAGCGTCTGGTCGAAGCCCTCCCCAAAATTGTTCTCGGGATAGGTCCCGCCCTCGCCCACGGGTTCAAAATCCTCCATGGCGGTGTCCCCGGTGTATTTCTCGCCAAAGTTGCGGCTGGTGTCCATGCGGAACAGATGCTTCAGCAGGCTCTGCTGCTCAAAACCCTCTCCCTTTTTTTCGATGTAGCTTTTAATGGGAAACTGGGATTTGCCAAACCGGCTGTCGTTCTGCGCGCCGGCAATGCTCACTGTGCAAAAGGCCATTGTTTCTATCTCCTTTCCTTAGAAGCTGACGATCACGACGGAATCCACCGTCTGACCGTCAATTCTTTTGATGGTTGCCACGCCGGAGGCTTTGGTGGCCGTCACCTGCAACGCGTCCGCGCTCAGAGTCACCTTGTCTCCCGGTGCCAGCGTCGCGCCCTCGGCAGGCGCTGCGCTGAGGGTTGTCTGAAAGTCCATATAGGACTGAACCTCCGCGCACGGGACCGTTCCGTTGCCGTCCGCCGGCCCCAGCGCGATATAGGTGGGCTTTGCGGTGGCGCCGCATTTAGTCAGCTTCCCTCCGGAGAGCACCAGCGCCTCCCCCGCCGTAAATGTTTCTCCCGCCGTTCCCGGCAGATACACGAAGGGCGCGGTCAGGCCGACGCCCATTTTCTTAGTGCTGAACATTGATAGCTCCTTTCTGCGTCAGCGGCAGGACTTCTCAAATTTGGACCAGTTTTTGGCGATTTCTTCGTCCGTGGCATCCGGGAACCACTCCCGATATGCCGCGGCATCCGCCGCCGGAACGCTGATCCCCGGCGCGCCCTCACCTGCGCCGCTGAGAAGGCCCTGCTTGCTGCGTGTTTGATTGATGGCGGTCTGTTTCGCGGCCGCCAGCCGTTTTTGTTCAATGTCTTTCCGATTTGCCAAATAAAACGCCTCTTCCAGCGTGTTTCCCCGCTGTACATACCGGTTAAACTCGGCCGCCGTGGGCATCTTCGCAATGTCCTCCAGCGGCTTGACGGCGGGGTCAATCGCGGTAATTTTCTGAAGCTCTTCCGCAATAGCTCCCTGTGCCTGCTGCTCCGCCGCCATGGCCTGCTGCGCTCTTGCGGCTGCCGCCGCCTGCTGCGCGGCGGTTACCGCCGGGTGCTGGGATACTCTCTGGTCAATGAGACTTTCAAGCACGTCCGGCTTGATTCCGGCCTCCTGCAACACGGTTTCCTGATTCTTCCGCTGCCGGTTCTCCTCGAAGGCCAGATATTCTGCCTCCGTAGTAATGGGCTTCCCAGTATAGGGGTCCGTCTGCCCCCGGAACATATCCGCATAGATTTTGTCCCGCCGCGCTTGGTTGGCCCGTTCATATGCCTCCCACTCGCGGTCCCGCCGCGCTGCCGCCTGCCGGTGCCGTTCCTCGGCGCTCTGCTCCGGCAGCTTGGCCGGTTCGTTCGTCTCTTCTGGAGGCGGATTTTCCAGGGGGCCCTCGCCCTCTTCCGGATTATCCGCGCCCGGCTGTTCCGGGTCGCCGTTCCCTTCGGGTTCCTGCCCGCTTTCCGCACCATCCGGCGTGAGAGGTTCGTCCTCTTCTCCTCCGTAATCTCCAAAAACCTCCTGATATTCAGGGTCCATTTCAAATGGCATATCTTTTCCTCGCTTTCATGGATTTTTCCGCTATCCCTGCGATTATGTTTGATAAAAAGGCGTTATTTTCCGCCCTTTGTGCCGGTGCGCAGGTCGTTGCCGGTCTGCTTCACGGTACCCTTCTTACTGGGCGCACTGCCGTTCGGTGCCTTCACAAACTGGCTCCCCTGATTTTTGATTCCGCCCGCATAGCCTTTGTTCTCCATGGTCAAATCCTCCCTTCCCTTGTATTCGGTCTTTTCCGCCGACCACGCGAATTGAAACGCTTATTCAAGCTTCTGCGCCAGCTCCTGCCGGCCAATCTCCGTCCCCCGGAGCTTGCATTGTGGATTCCTGCACTGGAAAACCAGCACCCGGAAAAGGCGAGTCTGATCGGTGGGGCTTTTGTCTCCCTCCACCCGGTTGTGGCTTTCGCTGATGATGGCGTCCATCCCGCATTTCGGGCATTTCATTGCATCTCACCCCCCATAATGTCCGCCGCGGACGGTGCAATTCCGGTCCCCGCGTCCATTCCCGGAACCATCGTCTGCGCGGCCTGCTGCTCCAATTGTTCCTGCAAGTTCTTTTTCACAAGAGAGGCCATGGGATAATGCTCTTTTTCCATGACCTCCCAGAACAGAATCAGGCTCCGCAGGTCGTTGGGCGGACCGTAGGCCCCCTGCTGCAAATTCATGCGGTTTTCCTGCCACAGCTTTTCCCGGTCCCCTGCCAGCGGTGCGGAAGCGTCGCAGGCAAACAGAAAGTTGTCGTTCCAGTAGGGCTGGCCCGCGTCGTCAAGCTCCAAAAAGTCCCACCGGTTGAATTCGCGATACTCCCGTTCTCCCCGGTCGTTGTAGCTCACCACCGGGCGCGGCTCGTCGGCATAAGCAAGCTTTAACTGAAAAATCATCTGGAACAGGTCCTGAAACATGGCCTGCTTCATCACCCGCTTGCTTTCCATCCGTCCGGCCGCCTGCTGTGCCGAAAACTGCTTTGCAACCGCCGACGTGGCCGTGGGGTCCTTGCGCCCCTGCATGGAATCCGTAACGCCGATGGTTTGCCGGGCCTGCTCATACACATTGCCCAGCAGCGCCAGATCCGCCGAGATGTCCACCTGCAAGTTTCGCGTCTGGATTTGCTCAATCTGCTCAGGCCTCGTCACCCGGGCCAGCATCAAATCCTGATCGCCTACCTCCAGTTTCAAATCCGCGGGCAGCGTCAATACGCTCCCGCCGCCTAAAACCTTCTTGTTGATTTTGGTGGATAGCTTGTTGGTGGCGTTCTGTTGGTCTTCAATGGCGTCCACGTCGCTGTGACCCAGAAACTCTCCGTAGAGGCTCACGTTTTTGCGGATAATCAGAGGGAAGCGGTCAGGCTTGTAATACGGAATCTTTGTGGGCGCCATCTCTATCGGCCCGGACGCCACGCCCACGGAATTCACCCCACCGGGCATCTGTCCCAGAATGCCGCCGGTCACATCCATGGGAAGCAGCTCCTCCGCCGCGCCCATTACCGGCTGTCCAAATTCGTCCAAAGCCGGGGATTCCGCCGGGATAATCTCTCCGTTACTCTTCACAATGTCGTCCGTCAGGGTTTCGTATTCCTCCACCCGCTCTTCAAAGCTTGCGGACCCGCACTCCCGGCATTTCACGCCATCGCCCACAGCCCCACACTTTTTGCAGATTTTCAGCCGCCGCGCCTGACAGTCCTTCAGATGTTCAAGCGGCGTGTCGCCCGCCCACACAAATCTTCCGATTCCTCCGTGCTCGTTGCGATAGTTGGCCATATGGATGGTCACAAGGCCCTCCGCCGCGCCGTCTCCGCCAACGTTCCGCAGCTCCGGGTTTTCTTCCGCTTCCTCCGCCAAATCAACGCCGTAGCGCCGCTTCACATAGCCCTTGGTTTTTTCGGCGTCGATGAAGTACCACTCCATGTCTTCCACGCTGTAAACGCCGTGCTGGGGGATGATTTTCTTTGGGTGCAGCTCCGTCAGCCGAATTTCCCCGATGCTGGTATGGGTACCTTGGGTCACATCCCATTCCGCCAAAAAGCCTTCTCCGCCCTGGATGGGGCAGGTGCGCTCCGAAATGTCCATCAGCCGCTCCATCGGCAGGCGGTTCAGTTCGTTCCGGATCATGTCCTCAATGATTTTTGCCAGCCATTCGTCTTTTTCCCGCACGGCCGTCACCTTTGGCTGGGGAATATTACTGTCCACCTGCGTTTCGATCAGTTCCATAACCAGATTGCGCACATGGGTGGCGTCGTCCGCTTTGCCGCCATTCGTGGCTTTAATCGTCCGGGACCCCCGGTATAACTCCTCCCGCCGGTCCATTCGTTCCAGCCGCTTCTGGTATTCGCTCTTATCACGGCGATACCTGCCCTCCCAGAGAGCAAGCAGGCCGTCGTCCCTTTTTTTCATGGCTACCTCCCGCTAAAATTCCCGGTCGTTACCGCCAGTCCGGGATAAAAACTCCTCCACCGTCTCCCCGGGCTTTTTCTCCGCCGCGCCCGGCTGCTTCATACCCAGAATCCCGGCCATCTGGTCCAGCGCTTTCAGCGCGCCCTTTGCGTCAAACTGCCACTCCCCGCCGGGGACCCACGCGTGGGCTTCCGTATCCCAGACCATCACCGGCTCTTTTTCCATGCACCGGCAGTAAATCTCAAAGCAGGAGAGCTGGATGAACTCCGGCGTGATTCCCTTGCTCTCGAAAATTTCCCGAACCTTCCGGTCCCGGTATTCTTTGATTTCCGGTCGGCGCAGCAGCTTCCATGCCTGACTGGCCGCGCTGGTTTCCTCATACCCGGCGCGGATGGCCGCCTGTGTCCCGTTGAAATCCCGCAGATACTCAAACACAAACAGAACGTGCTGGTCCTTCAGCAGCTTTTCCAGCTTCTCCATGGGCAGGGCCCGCAGCTCTTCGGGCGTCAGCGCCTTTTTTGCCATCCTCTCTCCCTCCCCGGCTGCAAGTCACAAGTCTCTTGTTAATTCCATGGTAGCACAAAGAGGTGTGTTGTTGCCGTCAACTTCAAAACCCGAAATCGACTGCCTCACAGTCAATTCCGGGTTTCTGCACTTTGATGGTACTTTGAACAAATTGTGAACACCCGGTTTACAGTCACCTACCAGCTTTCATAAAACCGCATTCGCGCCCGCTGCAATACGCTCTCACTGACGTGATACTTCATCGCCACGCCGGTTATTCCGTTCTGTGTAGTCAGCAGCTCCCGCAGAGCGCAGTGATACACGCCTGCCGTTTGAATGCACAGGCGTTCAAATTTTTTCTTTATCCATGTTGGTTGCTCCTGAAGATTCAGACAAGTGTAATAGATCATCCCCTGCTTCTCCTCCGGCAGAGAAACGCCCCGCAGTTTTTTAAAGCTCACACGCGCCGCCTCCCTCCGCCGCGTCGCTCATGCTCGGGTACAGGCGGCGCCAGTTTCCGGGCCTCCGGCATCAGAAAGCGAACGTAATGCGTTCCGATGGCCGGTATGTACTCTCCGTCGTCAAGGCAGGTGCAGCGGGACGGAATCAGTAGCCGCCCGTCCGCGCCCAGCTTCAGCGTGGGCATTCCCTTCCTCTTGTGGCGGTTGTAGTCCTGAATTGCCTGTGTCGTCCGCTCCACATCCACGCAGTCCGGCTTCAGCAGGTTCCGGCTGGGGTTCCCCCGCCTTTCATCCGGCAGGCACCGGGCCTGCCTGCACCGGTAGACTGCTCGAGCGGGCTAGTCGCCCTGATGGCGCAAAAGCTGCACGTCCGCGGTACCATAGCCCCACATCTCACGCA
>NZ_DALZCH010000149.1:0-6508 GCF_031978065.1 Oscillibacter sp.
ACCCCAAATGCGGGCGCTTGATCGTTCCCCCGGAGGAAGTAATATCGCAGTATTTCGTAGTGTCATCATAAGTAATCGTAGCCGTGCCAGAGTACATTTCAATTGACGGTACAACAGCAAATCCGATTGGCCGCTCTCTGATCTGTCGGATAGTACCGTTTAATGTCAGGCCATTTGCAGAGCCGGACACTGTACCGGAGATTAATTGCCATCGGTCAAGAGCAAACGGTATGCTTCCGTGATTCCCGCCGATACCAGCTTGCGCTATCGGATTCGTGAAATTTGTGTTGTCAAGGAACTCCCAAAACTGCTTGTCCTCAATTGAAAGGTCAATCGCTCCGCCGGGAAGCGCCCGCTCAATTGCTTCGTCGATTTCCGGCCCCTCCCGGGCCAATGTGTATCCTGTATCTGCCATATATCCCCCTTAAAAATAGACTACGATACATCCGGGAGCGCCGCTCCTGCCAGCGGTCCCATTTCCCTTGGCTCCGCCGAGAGCAGTCCAAGTAAATGAGGCCGTACCGGATACCGTGGCGCTCAACTGTCCTGCGCCACCGCCTCCGCCACCGCCGTTACCGCCTGTACCGCCCGTTCCGTACTTCTCCTCGCTGGGTTCAGGTGTCGGGTGTGCATCCGCGCCGCCCCCTCCGCGCGCGATTTCGGATACGCTACCGGTTTCGATTCCGGGCGCATTGGTGCCATTTTCTCCGAATGCCGCGCCGCCGCCACCGCCGCCGCCGATACTGGCGGACCCAACCGGTACTGTCATAGGTCCGGACCAGCCAACGCTTCCGGAGCCGCCAAGCCATCCGGCTACATCCTCGCCCTTTTCTCCATCGCCTCCGCTGCTGCCGCCGTCTCCACCGTTGCCTCCGTCCGTACCATCTGTTCCGGGAGCGCCAAAGATATCGCCAGTCATCCCATCAATGTATCCGCCGGGCATCCGCTCCCCGGAATCCGATGTATACGCCCCAAATGTCGTGGCCTGCCCGTCTTCTCCGGGTTCGCCCGGGTCCTGACCTGCCGTGCCGCCAGAATAGGCATGATAGGGGATTTGAGTTCCGGGGGTAAGCAGGATTTCTATTTCCAGAATTTTTCCGCCAAGGCCCCCAAGGCCACGTTCACCGCCCTTGCCACCGGCTCCGGGCCCTGCGGATTTCGTGCCGCTCCCAGAGTAATGCAGCACGGAATCCACGCCGTCCGCGCCGTCTTCTCCAGCTTCACCGCCGGTTCCGGGGGACACCAGAACGCACTTTCCGCGCGTTGCTCCCTCTGGTACGGTCCATTCTCCGGCCCCGGTAAGAAGCACCCGATTGTTGTAGTCGTTGCCCCGGTGCGTCGGGGCATAGTCTGTAATAATTGTCGTGTTGGCCTTTAGCGTCGCGCTTATAATGATGCTCATGGACTGCAAAAGCCCCTTAGCCAAGTCCCCGAACGCATCTTCTAAAAACACGGCATCACCGGGGCGCTCTCCATCCTCCACAATCGGCACTGACAACGTTTTCGCACTAGAGTAATACGCCAGTACCCGGTCAGCAACAGAGCCGCTATTCGCCATGGAAACCAGCGTGGCGTCCTTTACGGGGACGATATTTTCCGTCGTTGCCTCCAGCCGCCGGGAAACAATCTTGGTCTGGTGGGTATATTCCTTGCCGGTCAGTGTGCCAGTGCCGGAGACGATGGCATAGTTAACGCCGCTCTCGTGGACCGTCAGGCCAGAGGACGGCGTAAGGTCGTGGCAGGGCTTATCAAAAGTAACGGTCTTGTGGTCAACCGCCCCGCTGCCGTCTGTGTTGTCAAATAGCGTTGCTTCTGTATCTGCCGCCGTAGTGTAATAAGCGTGTTCTGTCACGTCAACTCCGGTTGCCGGAGTGTTGTACGTCAAACTACCACCGGTGTACATCCGGTCGCCGATAATCTCCGTCGGAGCATCGACCGACAAAAAGGCAAAGTTTATGCCACCGTCAGCAGTCTTCCTGACTGCCGCACCAGTGGCAAAAAGCAACTGTCTTAAATTGCCCCGCTTGGTTCCTGACGGGAGCCATCCGAAAATTAACGTAGCCGCAACGTCCGGGGCCACCGTGTATTCAAACACCCCGCCGATAATGCCCGCCAGCACCACATCCATGCGCTGCCCCGTGTACAGCCCGCCCATATGCGGCAGCTTATCTAAAAGCCCGACAGCGGACACCGCAGATAGGTTAAAGACGGTTTTCCCGGCCCTGACAATCTCCGACTTGTAAAGCCTCGCCTTTAATACGCCGTCTCGCCAATACTCCACCGGCGTACCGTAAGGGATGGACGTAATGTCCGGATCGCTTGACTTGCAAAAAAGCTTCTTCCCGCTGGCGGTCAAAAGTCTCTTTGAATCCGATGTAAAAAGGCTTTTGGGCACTTTGCACAGGCTGAAAATATCCGCCTCCAAGGTGTCAATGGATAGCTCGTCCTGCGCAATGGCGTTCGCGAAAAAGAGATTCCCTCCGTCTAAGCGGTTATCTTCTAATTGGGGATTACGTTCCCATCCAAACCCGCCACAAATTATCTTATCCATGCGTCACCTCACGATCTGGGGCGCAATCGGGATAAAGTTAACTTCGATTTCATCCCAATAATTTACACCCTCGGCAGCCGTCCTGAGTTTTCGACTGCCGGAGGTGTAATACGCCTGATACGATATGGAACTCTGCCCGCTTGCGGCTTCGAGCATCACGTAATCATCTGCCGAGTGCTGCTTGAGATAATCCCACAGAGCGTCAAAACCAACATTGTCTTTGCCGTTGAAAAAGGTGATCTTATGCCCAATGAACGACCCCAGCACATCCCGTATCATGCGCCCGTTGCCCGGATTGCGGCCTACGTTGTCGCCGTCAAGGACATTGAAATTTTCCTCAATGGAAGAGATTGCAACGGTCGCATCAAATGAGATTCCGTTTATTTTTACATAGTTCATACGCCCTCCACCATCTTGATTCCTACGCGCTGGTTCTCTTTTGCTGCATAGGGATTCATGAGCCGAGCAAAGGTCTTCCCGTCAACCTGCAAAACAATATCTCCGCTTTGCCCTCCGCCGGTAATCCCCATTTCATTCATCACCTCGCGGATACCTTGCTTGATGGTCCCCATGGGCGCTTCAATGTTCGTCCCGCTCTTCTGGTCCCCCAGTACGGCCATAAACTCACGGTTCGGGGGGATGACTGCGCCGGTGGCGAGGTGGGGGAGGCTAGAAGGTACGGCCTGCATGCTCGAATAAAGAGAAGATGAATTCCCGCCGCCCAGACTAGATGTAGCTGATTTCCCCATTGATTGCGCTTGAGATTTTGCGGAGTTTATGGCAAGCGTCATGGCGAGGATTCCTGCAACAATCGCTGCAACTGCCACGCCCATAGACCAAGAGGATTGCAATGCTCCAACGGCCAGCGCAGCGGCAAACGCAGCGGCGACAAGTGCACCCAGAACCGCAACGACTTTTTGAACCCCGTTCATTTTATCCCAGTTATGAGCCAAGTCTATAATTGCCACTGTGATCGCAGCAAGCGCAACAGCGGCTAAAAACGCAGTCGGAGAAATCCCCCCAACCGTAGCCATAAATATTTTAATTGCCCCGGCAATTGAGGTTATCACACTCTCAATCTTGTGAACGGTGTGGTAAGCAAGGATGCTTGCAAGGGCCGCCAACAGAATGTCGAAGGCTCTCTGCACGCGCTCTGGGTTTTCCGTTGCCCATTCTGAGAATTTTTGTAGAGCTGCGGTTATTCCTTTCAGTGCCGCAATGATAATTTCCCCGGTCCACTTTCCGAGCGGCTTCAAGAAGTTCTCCCACAACCATTCCCCGTACGGCTTTAACGCCTCCACTATCGCAGTAAACGCATCGATGGCGGCAGCGCAGAAGTCAAACCATGCCGGCATATAGTCCTCAATGTAAAACGACGCAAGCGGAAGAAGAACGTTTGTGTACGCCCAATAAAGGCCGTCCAATATCAGGTCAACGAGCGGTTCTACGGACTTTAGCAACCCGCGAAAAGATGATATAATAGGCTCCATATTTAGACTATTGGCCCACGCAAGGGTAGCCGATGCGATGCGGTCAACGAAATTAAGTACACTCTGCACGATGTTTAAAATGGATTGCCAGATGGCTTCCCCGTTCCCGTTGGCCTCCCATGCAATTCTGATCCGCTCCGCAAGGGCACCGACTATGTCAAATATTTTGGAAACAATAGAATAGGCCGTATTGAGAATTTCAAGCCCTGTCCCGTTTGACCAAACATTCATAAATGTGCTCCCGATGGAACGGATTAAGTTCAATATCCCGTTAAGCGCGTTTTTCGCGGAAGCAATGACCGCCTGACTATAAACATTCCAGCTCTCAGAAAACGGAGCAAAAAAACCAGCAAACCAATCTTTTAGTTCTTGGAATATGCCCCGGATTCCGGAAACAAGGGCTTTAATTTTCTCAGAAAGCCCATCAACAGTCTTTTCCGTGTCTGGGGATACTCCCGGAATTTCCGATGGTGATTCTTGCGCATCGCTATTGTCGGCCAACTCGGATGATAACTGGTTTATTTCATCAAACGTGGCAACGGCCTTTTTTTCTTCCTTATTCGTTTTTTTGACCGCATCTGTCAGCTCATCCTGATTTGCCACGCTGCCTTCTATGGCACCATCAACCCCGGATGCGTCCTGTTCGGTTTGCTTCATCTGAGATGATGCCCCGCCAAAAAGGGCAGTCATAACGTTATTCACGGCATTGGCGGTATCAATCATCGAGGAAACAATTGAATTCAGCGTTTTCACCAAAGGTTTCAGCACTGTAATTAAAGCTTGTCCAACGATGGACATAAACTCTTTCCATTGCTCCGATAAAACGCGGGTCTGGTTTGCCCAGTTATCTTCGGTCCGTATGAAATCACCACTTGCCAAAGCGAGTGCGTCTGTAACATACCGATATCGTAGCATGACCCGCTCCGATTGATTCATTGCGTCGTATGATTTCGTGATTCCTTTTGCTCTAGCGTATTCCTTGAGGTTGACATCCGTCATAACCACGCCAAGTTCTTTTAATGCCTCGGTTTCTCCCGTCCAGATGCCGCGCAGCCTTATCTTTGCGAGTTCTTGCGAAATATTAAAAAACGAGGCCACATCACCCGTCAGTCCGGTTGCTGCAACAGCCATATCTGATGCAGCATCGGCAGAAAGTCCCATGGACTTCCCCATTGCCATAAAGTTTGATGCGGTTTCTTTTGCTGCCAACTTGGACATGCCAAAGCTTTTTATGGACGTTTTTGCAAAGTCCTCAATCTTATAGGACATATCTCCAAAGGCAACATCAACCACGTTCTGAACTTCCGCAATATCGCTCCCTAGGTTGATGCATTCTTTGCCGAAATTGATAATCGTTCTAACGGCAAACGCGGAAGCAATTACGGCTCCGAGCCGCTTTACTGCCGCAGTCAACCCGTCAGTTTGGGTCTGCATGCCAGAAATTCCCTTTACAAACCCCTTGTTGTCTAATGAGGTGTCGATTATTACCCTGCCGTCTGCCATATGCTCACCTCTTTTCACTAAAAAATCTTGCTTTTAAATTGATTTCGTTGTATGTTATTCAATAAAGGCGGTGTTGCAAATGTTTGGAAAGAAAATTGTAAAAACGGCGATTGTTTCAGAGGATAGCCGGAAAAGCGCAGCAAGCGCTGTAGCACGTGGGGCCGTCGGAGCTGCGCTCATCCCCGGCGTTGGTATCCTTGCAGGATTGAGTGCAAAAAACAAAAAAACAACCACTTTCGTGATTGAATACTCTAATGGTTCCCGCACAACGAAAACCGTTAAAACCAATAGCTCTGAATTTAAGCAGTATTGCAAATACCTTCAAATGTAAGGGCTACCATTTGAGCGTAAGAAAACCACCCTCATAATTGAGGATGGTTTTCTTTTTTTGTGCTTGTCCCCTTCCTCTGAAAGTGGTAGGATTTGGGAGAAAGGAGGTGAATGTATGCGCTTAGATACAGATTGTATTCGGGATGTCCTCTTATGCATCGAAGACAACACAGGGCTTAGAACAATGTGTTTTTTCATTGATTCCGGGCTTACTTCGGTTGCACAATGGACCGGGGATGTCACAGAACCGCCGGGCTACCAAGAAGAGCTTTTGAAGAAATATGATAATGACACGCTTGTTTACCACATTCATTACTGCATAGAATCTGAATTAGCTATCGCCCGCGAAGGAAATTGCGGATACAAAATATGGATTTGCGATCTTTCCCCGGCAGGGCACGAACTTCTTGCAAAAATACGCGACATCGACCAATGGCATTCCGTAAAAAAGGGATTGTCAGCAGTCCGCAATTTTTCTTTATCGGCAATTTCGTCCGTAGCAGAAGGAGTAACGTCCGCAGCTATCAATGCTTATTTGGAAAAATAAATGTTTTTTCAACAACCGCACGACTGCACGCTTTCAGCTCTGATCTAGTTGGAAGCGTGTAGTTTTTTTCTTTGATATAATGCAGCA
>NZ_DALZCH010000150.1:0-6382 GCF_031978065.1 Oscillibacter sp.
ACACAGAGCGGACAGTCAAATGACTGTCCGCTCTGTCTTTTTATCTTTCCGTTTCGGGTTTCCTTTGGCGTTTGCGTTACCCTTGCGGATGCGTTTCAGCGTCGGCCTTGTCAATGGGTCTTGAAGCTGTACTTTGGATTCTGCTGTTTGTTTAGCCAATCTGCGCAGAAATGCGGGCTGCGCTTATGGGGGATATTGTGGGATATATTCGATGCACCTATGGCCTTTGGAGGATTACCGATCAATTTATTCATGCTCGTTTTTTGAGAACGTGTATTTTAGAGTAGGAAACCGCTGAATTCATGTGATTTGAGCTAAAACTGCCTTATTAAAATATGATTTGGTTGTGGACTGTCACTTTTATACTTTATCTGGTTGCTGTTAAATTTTTTAGAAAGAAATTATAAAACTGAATCAGGATTGGGAAAGAATTTCGAGAATTGGAGGTAAGGCTGAACATGAATGAAGCGGAGATCCGAAGTCTGCGTCCGCCCATTCGCCGCAGTTGGCTGCGACTGTGGGCTGGAAAGCGCTGGTATGCATGGCGACGTTTTTTGCTCTGGCATTCCGGAAGGTTCCGTTTTGCAAAGGAACGGCGGGAGGCTTGTCTGCCGTGCATTTATTTCTCCCACGCCACGCCCCTGCTGCGGGACCTTCAGGGTGCAGAAATGCGCTATCAGCACAATAAAATTACCAATTTAAAGCTGGCGGCGGCTCGGTTGGACGGAATCCTGCTGCGGCCCCGTGAAACCTTCAGCTTTTGGCGTCTTGTTGGAAAACCGACTCGCCACAAGGGCTATCTTGATGGGATGGTGCTGTTTTTGGGGCATATTGGCTATGATGTTGGCGGTGGACTCTGCCAGATGACGAATCTCATTTTCTGGATGACACTCCACACGCCGCTGACAGTGATCGAACGCTATCGCCATTCCCACGACGTTTTTCCGGATTCCAACCGCACCCTGCCCTTTGGAAGTGGCGCTACCTGCGCCTATCCTTACCGGGATTTGATGATTCGCAACGACACGGATCAGACCTTTCAGCTCCGTGTCTGGGTGGGGGCGCAAAGTCTGGAAGGAGAATGGCTGGCAGAGCGGCCTCCGGAGCACTGCTATGAGATTGTAGAGCGCAATCACCGGATGGATCGCGGCCCGTGGGGCGGATACGTCCGCCACAACGAGTTGTATCGCCAACGGTGGACAATTGAAGGCATATTTTTAGACGAATTATTTTTGTTGGAGAATAATGCAATTATGATGTACAATCCGCTTCTGTCGCAAGGCAATGATTGAGGAACAGAGTAGAAGAATACAGTTGGTTGATTTTCAACATGGGGGCCTTTTTTGGTTGCGTCGCCGGGGGAGTTGTGTTAAACTGATAACTGCACATTGCCTTGCGTAGCACGGGAGGAGGGAAGCCGATGAGATATGGAACGGTGCTTCCCGGTCGCTTCGCGGAGCGGCCCAACCGCTTTATCGCGCTGGTGGACACGGCGGAAGGCCGGGTTGTGTGCCATGTGAAAAACACAGGCCGGTGCCGGGAGCTACTTCTCCCAGGTGCAAGGGTCTATCTGGAGCGGGCGAAGAATCCCGCGAGAAAGACCGCCTATGATTTGATCGCGGTGGAAAAGGGCGGACTGCTGGTGAATATGGATGCGCAGGCCCCCAACCGCGTGTTTGGCGAGTGGGCGGCGGAAGGCGGTTTTCTTCCGGACGTGAAGAGCATAAAGCCGGAATATACTTACGGCGCGTCCCGCATCGACTTTTGTCTGGAGACGGGCCAAGGGCCTCATTTGGTGGAGGTCAAGGGCGTGACGCTGGAGGAAAATGGCCACGCCCGGTTTCCGGACGCACCTACGGAGCGGGGTGTTAAGCACATCCACGAGCTGCGCCGCGCGGTGGAGCAGGGGCTTGCGGGCACGCTGTTCTTTGTGGTGCAAATGGAGGATATGCTGGATGTGTCGCCTAATGACGCGACGCACCCGGCCTTTGGCGCCGCACTGCGGGAAGCGGCGGCAGCGGGTGTTCTTGTGCGGGCATTTGACTGCACGGTAACGCCCGACAGCATTGCGATTCGGGGAGAAATTCCCGTGCTTTTGTGAGTTACAAGGATGGGAGCGGGATCTTTTGGGACTTTTTGAACTGCTGCTGGTGGGCGTTGGCCTGTCTATGGACGCATTTGCCGTGGCAATTTGTCAGGGGCTCTGTATGCGGAAGCTTCGTTGGGGCCACGCCTTTGTGGTGGCTTTGTTTTTTGGAGGATTTCAGGCGGTAATGCCTTTTCTGGGCTGGCTGCTGGGGTCCCGGTTCGCCATGTATATTCAGAGTGTGGACCACTGGGTAGCCTTTGCCCTGCTTGCCATCATCGGTGGAAACATGATACGCGAGGGCTGCGGAAAAGAGGAAGAGGAGACGGCCTGTGCTGTGACGGAGAGGGTGGACCTGAAGCAACTGACGGTGCTGGCCTTTGCTACCAGCATCGACGCGCTGGCGGTTGGGGTGACCTTCGCGTTTTTAAATGTGCGCATCGTACCGGCCATTTCCATCATCGGGTTTGTAACATTTCTCCTGTCTCTGACGGGCGTGGCGGTTGGAAATTACTTCGGGGCGCGGTACAAGCGCCGCGCGGAGCTGAGCGGAGGGATTCTCCTGATTTTGATGGGTGCAAGAATTTTGCTTGAGCACCTTAGGTTTTTTTCCTGACAGAATCAGTGCATACCGGGCAGAGGTGACTTTCAGTCGCCTCTGCCCGGTCTTTTTTTTGCTTGCGCTCATATTCTTTTTCAGGAGAAAAGGGGGGAAGCTATGCAGAGCCTTTGGACAATGCTTGGCGGCGTGGTGCTGTTTCTGTTTGGAATTACGCTGTTGGGGGAATATCTGCGGGAGCTTGAGGGCGGACGGGCAGAGCGGCTGCTGCGTCGCGCTACGAACGGCCGGTGGCGGGGGTTTCTGCTGGGATTTTTGGTCACGGCAGTGGTGCAGTCCTCCTCCGCCGTGACGGTGATGACCGTATCTCTGGCGGATGCGGGAATTTTATCCCTTGAGCAGATTATTCCAGTAATGATTGGAAGTAATTTGGGCACCACTGCCACCGCTTGGCTGCTATGCTTCCGAACGGAGACGTCTGCTGCGCCGGAGCTAACGGTAATTTTGGCGTGTATAGGACTTTTGATTTACCTGTTGGTTCCCAGACGGAGGGTATGGGGTGGGCTGCTGCTGGCTCTGTTTTTGCTGCTGGTTGGAATGGAGCGGATGGCTGCCGCTGCCGCGCCGATCGCGGGGACAGCGGCCTTCCGCCGACTGACGGAGTTGGCGGTCAATCCTCTGACAACGCTTCTAGCGGGGGCGATCTTCACCGGCATAATCCAAAGCTCCAGCGCCTCCATAGGACTGTTGCAGGCGTTTTCAACTGCAGGCTCGGTGACTTGGGGAATGGGGGTGCCTTTGGTGCTGGGAGGGAATATCGGCACCTGCGTCACGGTCTTGCTGGCCTCTGTGGGCTGCGGCGCAAACGCCAAGCGGGCTGCGTTTGCGCATTTAAAATTCAATATTCTTGGAACGGTAGTACTGCTGCCGCTATGGCTGCTGTTTGGTGCGCCGCTGCATGATCGCCTCATCAATTCCGTGGGAATTGCCGTGGTGCACACGGTGTTTAATCTGCTCTCCGCCGTATTTTTGCTTCCGGCGTTTGATGGGCTGACCGGATTTTTTACGTTTCCGCCAAAGAAGAGAAGGAGACTGTCCTGCGGCTTTCCGACGCAGAATAGAAAGCGTGCAGCAGGGACGAATTTCGGAAAAGAGAAACTCGCAAGAAAATAAAAAAAGGCTCGCGGAAACAATTTGGTTCCGCGAGCCGCGTTTATGAGATAAAGAAAAGCTTTTTTAGAACTGGCCCTGCTGCATCATGGCCTCAGCAACCTTCTTGAAGCCAGCGATGTTGGCGCCAGCCACCAGGTCGTAGCCCAGACCATACTCCTCAGCCGCCTCGGCGGACATGCTGTGAATGGTGACCATCATCTTCTTCAGCTGCGCGTCAACCTCTTCCGCAGTCCAGACCAGACGCTCGGAGTTCTGAGACATCTCCAGCGCAGAGACGCCCACGCCGCCGGCGTTAACAGCCTTGGAGGGAGCAACGACCATGTGCTTCTGGCCGCGCAGATATTCCAGAGCGTCGTTGGTGGTGGGCATGTTGGCGACTTCGATGTAATACTTCACGCCGGACGCGGCAATCTTCTTGGCCCACTCCAGATTGACGTCGTTCTGCATAGCGGCGGGCATAAGGATATCCACGTCCTTGTGGCCCCAGTGCTTGGTGTCTTCCACAAATTCGCAGCCGAACTTCTCGGCGTAGGGCTTGCAGTGCATGGGGTCCTTGGCGCGCATGTCAAGGATGAAGTTCAGCTTCTCGTCGGTGTTGATACCGTCGGCATCATGGACATAGCCGTCGGGGCCAGCCATGTAAGTAACCTTGGCGCCAAGCTCGGCAGCCTTCTTCATGATACCCCAAGCCACGTTGCCGTAGCCGGAGACGGCGATGCGCTTGCCCTCGATGGAGTCGTTCTCGTGCTTGAGAACCTCGCACAGATAGTACACTGCGCCAAAGCCAGTGGCCTCGGGACGGATCAGGCTGCCGCCGAAGCTGAGGCCCTTGCCGGTGATGACGCCGTTCTCCCACACGCCCTTCAGGCGGCGGTACTGGCCGTACAGATAGCCGATTTCGCGGGCGCCCACGCCCATGTCGCCGGCGGGAATGTCAATGTCGGGCCCGATGTAGCGATACAGCGCGGTCATGAAACTCTGGCAGAAACGCAGCACTTCGGCGTCGGACTTGCCAGCGGGATCGAAGTCGGAACCGCCCTTGGCGCCGCCGATGGGCAGGCCGGTCAGGCTGTTCTTAAAGGTCTGCTCAAAGCCCAGAAACTTGATGATGCCCTCGTACACATTCTTCTGGAAGCGCAGGCCGCCCTTGTAGGGGCCGATGGCGCCGTTGAACTGGCAACGCCAGCCACGGTTGGTATGCCAATTGCCCTGATCGTCTTCCCAAGTCACGCGGAAGGTGAACATACGCTCCGGCTCCACCATGCGGGTAAGCAGGTCGACCTTCTCGTATTCGGGGTGCTTCTCAATGACGGGCTCCAGAGAAGAGAAGACCTCCTCCACGGTCTGGACGAACTCGGGCTCGTTGCCGTGCTTGGCCTTTACATTTTCCAGTACGCTGGCAAGATATGCATTCATCAAAAACTTCCTCCTTCATTTTTTAACGGCGATTTTTGCATAAAACAACTGAAATTATCATGTTTGCGCTTTAATTATTCTAGCACTTTCCATGTATGGAAGCAAGCATCCTTTTCTTCATATGGGTCATTTTCGTTCCATATGACGGAAAAAATTCATGCAGGTTTTTGTGCAGTTTAACAAAGAAATGCAAGATAGACGTCTTTTTGTGGAAAATTGGGACTTTACATTGACTTTTTAAGATAGGCCTATATAATAAATATGTTTGGGACCCGGGGAAAATCGGAAATTCGACTGTGTTGTTGGAGGAGTTTTACTATGCGGCAAACATATAAAACAAATATCGCGGGACTGGAGCGAGAGCTGCCCATCTGCAAGGTGACGGACGATTTATACATCGGTGCGTTCATCTGCTTTGGCGACGCGGAGATTACCGTTGCCTGCGCCCGGGAGCTTTTGAAGCTGGTGCCTCAGGCCGACTATGACTATATGCTTACGGCGGAAGCCAAAAGCATTCCTCTGATTCACGAAATGGCCCGCCAGTCCGGCGCGAAGCGCTATTTTATTGCCCGGAAGGGTCTCAAGGCCTATATGCCCGACCCCATTTATGTGGAAGACCGGTCCATCACCACCGCAGGGTCCCAACGGCTGTATCTGGGCCGGGACGACGCGGACCTCATCCGTGGAAAGCGGGTGTTGCTGATGGACGACGTGATTTCCACGGGCGGCTCCATGCACGCCATGGAGGCACTGGTGGAGTTGGCGGGAGGGACCACAGCGGGCCGCATCGCGGTGTTTGCCGAGGGAGACGCACAGGTACGGAGCGACATCCGGTATCTGGCGCCCCTGCCTCTGTTCAACCCCGACGGAACGGTAAAATGCTGAAAAGATGAAAAGCTGTAGACGGATTGCCGTCTCCCGCTTCTTTTTGGGGACTGCCTTCGGAATAGAAGCGCCGCCGCTCTTTTCCATGCCGCATACCCCTGATGAGCTGCCTTTGGGCTCTCTCCAATAGCTTCTGACAAGCGTGAACGGTCGGCTCATATTTCGGTGCAGAAAATGCGCTTTACCTTTATTTTAGATAGACGCCATAACCTTCGAACACGGGTATGCTATCGATTGATAGATGAGAAATAGGATAGTAATAA
>NZ_DALZCH010000151.1:0-6377 GCF_031978065.1 Oscillibacter sp.
CGTCACGAGGAGGTGGAGCACGCCGAGGAAGAGGGCGTCATCTTTAATACTCTCAACAACCCCGTGGAGATTTTGGCGGATGAGGACGACAACGTTCGCGCCATCCGCTGCATCAAGATGGAGCTGGGCGAGCCGGACGCTTCCGGCCGCCGCAGCCCTGTGGAGATTGTCGGCAGCGAGTTTGACATGGAGGTGGACTGCGTCATCATGGCGCTGGGCACCAGCCCCAACCCCCTGATCAAGAGCACCACCGAGGGGCTGGAGGTCAATCGCAAGGGCTGTATCGTGGTGAACGAGGAGGGACTCACCTCCCGTCCGGGCGTTTACGCCGGCGGAGACGCTGTCACCGGCGCGGCCACGGTGATTCTGGCCATGGGCGCGGGCAAAACCGCCGCCAAGGCCATCGACGAGCAGTTGAACAAGGCATAATTCGGCGCTTTTGCGCATAAAACGCCCGTGGGGCAATGCAGGCAGCCATCAGACAACCTGTGCGCCGGGAGCCAAGAAAAACCGAAAACGCAAAGCAGCGGGGGGAACCGATTTCGGTTTCCGCCGCTGTTTTACAGGCGCTCAGGAGCGGTTGGAAGAAATGTCGCCAGACGGCAAAAGTTATAAAAAGGCGTTGCACAGGCATAAGCTGTATTGGAAAATGTTCATAACATGCCTGCCGATTTTGCAAAATTAAACCATCAAATTTTGTGAAAAACAGATAGTTTTGTATGAAATGTCCGTAAAACATTGACACGAGTCTTTGAAATGATATAATTGCTACAAAGTTCTTTGGCGGGATGATGTGATAAATGGAAGACATGGAGACGCTGTATATCATCGGTGAATCACGGACCAACAGTGACAATGCCATCACGAAAATGTTCGGCTCTTTTTACATGGCTTTGGAGATGGAAGCTGAAAGCGGGAAAATCGTGGATTTCAGTTGTACCCACTCTCTGGAACTGACGGAGACTTTCCTGCGGCGCGTTTTTGTGGGGCGGTCCCTGCTGCGGGAATACGACCAACTGGAAAACGAGGTGTCCCGCCGATACCACGGCTCCTCCGCCAAGGCGGTGCTTGCCGCCATGAAAGACGCGGAAAAACGGTATCGGGCCGCAGTGGGAAAGAGCGAATCCACTGGCGGATAGATCCGGCAGGCAAATAAGTTCATAAACTGCTTTCTCTTGTGTGATATATCTTCCAATATATCAACCAGCAAGGGGAAACCCAGTAAAGATCAGAGAATGTCTCTGGTCCTTGCTGGGTTTTTGTGTTTTTTAGCTTAGAATCGGGCGACCCGCCCACGCTTGGGGCGCGGGCGGAAGAAACGAAAGGAGCGCGAAATGGAACTGAAAGAGCTTGTGGAACAGCGGAGAGCGCCGCTGCTGAAAACTCTGGGGGAGAGCATCCGCATCCCCAGCGTGCGGGAGGAGGATGGAAGCGGCTATCCCTACGGTGCAAACATTCAAAGGGCGCTGGAGTTTATGCTGGAAACCGGAAAGAGCCTGGGCCTTCGGGTGGGCAGCATGGACAATCAGGTGGGTTGGTGCGAGTTTGGCGAGGGGGAGGAAATGGTGGCCATTTTGGGCCATCTGGACGTGGTCCCCGCCGGAGAGGGCTGGAGCGGCGATCCCTTTTCCGGCGAGGTCCGGGATGGGAAGGTCTTCGGACGGGGGTCTATGGACGACAAGGGTCCCACCGTGGCGGCCCTCTATGCGCTGGGCGCGCTGAAAGAATCGGAGCTGCCCCTGCGTCGGCGGGTAAGGCTTTTGATGGGAACCAATGAGGAAACCGGCTCCGCCGACATGAAATACTATCTGGCTCACGGGGGCGAAAAGCCCGTGATGGGCTTCACGCCGGACGGGGAATACCCAGTCATCAACGGGGAAAAGGGCATCGTGAACGTGACCTTCCGGCGCGGACTGCGCCAGTCCGGCCCAGTGCGGCTTCGGAAACTTGCCGGCGGCGACGCGCCGAACGTGGTTCCCTCCTCCGCTTTTGCGGAGCTGGAATGCACCGATGAGCTGGCAAAGCAATTTGCCGCCTCACTGCCGGAGATGGTGGAATGCATTCTTATTCCCGGCGGAGTGCGAATAGAAGCTTGGGGCATCAGCGCCCACGGCAGCACCCCGGAGCAGGGGGAAAACGCCATCGGGCGGCTGCTGCTGGCGCTGAACGCGCTGCCGCTGGAGGGAGAGCTTGCCGGGGCGGTCCGTTTTCTGGCGGAAAAAATCGGCATGGAAACTGACGGAAGTTCTCTGGGACTTGCGCTGGAGGATGAGATGTCCGGCGCGCTGACATTCAATCTGGGGGTAATGGAGGGGGACGAAACCGGCCTGACTTGCCGGGTAAACTATCGCTACCCCGTGACAAAGTCTCTTAAAGACTGTGGCCCCAAATTTCAGGCGGAACTGGAAGCGGCAGGCTTTGAGGTGGTGGAGCAGACACACAAGGAAAGCCTGTATGTCCCGCCGGAGAGCGAACTGGTAACGACCCTCATGCGAGTGTATCAGGAGGAGACGGGATTGAGCGACCCGCCCAAGAGCATTGGCGGCGGGACTTATGCCAAGGCCATGCCCAACGTGGTGGCCTTCGGCCCGGTTTTCCCGGGGGATGAAGTGAGAGAGCATAAGCCGGACGAATTTATCGAGGTGGACCGGCTGATGCAAAATGCGCAGATCATCGCACGGGCGATGTATGAACTTGCGAAATAAAAAAGGAGGAGGAAGAATATGAAAATTACAGAGGTCCGTCTCGGACATATCTCCGTTCCCCTACGGGTTCCGTTTAAAACGGCGCTGCGGCAGGTGAACAGCGTGGAGGACGTCATTGTGGAGGTTCACACGGATACCGGTGCGGTGGGCTATGGCGAAGCTCCCCCCACCGGCGTGATTACCGGAGACACCACCGGGGCCATTATCGGCGCATTGAAGGATCACATCATTAAAACGGTGGTGGGCCGGGACGTGGACGAGTTTGAGGATTTGATGACCGCCCTGAACGGCTGCATTCTCAAAAACACCAGTGCCAAGGCCGCCATGGACATGGCCCTGTGGGATTTGTACGGCCAGCTTTACAAAATCCCGGTCTACAAGCTGATGGGCGGCGCGCGGAAGAACATCGTCACCGACATCACAATCAGCGTCAACGACCCGGAGGAGATGGCCCGGGATGCGAGAAACGCCATCGAAAGAGGCTATGACTGCCTGAAAGTGAAGGTGGGCGCGAATCCAGCGCTGGACGTGGCCCGGCTGGCCGCTGTGCGGCAGGCGGCGGGAAGCGACGTGTTAATTCGTATCGACGCAAATCAGGCATGGTCTCCCAAGCAGGCGGTCACGCTGCTGAACCAGATGCAGGAGAAGGGACTGGACATCGAGTTTGTGGAGCAGCCGGTCAAGGCCCACGACTTTGAGGGCCTGAAATATGTCACGGAGCGGAGCTATGTCCCCGTGTTGGCGGACGAGAGTGTATTTTCCCCCGAGGACGCCGTGAAAATCATGCAGATGGGCGCGGCGGATTTGGTGAACATCAAGCTGATGAAGTGCGGCGGACTGTGGAACGCGCTGAAAATTGCCTCTGCCGCCGAGGTTTACGGCGTGGAGTGCATGATCGGCTGTATGCTGGAGGCAAAGGTCAGCGTCAACGCGGCGGTGCATCTGGCCTGCGGAAAGAAAATCATCACCAAAGTGGACCTGGACGGCCCCGTCCTGTGCAGCGAGGATCCCGTGGAAGGGGGGGCGGTGTTCAACGAGAAGGACATCACCGTGTCCGACGCGCCGGGTCTCGGCGTGATGGGTATCCGGGGCATCACGTATCTGGACTGAGAAAATCCGGCGGGATGGCTATCCCGCAGATGATAAAAGAAAGGGGGCGGTAAGCGGGGCATGGGGCGCTGCGTGCGCCGAATTGCGCGTCCGGGCGGTATGGGAACCGCGAAACCGGAAACTTAAAATAAAAAGGGAGAGGACAACATGTTTACGATTACCAACGGCTTTACTTACATTGCGTTTCTGATGTTCCTGGCCGGCGGGCTGCTGGCACTGGAAAAGTACGCCAAGTGGAAGATTTTCAACTGGGTTCCCCCGCTGGTGTGGATTTACGTGCTGAATATGGTGTTTTGCACCATGGGCCTGTACGCCTCGGAGGAGTGCTCGGCCGCTTACAGCGGGCTGAAAAACAATCTGCTTTACTCCATGATTTTCGTGATGCTGCTGCGCTGCGACTTCCGCAAGCTTGCAAAGCTGGGCGGGCGGATGGTTGCCATTTTCCTCGGCTGCTCCGTGACCATTGCCGCGGGTTTTATCATCGGCTATCCCATATTCAAGGGAATGCTGGGTGCGGATACCTGGGCCGCCACCGCCGCGCTGTATGCTTCATGGGTGGGCGGCTCGGCCAACATGGCCGCCATGCAGGACGCACTGCCGGTGGACCCCGGCGCGTATAGCTGCGCGCTGGCGCTGGATACGGTGTGCTATTCCGTGTGGATTGCCCTGCTCCTCTTCATGGTGAGATATTCCAAGAAATGGGACAATTCCGTAAGAGCCGATACCTCCAAGCTCTCCGCCGTGGCCGAAGCCGCCAACGAAGAGGTTGCCAGAGAGAAGAAGCAGGCGAAGTCCGCCGACTGGATTTGGCTGATCGGCCTTGCGCTGTTTGTCTCCGCCATGTCCCAGAAAATCGGTCTGCTGATGAATACCGGCTTCAAGTCTGTGGGCCTGAGCATGTTCGACAAGGGCACCTGCACCACCGTGTTTGTCACCGTGCTGGGCCTTGCGTGCGCCATGACGCCCATAGGCAAATTGCCTGCGGTGGAAGAGCTTTCAAACATCCTGCTGTATGCGGTGGTGTCTCTGTTGGCAACGCAGGCGCCCCTCAACGACCTGCTGGCCGCGCCCATGTGGGTGGTTTACGGCGTGTTTATCCTCGTCATTCATGTGGTCCTGATGTATTTTTTGTCAAAGGTATTCCACTGGGATTTGTGTATGGTGTCCACAGCGTCGGTGGCTAATATAGGAGGCAGCGCCTCCGCGCCCATTATTGCGGTGGCTTATCATGAGTCCTATGCGGGCATCGGCGTTTTGATGGGCGTGCTGGGCGCGGCCATCGGAAACTTTGCCGGGCTTGCCATGGGTGCGATTCTCAAGCTGATGGCATAAGTCAAAAAACGAACCAACAGGCGCTCGGCCTACCGGTCTTCGGGGAGGCCGAGCGCCCGAAAAAGGAGGAATCATGGGCATCAACGACAATTTCAGATATCTTCACATCGGCCTGCCGGAAGATGTTCTGCGCCTGAAATACTTTGGGGATTTCGCCGGGGCGGACCGCGCCGCTCTGCGGTATTTAAGCGCGCCCAACACGCCGAAGCCGCTGAAGCGCTGTCTGATTGCCCAGCGGGAGATGATGGCCCGCCTTCCGGCGGATTATCCTCTTACCCGAGATACAGCCGTTGCTTTGGCACAATCCGCCGCACCGGATTTTACGGCAGAGGAGTTTGACGCGCTGACGGCGGCGGGGCGGATTGACTGGATTTACATACAGGGTATCCCTCATTACTTTGACCGGTTTTTTGACTCTCTCTGCAAAACCGACGCGGACTATGCCGCCCGGGCAGGTGTCTCTCAGATGGGAGCCGATGGTTCCGATGCCACCAGAGAGGGCGGCGAATCCCGACTGGATCGCGTGGCGCGTCTGCTGGCGGAAAAGGGGGAGCTGTCTGCCCGCATTCGGTGCCGTGCGTCCCTGCGGCTGAAGGATGGAACGTTCCGAAGGGGAGAGTGGGCTCGGGCATACCTGCCCTTACCCTGTGCCTGCGACGCGCAGAGCGATATTCGTATTGAGCGGATTTCCCCGGAGCCTGCCCATATCTCCCCAGAGGACGCGCCCCAGCGTGTGGTGTTTTGGGAGGAGCGCATGGAGGAAAACCATCCCTTTGAGGTGGAATTTTCCTATGTGCGCACGGCGCGGTATACGGATTTAACCCGTCCGGGGAAGAACAGAGAGGAGTCCACCTACTCGCCGGAAGAGTTTTTGGTGGAGGAGCCGCCCCATCTCCTGTTTACTCCGTATCTCCGCGCTCTGACGACGGAACTGACGGCAGGCGTGGAGGAGCCGTTGGAAAAGGCCCGCAGGATCTATGATTTCGTGACGCTGAATGTGAAATACACCTATGTGCGGGCCTATTTCGGTCTTGAAAATATTGCGGAGAACTGCGCCAGAAGTCTTGTGGGGGACTGCGGCGTAATGGCGCTGCTGTTTATCACGCTTTGCCGCTGTGCGGGGATTCCGGCCCGGTGGGAAAGCGGCTGGAAGGCAGAGCCGGGCTTTTGCGGTGCCCACGACTGGGCGCGGTTTTACATCGCGTCCCACGGCTGGCTGTATGCCGATCC
>NZ_DALZCH010000152.1:0-5922 GCF_031978065.1 Oscillibacter sp.
GTTAGATGTGGCTCTTTGTGACCACCCTTACCGCTCTCGGAGGTAGTGACTCCGGGGGCGGATTTTTCTTTGCCCGGACAATCGCATTGTTCGCCGGGATCTAAATTGGCCCCACAATGGGGACACGTGCGGTAGTAGCTCAAATGCCTCTCACCGCCTTCAGGTAAAACATGTCCCTCCTCCTTTCCAAAATGGATATTTTAAATCCGTAGTCTCTTGACCAGACGCCTGATCACAAGGTCGTGCATTTCCGGTGGGAACTGGGGTAGAATCTGAGACTTGCAAGCATTGTACTGTTTCCAACGCTTACGCTTTCCACGCACCGGTATAATGCTTTGCAGATAAGATTCTATCTGCTGGTCAAAAGGGTTCTGTTCCGTCGCGCTGCACCTCCCGTATTTCCTGCTGACTGCTGTACTCCCAGTTCAACTTCTTGTGCGGGTTCCCCGTGCCGAATTTGTAAAAACGGCGGCTTGCTTCGTCAAAATCAAGACCAACCGAAATTGTGCTGCCATAGGCCCTATTCTTCAGAACTGATAGCACGGAATGGAACCCGTTCCGCTCTGCTTCCGCTTCCGACAACCGCTTCAGCGAAAACACATTGTCCGCCCGGTTGGTCACGTCACCAGAACCGCCCACGTCGTCAGCCTCAAGGCGGCTGCTTTTATCGCCCTTCCGGGGATGGGCCACTAGATGACAATGGCACTCGTTCTTTTTCGCAAACTCCACCAACTCACCTGTAAATTCAGACTGGGCTCGGTAGTAATCTGCGTCGTTGCCGCCACTCAGGCGGGCGGTCATCAAATTATCCACCAGAAACATACAGCACCCGTACCGGCGGCAGGCATACTGAAAAATCCTGAGTATTTGCCTTCCGTCACTTCCAGCCTGATTGTCATACAGGAAAAACCTATCTTTCCACCACTCGTCAATCTGGCTCTGAATAAACGGGGAGACAGAATAAAACGGCTTGCCGGAGTATGTATCCGTCTTTGCGGTCACATTGTCAGGCCCCGCCGCCTGGAGGGACACCCATTGCTTAAACCGCCACGCCGGTAACTCCCCGGAGTACGCACACATCGGGAACCCCTGATTGATGGATTCCACCAGCAGTTGGCCCAGCAGGGTACTCTTCCCTTCACCGCGCCGCCCGGTCCAGACCGAAACCTCCCCGGCGTAGAGCCCACCAATCGAGCGGTCCAGCTCAGGGAACCCGGAAAGCACGCTGGGAATGTTGCTCATATCGGTTCGCTCTACATCGGCCAGAGATATTAGCCCCTGTGCAGGTTTCTCTTTTGCGCCATATAAAAGCCCGTCAACAGCCTTTAAGCCCCCCTTGTCGCGCAGCTCGTGTATGGAGCCGCAGCCGTGAAAAGCGCCGTCACCGGGCGTGAGTATGGGGGTGCTGGGGGCGTAGACCTCCAGTTGCTGAATAATTCCATTCCTGCGGACCTCCTCGGCAACAGGGATGAAGATCAGCTTGAACTGTGAAAGAAACTCCCGGCAGTGCTTTAAATCCTCCCATCCGCACCCAAGGCCGAGACAGACCGCGTTGATTTCCACCGCCTGCACATCCAGCAGGTCAGAGCAGAACCAAAGGCCGGATGGCAACGCCGGGTCCATCATCTCGGGGCGGTATGTAAGCCACTGCGTCACGTCACACAACATCGCCATATCCTCCACCCGCTGGCGGATATACTGGTTTCTCCCGCCGCTCCCAAGTCCGGACCGCCGCCCTCCAGTCAACGATTGGTTTTCCCCTGCCCTGTTTCCAGCCGTTGGCCGTATAGAAATCAACAAAGCGGTCCGGCTCGACGTGATAGCCCTTTTCCGTGCAGTACGCAGAAACCTCCTCCACTGTCGGAGGAACAAAACGGGGGTGTGGCGGCATGCCCGCCTTTTTCTTTATACTTTCTTTTTTACGTTTGAGTTTTAGTTTTAGTTGGCATGTTTGGTATACGTTGGCATCCTGCGGCATGCTGTTGCATTCAATGGCACTATCGGTCATGCCGTGGCATGCCTCACCATGCCAGCGCTTCAAGGCTTTTGAACATTTTGTTCGCATTTTTGAACAAATTTTTGTCCATCCCTGTCTATTTTTGGCTTGCAAAAACCGAACGCCACCATAGGCGCTCCTTTCAGTTCCGGGATCGTTCCGAACTCAGAATAGTCCAATAAGGCCATCAATAGCGCTCCGGCTTGCGCAGGTTCTAAAGCCTCTATGGCGGGCCTCCAATCGTGGTAAACTACAAAACCTTGTCGCTTGTGCCATAGCTGCCCCTTACCTTCTCCTCCAGACTAAAACGCCGGTAACCACCACTTATGAAATTACCTACGGTCAACTGCCCGCCCCCTCCGCTCCCAGCTTGCGGAGTAGCGCCGGTACATTGATGTAGTACACCCCGCCGCTATTGATATGGGGGACCGTTCCTTCTTTGCATCCCCTCCGCAGAAAGTATTGAGAAAGGCCGGTGGTCTTGCAGGCTTCACCAATCTTCTGAAATGGGGCTGTATTGGTCGCCATGTTAATTCGCCTCCTCCCGAATAAGATCAGAAGGATAGCATCTTAATGCAGATGCTAACCGACGTACGGTAGGCACATTTGCAGCATTGCCGTTGTTAATGCGGGAAATAGTGTTTACAGAAATTCCAGAAATTTTTGCTAATTGCTTTGATGTGTCGATACCAGCGTTAAGCATTGCAAGAGATAGCTTAGATCTGCTAATGTTCATTTGGGTCTTGCGCCTCCTTGTGATGTATGATATTATGCAAGTATCAGATTTCTGATATGAATGTATCACAGATTTCTGATTGATTCAAGACAGATTTCTAATATTCTACGAATTTCACAAAAACAGGGGGCCACTATTGTGTTTTACGACAGATTCTATAAATTATGTCAATCGGCTGGTGTTACTCCTGCCAAGGTTGCGGAAGACCTCGAATTAAATAAATCCACAGTTTATATGTGGAAAAGGCAAAAAACAACACCTAAGGTAGAAACATTAAAAAAACTTGCAGCCTACTTTAGGACTACAGAAGATTATTTGCTCGGTAAAGCGGCAAGCCCAGAGGACGGAAGTCCGGTGTTCACTTTCTTCGATAAGGACGGGAATGCGCATTTTCGAAAAGGACCAGAAGAGGAGATGGGTCTTGTTCGTCCGTATGCGTACATTGGTACTATTGAAAATGTGGTATTCACGCAAATCGATGTCCAGCGTCTCAACGTGGCATTTACCCAGCTTAATCTTATGGGCCGACAGGAGGCCGTAAAGCGCGTAGAAGAACTAACGGTGATCCCCAAATATCAAAAAGAGAAGGACTCAGCACAGCCCGAATAAGCGTCTCACCTGAAAAAACCACTCATAACTTTATAGCAGTAACCCCGAAAATTCGGGGCTATGATTCAGTCTCCCTCAATACAAAAGAACTCCTCAAAACTGATCGGTCCAAAATTGGACAGACCTACCTGATCCGCTCTTGACCAGAAGAAATAATTTAACCGCTAATTTTCCAGCGGTTAGGTGGGCTCAATTTTGAGCACTGATCTCACTCAGCGCAATTTTGGGCTCAGTAGGTTTCGGTTTCACGGCTGAATTTTCAGCCACGAGATATCGCCACTTTTGGCGGCATCAATTTTAAACCCACATGGTGGGGTCTCCTCAATTTTGAGGAGACGTAAAAAACGCCCCAGGTCAAAGCCCGAGGCGCGGAGGTGATTAAGTGCCATCAACCAGAAAAAGGGAGACTAAAGAGGGTCGCATTTTTTATGAAATCATTGTGCGCCGTGGCCGTGACAAGTCCGCTTTGACCTCTCGTTGGTATGCCCCAGAAGGATGGAGCCAGAGGGCTATAGACAGGGAGCTTACCACCGTGGCCGCAGACTTTGAGCGCCGCTGCAACGCCGGTGAAGTGATGTCCCGCAAGGAACAGAAGAGCAAGGCTGTTTGCGCGGCGCAGGAGGCCGCGAAGGTGCTGACCCTCCGCCAATACGGGGAGACCGTGTTCATGCCCACCAAGGCCGTTACAATCAGCGAGAACACTCGTTCTAACTTTCAAGGCTACCTTGGCCGGAGTATTTACCCGGCTCTAGGGGATCTCAAAATGCCGGACATCACGCCGGCCAATATCTCCGCCCTGCTGCTGTCCATCCAAGCAGAGAAAAAAGCGCACGCCACAGTTATCAAGTGCTATACTATTCTCCACAGCCTTTTTAAAATGGCCTATATGGCTGACGCTATCACTCGCAATCCAATGGACAAGGTAGAGCGTCCCAAGCCTCGAAAGGACGAGACGCAGGCCCCCGTTGAGGCTTGCAGTATTGATGAGCTGCGGCATATTCTGCAATGCCTGGAGCAAGAGCCTCTAAAGTGGCAAGCGCTGGTCCGGCTGCTGATGGACACAGGTATTAGGCGCGGTGAGTGTTGTGGCCTTAAATGGAAAGACGTTGATTTTCAGATCAACACCATCACCGTCACCGGGAATCTCTGCTATACACCACAGAAGGGGATTTACCTTGACACCCCAAAGAATGGAAAGCCCCGCGTGGTTGACGTTGATCCCGCTGTAATGTCCATCTTGCGGACGCTGCGTAGTGAACAGGCGGACCGGGCAATCAGTGCCTATGTTTTCACTCAGGACGGGAGTCCCGAACCAATGCATCCACAGAGCCCCACGCGCTACCTGAAGAAGTTTTCAGAGCGGTATGGTATTCCCGGCCTTCACCCTCACAAGCTCCGCCACAGCTTCGCCAGCGTTGCGATCACGAACGGCGCTGACATCGCCAGCGTATCGGAAAAGCTGGGACACAGTGACAAGGCCGTCACGCTACGGATGTACACTCACGCCGACCAGGACAGCATAAAGCGGGCCAGCCAAATATTTCGGGATGCCATCGAAAAGATATAAAAATACCGGGCAGGAATTATCCTGTCCGGCTAATTTTTGCACCCCGTGTTGGTTTTTGTGTTGGTTTTTCAGAACAATAAAAAGCTTACAAAAAACAGAAAATCCTTAGAGCCGTTGTGGCTCTAAGGATTGCTATGGAGCTGCTACCCGGATTCGGACCGGGGACCTCATCCTTACCAAGGATGCGCTCTACCAGCTGAGCTATAGCAGCATTTTATGGCGACCCGGAACGGGCTCGAACCGTCGACCTCTAGCGTGACAGGCTAGCGTTCTAACCAACTGAACTACCGGGCCATATGGTGGCGCAACAATGCGTAAACTATATCACATACAACTATTGTTGTAAAGACTTTTATGGCAGGGGCAGAAGGACTTGAACCCTCGGCACGCGGTTTTGGAGACCGCTGCTCTACCAACTGAGCTATACCCCTATTTCGCTTGTAGATCCCCAACAGGCGATGACCATAATTGGTGGGCCTTCGGGGACTCGAACCCGGGACCGATCGGTTATGAGCCGACTGCTCTAACCAACTGAGCTAAAGGCCCGACCTGATGAGAGAAATATTGCCGCCACCATGTGGCGGCAATACACTCTTTTGGCTCCCCCTGTTGGACTCGAACCAACGACAACGCGGTTAACAGCCGCGTGCTCTACCAACTGAGCTAAGGAGGAATGTGCAAAACTCTGACTTAAAAAAATCAGAGTTTTGTGTTGGCGCTACCTGTCTTCCCGGGCCGTTGCCAGCCAAGTATTGTGGGCAGAAGCGAGCTTAACTACCGTGTTCGGAATGGGAACGGGTGGACCCTCGCTCTAATCAGCACCAACTTCGTCGACACAAACTGTGCTCTGCTCACTTCAACCTTCGGTTAAAGCTCACACCGCTTCGTTGTGTCTCCTCTTCGCGCCGAACAGTATTCGCCGCGATGGAGATGCGTAGGAGATGTGGACGCGAATGCGTCCTATATGTTATCCGGTTGACCGGAGAACAAGCTACATTATAAATGGCCTGCGGG
>NZ_DALZCH010000153.1:0-5914 GCF_031978065.1 Oscillibacter sp.
AATAATCATCACCAGAAGCAGAGGCCAAGTCAATGTATCTTGGATGTGTTGTCCAGCCGTCAGCGACTTTGAGATACGTTTTAAAAAGTCCTGTCGTAGAACTAATCAAGTGCGTATACGCATACCCAACAATATGGTGGTTTCCGTATGTCTGATGTCCTTGCAACATAACATACATTATATAATCTTCTTCCAGAGTCGCAACAATGTTATCATATGTCAAATCTCTGCGCCAAAAGCCAGAATCAATGCCGTATTCCTCAAAACAAACTTGAGTATACTTGGCGGCCAATGTATTAGATGTGCCTCCAATTACACCGCCCAAGTCGCTGTTTACATAATATAAATTTGCAGTTCCAATGTCTGCGACCCTTTGAAATATATCTTGAGTGCTTTTGCGATTGATGGTATTTATACCATAACGATTGCCATACATAATAAGCATATTTGTAATTGCCGTTGGACCGCAATGATTTTTATATCCAGAAAATTCTGAGGTGCTGTGGCACTCAATCGTTCTACCGTTACTCTCCCATTTGTTTATTGAATCGTGTCTGCTAAATGGGCCAACATAATATTGATTTGCATGTGCAAATGGATCATCAATTTCATCATCAAAAACGCCCCTTGATACAGCTGATTTTTCTTCAATAATTGCTGCTAAAACCGGAGTTGGAACGTTTTCAACTTCCTTAGCGGAAGCCAATGAATTTTCAATTTCGGTTCTCATAATTTGTTCGCCATCAAGGTTTTCAAGTGTTGACAACCCCGAATCCTTATAGTATCCAAGTTGACCAGCATAGATAATTCGTTCATTATCTTCAAATTCAAATTCATGATAAATAGGTTCTGCAACATCAGACCATTCAAGAATAATATTGTCAACACCCATATAAGCTGAAACTACAACATATCCTTCGGTAAGCTCTACTGTATAAGCTGTGGTATTATTTTCCTGATCATACATTGGCACAATCCTGACAACATCAGTATTCTCATTCCATGAAACTGCTTCGGACTTTACTAAATCGCTTACAAATAACTGTGCGATATAATTTGCTTCATCTTCTGAAACCAACAAATCATCTTCAGTGACTGTTGCAATTGCTGCTTTTGACAAAGCGACAGAGTTATATGAGGAATCTTCGCTTCCTGTTGCAAATGCCGGAACGCTCAACGTCATGCACATCACCACTGCCAGAGCCAAACTCATCATTTTCTTTTTCATATTATACTTCTTTCTTTCATTTCTAAAGGATATGCCCATGAATTAAGTCCGATCTCATTTTCGGCTTTTTGCCACCCTATGTAATATTACTGCATTGGCCCACGCCTCTTGTGACCCGGTGGTACGAAATGGTTGGTTCCGAGTTCCTTTGTAATCCTAGTGTCTGGAAAGCAGGAAAGGGCGACATTGTTCTTCAGAATTCCTTATTTCTTTATGGGTTGCTTTCATATGTTATGCTGGGGCGGAAATTATTTGGGATTCTTTGGATGGAAAACATCCGAATGAGCGGATTGAGGAAGCCACCCAAACAAGTATTCAGACGACCCGAAGGCCGCCTGAATTGCAAGTGTGGGCACACTCGTCAGCATATGGTGAAAAGAGCAGGCTGGCGCTTTCACAAGAAACCAGCCTGCTCGATAAGTTAGAATTCATATTTTTTAGAGGGAAGCATTTTTCAACGCTTCCCTCTAAGCTACAAAAATTTACTTTTTAGCTGCAGACATTTTGCCGAAGATTTCAGACAGGGCGTCAAATGCTGAGATACGCCGATTCAAGAACCCGTTTGGTTGGTCTGAAGATACTAAACCGCACCATGCGGCAGCCCAACTTCTGGCATTACCGTCAGCTTCCATCAGCGTTTCATACGGAGCAACATCGGAGTTCGCATCATAGGCTATGGATGAGTTTCCGGAAGCCACTTCTTCCAGCGTACCTAAACAAACCATGTCGGAATAGCCGATATAATTTTTGTCGGTCTCTGACAAATTACCAGCAGATACCAAATCGTCCACAAAAGCGCGGTATTCCTCCTGTGACATATGCTCAGGATCATATTTCTCCGACCAACGCTGAATGCTTTCATCTGACGCTTCTGTCCTTCCGGGCGGCGTGTTGCTCACATAGGCATCCTGGTTTTGCCAACCTCCGCCATATACCGGGAAAACTCTTTTGTCGGTGTCCCTATGGACAAATTTCCTTTAAAAGGTCTTGTCTTAAACAACGGCCCCTGAGGGGATATACCGCCTTCCCTAATATCGTTCATTAAGTGAATCCTCCAATGTATATTTACGCTTTGTCCGTATTTGCTATGATTGCCACACCCAGCACAGCGCTACCAGGCCCTCCGCCAACATAATTGAAATAAAAACCGCCATCACAGCCAACATAATAGTAATTCATATTGTTCTCGGGGAGTAGGAACATTTCGTCGATTGTCAAGGTTGTATTCTGATAAGGAATATTTATAGTATGCTCCTCTTGACCGCTCAAACAGGTGCCATGCGGCGTCCATTTTACATTGATAGGTTTGTCGGCCGAAAGGTCAACTGTGGCCAGCAGTCTCCATCCAACAATTGTGTATGTCTTCCCATCATTCAGCCGCGCACCTGCGCTGTTCACCTGATTATACAATATTGCAATTTCGTTACTTGTCAAGCGAAGACTCGCGCTTTGAGGACTGGTAGCCCATCCGGCAATCGACCGAATTCCGTCAAAGTAATAAACTGCATTGTCCTCCGTGCAGTAGACTATTGGGTAACCCATAATTTGTCGAATGTTTACATCGGGAGAGATTGGCTGAGGCACCAGTCTTTGCGCTTCCTTACTCTCTGATGCAGGAATTTCCAAGGGCCGGGAAGATTTTTTAACCTGAGCAACCGTGCTAGACTGGCCTTCGGAATACAGAATCAAATTACCGTATTCAGATGCTTGCGGTGTTGCCGGAGTAGCAGTTGCGGACACGGCTAACGTCATACACATCACCACTGCCAGAGCCAAACTCATTAGTTTTTTTCATGTTATACCGCTTTTCTCATTTTGTAAAGAATCCGACGGGATAAAGATATGCAAAATGTCATTGCGATAATACTTACTGCATCGGTTCGCCCCTTTCGTGCCCCGGTGGCGTGGGATCGTCGGTTTCGGACTCCTTTGTAATCCTCGTGTTTGGAAAGCAGGAAAGGGCGACATTCTTCTTCAAAATTCCTTATTTCTTTATGGGTTGCTTTTATGTGTTATGCTCGGGCGGAAATCATTTGGGATTCTTGGGATAAAAAACATCCGAAAGGGCGGATTAAAGAAGCCTTCTAGACTAGCATTCAGGCGACCCGAAAGGGTCGCCTGAATTACAAGTGGTGAACCATCTATCCGATTTCACTTTTGCAACCTTGCTACAAAAAACTTATATGCTCCTGTAAAAATTTTTTGTACAGCCGTGATAGCAATCGCAGTAAACACCCATATAATGGTGGTTTTGTTTATAATGACAATGAGCACAAAAAGGAGTACACTTACGAAGCAAAGCATTGCCTGCAAAAATAAAAAAATGCGCCTTTTGGCTCCCGTAATATCAGTATAAACATCAGTTTTATTTATATTTCGTAAAATTGATATACCTAGCCACAAATCGTGAATGAAGTATAAAATTGCTCCAAATTCAAGTAATAAAAACGAATTTGATAAGCTCATAAATAGACATCCTCTAAATAACTCCAACTAGTCGGGGTGTATTCATTTGTACGATTGTCTTTAGCTGGTCGTCCACCCTGTGGCTTCTTTTCCGGCGGTAGCAGTTCTTTAATTTTCTCCCACGCTTCTGTGGGTAATTCATGTCGTCTCATGTAATTATTCTATCACATTAGGCACTTTTATTCAACTATTAAGGTTTCAAAACACACTCTAGGAGTTCAACGGTATGACAGTAACCGTCAAGCCACTGCCCACGTAGATCGGCAGGTCAGAAAATGGTACAATCCAAACAGGTTGAAAAATAGATGCAACAAAGACAACTGATAAGGAAGTATACATATGGATACACGGAAGGTAGCGACAGCATATCGCTTACACCAATAAAGTTTCTAAGAACCAGGCATCCTTAACGGTTTGTTTTGCCTTGCTGGTTCGTGCTGAGTTTTTGATAAAGCTCGTAGGACTCATAGATGTTTACTCTCAAAGAAGCGGATTGTTTCTTTATAGGAAAGCCGTCTTCGTTATAAGTTCTACGACTGCTGAAGGTATAGGCCACCATACAATATCCCTCAGGAAGTTGCACGTCCCCCCTATAGGACATCCTGCTATATCCCGCAGGTAATTCCACGGCCTTGCCAAAGAAATCTTTTGGAACTTCTTTTTCTAAGAACGCCTGATAAACCTCCTCTTCATTCTCGAAACCACCGTAAAGCAGCGTGGCAAACACGATTTGCTGCTTCCAGTCCTCCCACACAATTTGCTCAGAATCAACGCTCTGATCAAATATTGTATATAACATTCGTTCGCCCTTATAATTTGCAGAGGAAATATCCGCGAGAAACACGCTATTGTTGGTGCCGTCATACGTTTCCGTTGGGCTGCGAACTACATATTGGATATGTCCTTTTCTATACGAATCCGTTTCTGATTCGGAAATAACTCCCGGCAGCCCGACTTTTTCCAGCGTAGCGGTAATCTCTTCCTCCTCTAATGGAAAAGTAGTTTGAAACCGTTCGTCTTTTTTAGAGCCGATCAGCGAGAAGAGAATACCAAGTACGCAAACCGCAAGAAATACATATATCAATCGCTTCAAACAATCACCTCACAAGCATCTTCATTTTTAATCGTAAGCAAAACCTGATAAACATATTGCAATCAAAGGGTTCGCGTCAGGGCAACACGCAATTGTCACTACGAAAAATAGAAACAGCCAGCCCCCAATGGTATTATATTGTTACAGCAAACCACACCGAAAGGGGCTGACCGTTATCTATTGTCAGGAAACCATACAGGACATAAACTGGTTCATCTCACAGCCCAAGGCCAAGTTTTATGACGGGCTGTTTTCATGGTTCGACCCACGCCCAATCATCCGCTTGTGTCTGTCCTGCGTTTCGCTCATGGTTGTCTTCATTTATAGCGAGCAATTGATTCCCATTATGCAATTGCGTTACCTCAGTCCCATATAGTCAGGGTCCTCGTGTAAATCGTAACCATTCCGGTAGGATTGGCCGGGCCTTGCTTTCCATGTACCCGCACCATCCCAATACTCTAGATGGCACTCTATTTCCCAATATTTATTAAGGAAAACAGACGAAGTTTTATATCCGCATTGATCGCACTCTGAGTATGTGTAGACTTCAAATTTAATGGATTTATCGCTCGACAAATCTGGAGAGGCAGGGCACATTATCATGATAGGAGGCCCCTCTCTGCGTTCAGTCATGCCTCGATAACTGTTACTCCCGCACCTTGGACAAAGCATTCTTAATTGTATTTGGTTCGGAATAATGAACGAATAGAGGTTATCTGGGTCATATTCTGGGGAATGAAAAAATTCTGCGATTTCAGCTTCATTCTCCACATTGATTTCAATTCTTGTGCGTTCTGCTGCAAACGCCGGAACACACAGAGACACGCACATCATCACTGCAAGAGCCAAACTCATCATTTTCTTTTTCATGTTATACCTCTTTTCTCATTTTGTAAAGAATTCGCCGGGATAAAGATATGCAAAATGTCATTGCGATAATACTTACTGCATCGGCCTGCTCCTTTCGCGTCCCGGAGATATGGGAGCATTGATTTTCTGCCAGAACTACCTACGGAACCAATTTTCGTTTCCTACTGCATGGGACTCGCCTTTTTTATGGAAAGCCGCAAGTATCGTGCAGAGCTTCCTGCAAAAGCAATCCGCGTTTACCGCAGTTTCCGGGGGAC
>NZ_DALZCH010000154.1:0-5799 GCF_031978065.1 Oscillibacter sp.
TCATCACCTGCAAATACCGCAGGTGATGCGCAACTGCCTTTTCCCGGTCGCCATGGAGAAATTCCGTGACAATTTCGTGGCACGCCTTGGGCATCACGTTGGCATACACGGAGATCACGCCGCTGCCGCCGATGGCAAGCAGGGGGATGGTGATGTCGTCGTTTCCGGAATAGAGAGCAAAGTCCGGCCCAATGCAATGGGCGATTTTCATGGCATAGCTCATATCGCCGGAGGCTTCCTTGATGGCGGCGATATTGGGGTGCTTCGCCAGCCGCTCCACCACGGACACGGGGATGGAGCAGCCTGTGCGGCCCGGGACATTGTAGAGAATGCAGGGAATCTCCACCGCGTCTGCCACGTCGGCAAAGTGGTGATACATACCCTCGGCATTGGTCTTATTGTAGTAGGGTGTAATCAAAAGCAGTCCGTCGGCCCCCATGGCCTGATAGCGCTTCGCATTCTGCACCTGCGTAGCGGTGCAGTTGGAGCCGCTGCCCACCACCACCGGCACCCGTCCGTTGATGGTTTTCAGCGCGTGGGCCACCACCGCGTCGTCCTCCTCGTGGGTCATGGTGGAGGATTCTCCGGTAGTTCCGAGAACCAGAACGGCGTCCGTTCCAGCGGCAATCTGCCGCTCCAAAAGCTGGGTCAAAACCTCAAAATTGACGCTCCCGTCGTCGTGAAACGGCGTGACCGTGGCCACGATTGAACCTTGTACATGATCAAATTTCATAGTGTTTCCTCCATACGTTGATTGTTTAAGCAACAAAAAATCGGCAGAGAAAACGCTCTCTACCGACAATCGCCCCCACACCAACCTACAAGCGTGCGGAAGTACCCTGTGAGCAGATAGCGCACCCGCGGTTTCCCGCGGACAGTCCCGGAGATGTTCTCCCCGGACCCACCAAAGCGGCATACCTGCCGGTTCAGTTCGGCGAACTCACTTCCGCTGCGATCGTTGCCTGTCGGCTCCCGCAGCGCCGTCTCATTCGCGCCTCTATCCTATTGGGGTTATCATAGCATCTTTCCAGCCCGGATTCAAGAGCAAGTTTCCGACCGAGAGAGGAAAAATCCACAAAATTCTGCGGCGGGCGGACAAAAAGTGAAGCGTTGCGCTAAAATCGGAAATAGATTATACTATCCTCTGAAAACCTGAATTTTATCAAACGCGTCATTCCGGCGCGGAATACACAGCGGTTTTCCGTTTCAAAAGCACCTGCGAAACGGGCAAGCGCATAGGGAGGCACAGAATTTGAACGGCTGCCGAATTTTAATTGTGGAGGACGACCCGGTGATCTCCGGCGCCATGGAAGCGCATCTTGAAAGCTGGGGCCACCGGGTCATCCGGGTTGGTGATTTCCAAAATGTGATGGCCGAATTTGCCGCCGCCGCGCCGCAGATGGTACTTTTGGATGTGTCGCTTCCGTTTTTCAACGGGTATCACTGGTGCACGGAGATTCGGCGGGTGTCCAAGATCCCGATTCTGTTCATCTCTTCCGCCGGAGACGACATGAACCAGATTATGGCCATGAACATGGGCGGAGACGATTTTCTGGCAAAACCGTTTGATTTAAGCGTCCTCGCCGCCAAGGTGCAGGCGCTGCTGCGCCGGGCCTATGATTTTGGAGAGCCGGCCCAGCTTTTATCCTGCGGCGGGGCGGTTTTGAACGTATCCGACGGGACGCTGACCGCCGGGACGGAAAAGCTGGAGCTGACCCGCAACGAGCTGAAAATTTTGCAGAGGCTTTTGGAAAATCGGGGCCGGATTGTCAGCCGCGAGGGTCTAATGACCCGATTGTGGGAATCCGACGCATTTGTGGATGAAAACACCCTGACAGTGAACGTGGCCCGGCTGCGCAAAAAGCTGGAGGCGGCGGGCCTTGGAACATTGATCCGCACGAAAAAGGGCGCGGGCTATCTGGTGGAGGACTGAACATGCTGCTGCAATATCTAAGGCGGCAGTATAAGCTGCTGCTGTTTCTGGCGGCGTCCGCCGCCATTTTTGCCGGAGTTCTGTCGCTGTATGCATACCCCGCCGAGGCGGTGGGGTACGCCGCGCTTTTATGCATCGTGCTGGGCCTATTATTTTTTGCCGTGGGCTATGCCGGCTTTCTCCGCCGCCATAAAGAGCTTGAACAGTTGAAAAAGGCCGTTTATGAAACGGTGCTGCCTCTTCCCCACCCTCGCAGCGCGCTGGAGGCGGACTATCAGGCGCTTTTAAACGCCGTATGCGCCCATCGTGCCAAGCTGCTGACGCAGAGCGAAAACAGCCGTCAGGATTTGCTGGATTACTACACCCTCTGGGCGCACCAGATTAAAACGCCCATTGCCGCCGGGCGACTTTTGCTTCAGTCCGGCGGAGAAACGGACCGCGAGGCCCTGTCGGCAGAACTTTTAAAAATCGAAGAGTATGTGGAAATGGTTTTGGGATATCTGCGTCTGGACAGCGACACAACGGACTATGTTCTGCGCCGCTGCGCTCTGGACGGAATCATTCGGGCAAGTCTTCGCCGATATGCGCGGCTGTTTATCTTAAAAAAGCTGACGCTGGAATTTCACGAGACGAACCGCACGCTTATGACGGATGAAAAATGGCTGAGCTTTGTGCTGGGCCAAATTTTATCCAACGCAATCAAATATACGCCCGAGGGCGGCACCGTCCGCATCTATCCCGACGGCGAAACGCTGGCCATCGCGGACAATGGCATCGGCATCCGCCCCGAGGATTTGCCCCGGGTATTTGAAAAGGGCTTCACCGGCTATAATGGCCGGGAGGACCGGAAAGCCACAGGCATAGGCCTTTACCTCAGCCGACGGGTTTTGACGAATTTGGGCCACGGGATTACCATTGTCTCCCGGCCCGGCGCGGGGACCATTGTGCGTCTGCTGCTGCACGAAGGGCGGCAGGTGGCGGAATAACCCCTGCCCTCCAAACGGGATGGACCGCTTTTACTATACGCTCCAATGGCTTCAAGTCGGCTATACGGGCAAGCTTACAAAAATGTAAGCTTGCGGGCGAAACTGTAAGGAAATTCAATGGCAGTGCCGCGAGCGCTTTGTTAGGATGAGAGTATTAAAAGGAGGAGTTTATATGTCGCTTCTGGAAGTATCTCATCTGCAAAAAATCTATACCACCCGCTTCGGCGGGAATCAGGTGGAGGCATTGAAAAATGTCAGTTTTTCCGTGGAGCCCGGAGAATACGTGGCCATCATGGGGGAATCCGGCTCGGGAAAAACCACGCTTTTGAATATATTGGCTGCCTTGGACAAGCCCACCTCCGGAGAGGTTTTGCTGGCAGGCAGGGCCGTCTCCGATATTCGAGAGCGGGACATGGCGGCCTTTCGCCGGACAAATCTAGGGTTTGTGTTTCAGGATTTTAACTTGCTGGACACGTTTTCCTTGCAGGATAACATTTTTCTCCCGCTGGTGCTGGCAAGGCAGGAGTTTGGTGAGATGGAAAAGGCGTTGAAGCCGCTGGCGGAGCAGCTTGGAATCCGGGACATTTTAAGCAAATACCCCTATGAGGTTTCCGGCGGACAAAAGCAGCGCTGCGCCGTGGCGCGGGCGCTGATTACAAACCCCCAGATCGTGCTGGCGGACGAACCCACCGGCGCTTTGGATTCCCGTGCCTCCGACCGGCTGCTGGATTTGTTCGGAGAGATCAACGGGGGCGGGCAAACCATTTTAATGGTGACGCACTCTGTTAAGGCCGCCAGCCATGCACAGCGGGTTTTGTTTTTGCGGGACGGAGAGGTCTATCACCAGCTCTATCGCGGAGAAAACACCCGGGAACAGCAGTTTGGCCGCATCTCCGACACGCTGACCGTGCTGGCGCAAGGCGGTGAGGCAAATGAATAAGGGGCATTTTTACCCGCGGATGGCGCTGGTCAATCTGGCGCGAAACGGAAAATTCTACATCCCCTATCTTTTGACCGTCATCGGGACGGCGGCGGCATACTACATCGTGCTGGCTCTTGCAAACCAGCCCGACCTCCCCAACAGCTCCCGATACATGTATCTGTCCGTGTTTATGAGCATCGGCACCTTTGTCATCGCGGTTTTTGCGGTGATTTTTCTGACGTATACCAACAGTTTCCTGATGAAGCGGCGCAAACGGGAGCTGGGGCTTTACAATGTTCTCGGTATGGGTAAGCGGCACATTGCAATCGTTTTGGGCTTTGAAACGGCGTATACCGCCGCAGCGGGCATTGTGGGCGGCGTGCTGCTGGGGCTGCTGCTGCAAAAGCTGGCGGTTTTGCTGCTGTGCCGCCTGATGCAGATGGACATTGCATACGGCTTTTACGTATCCGGCGAGGGAATCGTCGGGACGGCGGTGCTGTTTGGAATGATATTGCTGTTTAATCTGTTGCTCAATCTTCGCCGTATTCACGTCCAGAACCCCACCGAGCTGCTGCGGGAAAGCAGCGCCGGAGAACGGGAGCCGAGGACCCGTGTCATCACGGCAGTGATCGGCATTGCTGCGCTGGGTGCGGGATATACCATCGCCATCACCACCCGGTCCGCCATGGCTGCGCTGGGGATGTATTTTGTGGCGGTGCTGCTGGTCATCATCGGGACGTACTGCCTGTTTACCGCCGTGAGCATCGCGGTTCTGAAGGCCCTGCGGGCCAACAAACAGTATTACTATCAAATCAACCATTTCATCGGCGTTTCAGGAATGCTGTATCGCATGAAGCGCAACGCCGTGGGCCTTGCCAACATCTGCGTGCTTTCCACCATGGTGCTGGTGATGATTTCGGGCACGCTGTCTCTGTATCTGGGAAGCGAGGCGGCGCTTGAAGAGCAGTTCCCCGGAAACCTGCGGGCAGAGATTCAGTATGACCCGGTGAAGGATTCCCCCTTTGACCCGCAGACGCTTTATAAAACCGTGGCCGAACAGCTTGGGGCAGAGGCCGTCTCCGCCGCGCCCGTGTCCAGTTACGGGTATCTCTCTTTCGGCGTGCATGAAGACAAAGGTGCGCTGGAGGTAAAAAGCGACAATTCGGCCTACAACAGCATGGTCTGCGCCATGACCCCCGCTGATTATGCCGCCGTCACCGGTAAAGAGGCTCCGGCACTTTCCGACGGCGAAATGCTGCTATATGCAGATGGAGCGGGGCAAAAGCAGAGTCTGACCTTCCGGTTTTCCAATGCCGACGACCTGACGCTGACGGCGGCGAAGCCCGATGCGCAGTATCCTGCCCCACCCGAATTCCAGCCCTCGGCGGTGGATGTGCTGTACATGGTGGTGTCCGACGAGGTGCTTGACGCGCTGTATAACGGCCAGCGGGCCTCTCTGGGCGCACAGGACGCAGAGCCCATGCAGTGGCGCGGCTTTTGGGATGTGGACGAGGGCGCGGTACAACCCAACGAGTTGGAGCAGACGCTGGATTTCACCGGCACGGGAGACTGGGACCGGCTGGACTTTGAAACCAGAGAGAGCTTCGGGCAGGATTACTACTCCCTCAACGGCGGCTTTTTCTTCCTCGGTGTGTTTTTGGGAACCATCTTCCTGATGGCCGCCGTCCTGATTATCTATTACAAGCAAATCTCCGAGGGCTATGAAGACCGAGAGCGATATCTTGTGATGCAGAAGGTGGGAATGGAGCTGAAAACCGTCCGTCGGTCCATTAACTCTCAGCTATTGGTGGTGTTTTTCGCACCTCTGGCAGTGGCGGCGGTTCATGTGGCGTTTGATTTTAGTCTCATGATCCGGTTGCTGACCCTGTTTTCCCTGCACAACGGACCGCTGGTTCTGGGGTGCACCGCGGGAACTCTGGCGGTATTCGCGGTGATTT
>NZ_DALZCH010000155.1:0-5543 GCF_031978065.1 Oscillibacter sp.
CACTGGAAGATTTTATTTGAGCGGACATATCAAACGGCGGCGCAATAAAAATTTCAGAGGTAAGCGCGGAACGGATACGAGAGTAATTGGCATCGTCACCACGAAGCAACACCTGAAAGGCGAAGGTATTCTGTAAATAGTCCTGTGTTGCAATATCGCGGGCTAATTTTAAGGTTTGGGAGCGCGCCTGCTCGTTAACCTGTTTTAACTGGAGGAACTCCTCGTGCTGCAATTTTGCAGCCTGCTTACCCATGGCTATTTTACTTTGATGAAACTGGGACTTTTGCTCATCCAGCGAAAGCGCTTGCTTTAGCAGGTCTTCTTTGCCATACTGAAATACTTTCCACTGATTTTTCAGAATTTCTGTCTCTGACCTCAATCTTCTTTCCCACGCCGCCAAATTCTTTTGGTTTTCTGCTAAGGCGCGTTCGCGATCTTTTAATTTGAGTTCCCGCTCATTCAGCGTGTTGGCACGCTGTTTTAGCTCATACTCAGTTTTTCAAAAATCAAATCTGAAATTTTTAAGAGGAGGAGATATAGGAGAAATGAGGAAATTACCAAAAGAATAGGGTAATCCGCATATGCCCTCATTATCGTCTAAAAAGACAAAGCACCGCTTCCGCTTGCGATTATTTCCCCTTCAGGGTTGGAGAAAAATTCACATAAATCATCCGGCCGACTCGCCGGACGTTGTGGATATACCAGCCGGTACGCTTATGACAGATTCCGTCCACAGCGCCAATAAGCAGTGATGACAAATTTCCAAGAACATAGAGAATAACAGCGAGAGTGAGAAACGTTTTCCCACTTTGACCGGAATCCACTTTAACTAACGATATGTGGTGAAGAATTTGAGAAAACAACACTGATTCCCCAAAAATTAATAAGAATCATTTTAAAACCTCCTGTTACTATAAATTAGGTTGAGGACATGGCAACCAGCCATGTCTTTTTCCAACTTGCTGCCTAAGGTGATAGAATGAGAGGACAAAGGGCCTGACGGACACCTCCAAGGACTACGCGTCCGTAATTAAGTCAGTCAGCCATCCTCTTATTCGCAGAGTTCGATTTGTGCAGGTAGAGCCGCCGTCCGGCGCGTTCGCGTCATCAAACAGATAGAATCAGCAATGAAAAGGATGATTCGCCAATTGTAAATCTGTGATGGAGTGTGGATTATGAACGCAGTCGGAATTGATGTTTCCCAAGGGAAAAACATGGTATCGGTGATTCGTCCCTTTGGGGAACTGCTGGCAAGGCCCTACGAGGTGCGCCACACCTCCAGCGAACTTAGCGAGCTGGGGCAAACCGGCTGAAAAGTCTGGAGGGTGAAACGCGGGTGGTGCTGGAGCACACAGGATGCTACTATGAGCCGGTGGCCCAACTGCTCCATGATGCCGGGATCTTTGTCAGCGCGGTCAATCCGCTGCTCATCAAGGAATATGGGAACAATTCTTTGCGCAAGGTGAAAACCGATAAAGCGGATCGCTTAAAATTGCCCGGTATGGCCTTGACAACTGGACTGATTGCGGGAACATACGCCTATGGACACGATTCGCTACCAACTGAAAAGCATGAACCGGCAATACGGTCTGTATTCCAAGAACAAGACGGCGCCGAAGAAGGATCTCATTGCCCTTCTTGACCAGACCTATCCCGGCGTCAACGCCCTCTTTGAAAGCCCCGCCCATGCGGACGGCAGCCAGAAGTGGATAGATTTCGCCGCATCCTTCTGGCATGTGGACTGTGTGAGAGGCGTGGGGCCAGCCGCTTTCGTGGAGCGTTACCGCAAATGGAAGCAATTACACAGCTCAATACCGTTTCTAAAACAGTCGAGGTATTCCGTGCGGAAATGAACCGGCTTGCCAGGGAGCTCCCTGAATACGAAGTGGTTATGGGGTTGTATGGCACCGAAAAATCTCTTGGGCCGCAGCTCATGGCGGAGATTGGTGATGCCCGCCGCTTTGCCCACAAAGGCTCTTTGACGGCCTTTGCAGGGGTTGACCCGGGTGTGAATCAGTCCGGAACCTATGAAGCAAAAAGCACTCGTTCTTCCAAGCGGGGTTCTCCGGAGCCGCGAAAGACGCTCTTTTTGCTGATGACGGTGCTGTTACAAAAAGCTCCACCGGACGACCCTGTCTTTCAGTTCCTGGACAAAAAACGGGCCGAGGGCAAGCCCCTATTTTTCTTCTGCATGGCATAGCCGACCTGTGTCAGTAAATATTTCTGCCCGGCGGGATTGAGAGCGTGGAAGCAGGCAATCAGGTTCTGTTCATCGGCGCGTCTCATCATTAGATATACGCCGATAGTCCGCAAAAAATCCGCAGATCAAGGAACCTCGGCTTTTTCGGGAAAAGCATTCGGACGAGTGGATATAGCAAACACCGGCTTTCCATTTTAGACAGCACCTCCAAAAGCGGTGCTGTTTTTTATGCATAACAACAAATGCCCTCAAAAGAGGAGGTACCAAATAAAGTTAGCAGAAAATTTGAAAGCTCTGCGGGGCCGCCGGGGCGTGACGCAGCGAATGCTGGCGGAAAGCATTGAGCGCACATCAGCGCCATGGAAAACGGCGTGAAAATCCCCAACGCGGCACAGGTGGCGGTATTTGCTGCACCACGGACACAATCATTTTAGGAACAGGGCTGGAGTTGGCACAGGAGAAAGAACTGGTTGAAAAGTTCTGTGCAGCATCGCCGGAGGAGCGGGAAGCAACGCGGGCCGCGCTGGAGAATGAGGGGTAGGCGCATGATGGAGCTTTCATCACGGGAAATGGAGGTTTTGAAGCAGTATCGTGGGGCCACGCCGGAGGGAAAGCGCAAGGTGCAGCAACTACTGGAGCGCGCGGTGCGGCGGCGGGGCCAGAACCTGCCAGACGAGCGGAAGACCAGTCGGGCGTAAAGAAGGGGGAACACACGATGAACAAATTCCAAAGGATTTCGTTGCAAGCCAATAAAAAGCAGATACCCCTCATTCGATCACTGGTTGCAACAGCGAAAGAATACGGGGTATCTGCCAAGGAGGTTGAATCTGCCTGCGCAATGGCAAATGATCTTTTGATGGGTACGTTAGTTGCTAGCAAACCGCTTGCGGAAATCTGTAATGACGTAGAGGCTGTCCTCAAGAATATCCAAGAACTCGGTTGATTGCTGTTTGCCTCCAGCATCCGGGTTTTTTGATAAGAAATCTTTGAATTTGCATTGCGTCCAAGTCAAAGCGAGCTGTTTTTCAAATTCATTAAATCCATCTAAGTCAACAGGAACGCTGTTAAAATCGAACACAAAATTCACCTCCTTTCATCCGCATTTTACCATTGGAGCGGAAAAAGGATAAGTAACAGGAGGGAGATATTGATCATGGACTGGATTGATGCGGTGGTGGGAATTGCGGCCATTATCGCGGCGTTTTGGGCGGGGCGGGCGTACCAGAAAAAGCGGATGGTGATTATGTATGATGTGCGCCCACAGAGACTGTATGCAAAGAATTGCGAAAAAACTGCCTACATAGAAAATGAGCGTTTAAGGTTGTTATTTGGGCCTGTTTGACGGAGATAAGGACTGAGCGATATCGCACATAAGGGAGAGAAAGTCGTATCAGCGCAGAGCCTGTCGGGGTAATTCAGTTATTTGGTTATTCCACAAAGGTAATCGGTAGAAACGCGAAGGGCGTTGGCGATTTTGGGTAGATTGCCAAAGCTGGGGCGACAGGGCCCGTTCATCCAACGGCGTGCGGTGGTTTGCGTGGCGCCCACATCTTACCATTGGCGGAGCGCAAGTGCAGGAGCATAGGACAACCACGAAATACCATAGGTTGAATTGAGGTGAGGGGCATGGCGAAACGACAGCGGGAGCCTATCCGGGTAGAAGCATTTGTGACTGTGAACGGACAGGAAGTAAATATTGACACGCTGTCGAAGGAAAAGCGCAGCGAAATCGGCGCGGTACTGAAGGTGACATATCTGAACGCGCTTTTCCGGGGCAAGGCCGTGTTCCACATAGAGGAGGAGCCAAAGCCATGATGTACCCCAAAAGCGTGTCCGCGCGGAAAAGCGCAAAAAAGAAAACCGAGCGCAAAGCGGACGTTCCGGGCGTGTGCTGTCGGTGCGGCCGGAACGGCTGCACGGATCCATTGGACAAGCACCACATTTTCTGCGGTGCGCTGCGGAAGAAATCATTTGTGAGGGAGATAGGGCCGCTTTCGCAAAATTGGATGCCTTGAAAGTGAAATCAGACGGTCTGGAGGAAAAGCTGAAGGCCGCGCAGGAGAAGGAAAAAGAGGTAGAAGCTGCACTTGGGGATGCCGAGGCCGAAAAGGCCGAGCTGGAGAAAAAGCTGGAGGAGCTGAAAAGCAGGCCGGTAGATGTGGCCGTGCGGGAATCTGGAGAGAAAGAGATTCAAATGCTCCGAGAAGAAGCGGAAGCGGCGGCGGCAAAGCAGGTAGAGGAGGCCAGCGCCAGACTGAAAGATGCCCAGACGCGGGCGGAGGCAGCGGACCGGGCCGCAGAAGAGCTTTGCTGGCAACTGGCGGCGACGGACAAGGACACCCAGACGTTCAAGTTCTACTTTGACGAGTGGCAGGCTAAATACAGCGCCATGGTTGAGGCTTTGGGAGCTGTGACCGCAGCGGGCCCGGAAAAGGCGGAGAAATTGAAAACGGCCATATTCGGACCGCGGCGAAACGGATGGAGCGATAGAATGAGTTTTTTACTTGCAGTGAGGCTATGAGCCAAAAAAGTGGCGGTGCGTAAGCACCACCACTTTACAGCCTCCATTCACACACCTAGGTACTACCAATCCACAACCATCACTTCTTTAAGTAAGTCAATAGTGCGAGCAGTAGGACGTTGGCTGAAATGATTAGTGTAAAGACTTGGAATGTAGTCATGGTAAGTCCTCCTTCAAACGCCGATGGAGGCTGCAATTACAGTATAGGACATGTTAAAAGAATATAAAGTTGAAAATTAGTCGCATTTCAGAAGAAAAATTTCGCTTTTGAAACCAGTGCGAAGAAACTTGAAAATAAGAAGATTCATCTGCGCTTAATTTTACAGAAGCAGGCCCCGCCTTTTTAAGGCGGGGCGGAAACTTTATCGTTTGTCATCGCCGGGTTTATGACGGTTTCCCGACTGCTTTTTATCATTGCGGCCCTCGCCGTCAAGAGCACTTTGCGCAAATGTGGGACCGCCCTTTGCTTTTTTCAGGCGGACAGGCTTCGGGTCAAGCTGACTGTCTTTTGGCATTCTAAATCACCTCACCTGTATTTTTTGCAGATTGAAAATTTATATCCTTTGACAAACCAGGTGCGGGCGCACCATCGGCAAAGCATGTATGGGAGACAGAGTATGAATCTGAGAATTCCAAAGGAATATATAGAGCACTGCCTGATGATCCGGGACAAGAAAAACAGGATGGTGCCCTACGTGATGGGCTGCGACACTGCCGGAGACGGAAGCGTCCGCTTTATTGCATGGGTAATTGACAACACCACGGGGGAGCAGGTGGCGGAGCTGCGGTTCACCCACAACGCGATTTTATTTACCCGGCAGA
>NZ_DALZCH010000156.1:0-5452 GCF_031978065.1 Oscillibacter sp.
ATCGGCATCTGGGGCTTTTTTAACTTCCGGGATAACAGCTTAAATTACCGGCTTAAGAACGCACAGTACGTGGAGGGTCTTCAATATCTTCCGAACTTTGTAAACAACCGCGCGTTTTCCTCCGGCTTTGACTGGGACGGGGAGACGGAGGAAATTACTGTGGTCGTTCCCGACACCGTAGAATTCCATAACTCCTCCAGAACCTTCCGCGTCACAAAGCTGGGCGGCTTTTTCGACAGAGATGTTCCCTGCGCGTTCGGCCCCATGCTGCCGGTGGGCAGTCAGGCAGGGCAGACAATTTACCCTGATTCCAATGATCTGGAATCGGCGCGGGAGCAATACCCAGACGCGCCTGTGCGGGACTTGACCGTGCATCTTAGCGTGGGGCGGTATGTCTCCGAAATTCCGCTGCCTGCCGCTTCCCTGCTCTATCGGGAGCGGGAAGTGGACGGCACCATCTGGCGCGTGACCTATTGGGTGGACTGCGATGAAAACAACCAGACTTTTTATTCCGAAGACGGCAGGCTGTATCTCCGGGCGGACGACACGCCCGTGACGCAGCTTACCTATGGGGAGGATGGATAACTAATGGTTTACTACTATACCTATCAGGGCAAAAAATATGCAGCCTTGGAAAGTCTGACCCTCCTCGCCTGCGGCGAGCCCCGGGAGGGGGAGGACGTGACGTTTCTCATCAACCGCTCGCCGGAAAACCGCCGGACCGGTTTTCTTGTCACGGACCCTCGCCAGCTCACCGCCAAAGCCGACGGCGTGGAATGGCTGGACAGCCGCCGTATCGACGCGCCCGTCCCAGACCTTCCGAAAGATATAGCCCGACGGCTGAAGGCCGGAGAGCTTCAGGTCGTCAACTTCCGCCATCCCCGCTGGGAGAAGGCGGCAGACCGGACCGAAAAACGCCAGCGCAACCGCCGCCGGGTGCATCTGCTGGCGGTGGGCGACGTGGGCGGCACGTTGCTTACGGCGCTGAAGCTTTTAGGCGGCGACTGTATCGGCACCATCGGCATCTGCGATTTGAATGAAAACACCGTGGCTCGTTGGGTTTCGGAGATGAGCCAGATTTCCTGGCCGTGGGACTACGAAGCCCTGCCCAAGGTGGAGGCCGTGCAGCCCGGGCATTTGTTTGACTGCGATGTGTTTTTGTTTGCGGCGGCAAAAGCCATTCCGCCGGTGGGCAGTCAGGTGCAGGACGTGCGGATGGCCCAGTTTGCCGCCAACCGCCCCTTGGTGGAATCTTTTGCCCGGCAGGCACGGGAGGCCCGGTTCGACGGGCTGTTCGCCGTCCTCTCAGACCCTGTGGATCCTCTGTGCAAGGCGGCGTATCTGGCCTCCAACACCAGCCCCGGCGGACAGTGGGACGGACTGGGGCTTCTGGCAGAGCAGGTGCAAGGCTATGGGCTTGGCGTGATGAACGCCCGGGCCGCTGCGCTGGCCCAAAGCGACCTGCGTTTTCTCTCCTTCCTCTCCGACGGGCGCAGCTTCGGCCCCCACGGGGAGGGACTTGTGATTGCAAATTCCCTGAAAAAGTATGATGACGAAATCTCCCGGGAGTTAACGGAACTGGTGAAAACCGCCAATCTCCGTATCCGGGATTTGGGCTTCAAGCCCTTTGTGGCTCCCGCCGTGTCCTCCGGGGCCATGCAGCTTTTGCTGACATTGCGGGGGCAGTGGCACTGCGGGTCCGTGTGCCTTGGGGGCGTGTGGTTCGGCGTGCGCAACCGGCTCACCCCAAAAGGACTGGAAACGGAATCCGTGGAGCTGCCGGACGCGCTGTTCGCACGCCTGAAGGAGACGGAAACCACACTGAAGGCGATTTTATGAGCGCCCTGACATTGATCTGCCCGGGTCAAACCGCCTCCCACCGATACGCTTCGGCTCTGCGGGAGGGACTGCGGGGCATCCCCTGTCAAATTGTAACATCTCTTGCGGGCCCGCCGGAAACCCAGCGGCTCCTCTTTGCCGTGCCGCTGGATGAAAGCGGCGTGAACCACGGGTACTACGACCTGCTGGCTTTTCTGCGGACTCATCCGGGGGTTCTTGCGGGGTGCGTGGGAGGTATTGTGGCGGACGGCACGGGAGACCTCTATACCAAAGCCGCCGCCCGAGAGCTGACGCTGGCGGCAAACAGCGCGGGCTGCGCTTTCCCGGGCCGCCCGCTGGTGGAAGCGGTGGGGTCCCTCTCGAACTTTACCGTACAGGCCAAAAATGCGGGCTGCAATCTGGAAGCGGCCTACCGTCTGGCTATCCGGGATTTGGCGGAGCGGATTCTGCGCTTCGCACCTCCGAAATCGGAGAAGCCAAAGCTTTTGGCGCTTCATGCCTCCAGCCACCGCACGTCCAACACGCTGGCTCTGTGGAGCGGGGTGCGGGAGCGGCTGGGAGATACCTGCACCGTCACCGAAATTGGCCTGCGCAACGGCACGGTGACGGACTGCCGGGGCTGTTTTTATTCCGCTTGTCTCCACTTTGGGGAGCGCGGAGAGTGCTTTTATGGCGGCGTAATTGTCAAGGAGGTCTATCCCGCCGTCCGGGAAGCGGACGCTGTGATTCTCCTTTGTCCCAACTATAACGACGCCCTCTCTGCCAATCTCACCGCCGCCGTGAACCGGCTGACGGCGCTGTACCGCACCACCTCCTTCGCCAACAAGGCGATTTTCGGCATCGTGGTGTCCGGGTACTCCGGCGGGGACCTTGTGGCGCGGCAACTGGTGTCCGCCCTGTGCATGAACAAGGGCTTTTACCTGCCACCGGATTTCTGCCTGCTGGAAACGGCCAACGATGCAGGCACGGCCATCAGACTTCCGGGAATTGATGAGAGACTGGACGGGTTTGCGGCAAATATTCTGAACTGCCTGAGACAATAAGGAAAGCAGCGCGGAGTCATTCCCGCGCCGCTTTCTTGATCCGATATAAGTAGAGGTTCTTTGATCTTCCACGCTTTGGACGGCAATCTTCCGACCCTCCGCGCCTAGTCCCAGCACAGAATAGGGTATGAACCCCAAACATTCATTGGTCTTTTGCGGGATATCTACCAGAATGACAAAGTATCTCTGCACGGATGTCCACCTCCCGCTCGCAGGCGTACTGCCCCAACATAGGTCTGCCGCGCTGTCTCCTCCGTCCGCAGGCGCTTCACACCTTTTTGTCAGATGGTAATACTTGCGCGTTCTCCCCCGTGGGCGATTTCTGCAAATACGCCTCCGCTGCCCCGTCTTTCTCCAGTCCGCGGAGGATGAGGTACAGCATCCCATCTTCATGACAAAGGTCCGATCCGAGCGTCTGATAGCCGTACAGCTCTTCTTCAGTCAGCAGCGACAACGCCAGCAAGGCGGTATGCTCCGTGTTCTTCCGCCTTTCCGCAGGCATCCCTCCTATAACTTGTAACTTGCTGCTTTCGCTATACCTTGTATCTTAATGGATACCAAGCAAAACCTGCGCCGCCGGATATCCGGCGGCGCAGGTTTTTAAGTCGATCTCACGGGGCGGGCTTCGCCGCATCTCCCGTATTCTTGGAAATGTTCAGCAGAAGTCTGCCATCCTCGCTGAGATAGGGCTCCAAAAAGTCCCGGTCAAGGACAAAGATCTGCTCTCCCGCAGCGTAGCTGGCCATTCCATAGGCGGAAAAGACCACCGTCATGCCTTCGTCAGAAAACGTCACGGCATAATCGGGCCACTGGGCGGCAATGCTCTGATAGTCTTCCCAATACATCTCCGTAGGCGATTCAAAGCCATTCTCGGTGGCTCGGGCGTCGGCCTGCCGGATAATTTCATCCGTCACCGCCGCCTGAAATTTCTCGGAATCCTCACCCAGCGCCGCCGGGTGGAGAAAACGTCCGGTCTGCAAATCAAAGTTCCAGCCCAAGAAAACGGAATTGGGATGGGCACCGCCGGTATAGCTGTAATATGCCCCGCCAATGCTGATCAGCCGATCCGTCCGCCAGGAGGTGAAGGTGAACTCCTCCTCATAATTGTTGTACCAGCCCAAATTGCCTTCCACCCGGCGGGCGTAATCCTCCTCCGCCCAGTCAAGCACACTTGAAAAATCCGTGCTCTCCAGCCAATCTTCAAAATTGCTGTTGAATGCGGCGGCTACGTCCAGCGCAGTCTTCTCCGCCGCCGTGGCGGCAGAGTCCAGAATCTGGCCGTCTTCCGTGATTACCCGGAGCACGGGAAGCTCATAGCTGTATGAGGCCAGCGTGGTGCCGTCTTCCGCAACGCGCGTGTCGCTTTTCTTTTCGCTCTCCAGTGCAAAGTCCAGCATCTCCGACGAGGAGGACAGCACGCTGGTTGCCCCCATGGCGCCAAGAGACTCGTCCGCCGGTGCGAATGCAGGGCCGCCGGGGGCAGCGTTGGCACAGCCCGCCAGCAACGCCAGAGACAGCCCCAGCATGAACAAAATTTGTTTTCGCATAGAAAATCTCCTTTTCAGAGGATGGCCGGTCCCTCTCTCCACTCCCGTCCGCCGGGAGGAACGTGGGGCAGACACAGCCCGTACAGATCGGTACAGCGGGCCTCCAGTTCAAGGCTCCGGCGGCAGGCTTCCTCCAGCCGCCGCGCATGGGCCGGTTTCGTCAAAACCGGTAAAATGGCGGTTTCTTTCATCCTACGCAGCAGAACCCGCCCCCGTTCCCCCGCCGCCAGCACCCGCAAATAAGGCGGGGTCTTTGGCCGGTCCTGCGCCCGCAGACCCAAAAACGCCCACAGGGCCAGCCGCCGCAGCCGGGCGTGGGGATAGCGCTTCGTTTTTGCAAGCTCGTAAAATTCCTCCAAAGACAGGGCTTGCCTCCCTGCCCGGGCCAAACGGTCGGGAAGTCCCTCACTCTGGGCGCTGTCGGGAAGCTCAGCCCAATCCGCCGCCGTCATGGTCCGCAGGCGTAAAAGAAACGCCCGCTCCGCCGAATCAGAAAGCGGCGGCAGCGCCAGCTCCGCGCTTTGCAAAAGCTCCCGCTCCCCCGGAACCAGATAGGGTGCGGCTTTTTCCCATTCACCCCCGGCCATCCACCGGCGAGCCTGCGTTGCGGAGATAAAACGGCTTCCCTGCGGGGCGGCATCGTCGTGATAGCCTGCGCCCTCCCGCCGCACGGTCATGGGCCGCAGGTCAGCACCCAGACGGAGCACCGCCCGCAGATATTCGATCCCAAGATTGTTGTTGGGCGTTGCCAGCAGCGCGCCCAGCTTTGCGCCCGCCAGCTCCGTCACCGCCATCTGGCGGCAGACGGCGAAGGGCAGTCCCCGGTCCAGAAAGCGGCGAAGCTCCGCCGCATACTCCCGGGAATTAAGGCATTGTGCCACAGCTTGCAGACCCTCGATCTCCCCGCATTCGCTTCCGAAGGACAGGTGCTTTACCACGCCCGTGGCCGCCAGCAGGCTCACGCCGCCCATGGCAAACGTCTCCGCCGAGGATACCGCCCACATGGTCGGCAGCTCCCAAACC
>NZ_DALZCH010000157.1:0-5152 GCF_031978065.1 Oscillibacter sp.
AAACCCGGAGTTTGGCAGACTTCTTCGATGTTTTCAACGCCCTGCTTGGTTTCGCACTGCATAATGGTATAAAGATTCTCGTTGGACTGCTTGGTGTAATCCTCGTACATGCCCCATCTGGGGCCGCGGCCGCCATTTGCCCCGCGCTTCCCCAGCGGAGGATATTTGACGTAGCGGATGATTCCGTCCGCCTGTTCGCGGCTTTCCACCATGGGAACCATCAGGCCGTGAATCCCCACGTCCAGCAGGCGGCTCATCATGGGAAGATCGTTGGGATCATAAACCCGGACAAATGCCGCCATGCCGTATAGCTCACACGCGCGGGCCATATCCACCATGGTTTCCGTGTCGGTCTGGGCATGCTCCGCGTCGATGATGATAAAGTCCATTCCGTTGATGCCCAGGCACTCGCAGTTCATCGCGGAGCCGGAAGCGACAAAAGCACCCAGAACATATCCGTTCTCCGTCAGTTTTTCCTTTACAAAATTCCGCATTTTCATGTTTCTGTCTTTCTCCTTCAAAGGCGTTCGGCCTTGATTTTTGAATTTCCCGGAAAAAGGTCCGGAAGAATACAACATTCCTCCGGACCTTCCGCGCGGCTCTTATTTCTTCAGAGCTTCCAGAAACTCCATGTACTTCTCCTTGAACTCGGGCCGGGGAGTTCCGAAGATGTCCATCTGGAAGCAGGGGATATCCGTGTCGTGGACATCGATATAATGCATCACGTTGGCGGGAACCACCACAAAGCCGCCGGGCGTCAGATGATAGGGCGTGCCGTCCACATAATAGTCGCACTCGCCCTCAAGCACCAGCGCGACCTGCTCCTCGGGGTGAGAGTGGGGCCGCTTTTCGTGACCGGATGTGACCTGCCCGAGGGTGACGGTCATATCATCGGCGCCCATGGCCAGCGTAACCTGCTTAATTCCTTCGCGAATGGGTCTCCAAGGCATCTTGTTCCAGTTTCCAGACATAATTTCACTCATGATTTTTACTCCTTTAATTTTGTTTTTATCATTGAACCGGGCTAACAGGGGCTTATCAGGCAAGCCCCATCATCTGCGGCACAAACATCACAAGCTGCGGGACATACGCCATCAGCAAGGTTGCGATGAGGGCCGAGATAATAAATGGAATCAGGGGCTTAGACAATCGGTCTAGCGGGATTTTTGTAACGTTGGAGGTTACAAACAGAGTCATGCCAACGGGGGGCGTCACCAGACCGATGGTCAGCATGATGCAGAACCAAACGCCGAAGTGAACCGGCTCCATGCCTGCATAGGTAGCCAGCGGCATCATCACCGGCGTGAAGATCAGCATGGCTGCGGTGGCTTCCATGGCGCAGCCCACAAGAATCAGAATTGCGAACATCATCATAATGATGACCGCCCCGCTCTGTGTGATGCCGAGAACGGCGCTTTCGATGGTGGCGGGGACCTTTGCAATCGCCATGGTCCAGCCCATAATATTGCCGAACCCGATGATGATAAAGATTCCGGCTGTGGTACCCACGGAGTTCATCAGCACCTTGGGGAAGATTTTGAAATTCATCCTGCCATAAATCAGGCCCGCGATAATCGCCGCAAACACGGCAACCGCGCCGGATTCAGCGGGAGTGAAGATACCGGCTGTGATGCCGCCAACCAGAATTACGGGCACCAGAAGGGCGGGAATCGCTTTGATAAAGCTTTGGAAGGCCAGCTTGCCGTCAAAATGGTCGGTGCTTTTGGGAAGCCCGCGCTTCTTCACGTTGAGACGAATGACGGTGATATAAGCCAGACCGATCAGCAGGCCGGGAATCAATCCGCCCATGAACATCGCGTTGAGGGAAACGCCGGTCAGAACGCTGAAGTAAACGAAGGTGGTGCTGGGGGGTATAATGGGGCCCAGCACGCCGGAGGCACAAACCAGCGACGCGGAAAAGTCGTCGGGATATCCGTCATGAATCATCTCCGGAACCACCACGGCACAAAGAATGGCGGCAACCGCATTGGCTGAGCCGAGAATTGCCGAAAGAATCATGGCCACGAGGATGACCACATAGGCAAGGCCGCCGCGGAAATGCCCCACCAGTGTGCGGACAAAAGCAATCAGCTTTTCGGTGACGCCGCTGGCATTCATCAGCTCGCCTGCCATAATGAAAAACGGGATGCAGGTCAGGCTGCTGACGTTCATGCCCGCAAAAATCTTTTGCGTGAGAATGTTGAAGTAGGAGTCAACCCCCATCGTCATTACGTGGGCGAAGCCGGCCAGTCCAAGAACAAAGCAGATTGGAACGCCAAGGACCAACGTTACCAGAAATACAATAAGAACTGCTATCACGGTGCCTTGTCCTCCTCTGCGTTGTTTTGATACGCTCCATGCCGCCAGGATGTCAGGATGTTGTAATATTTCTCCAGCGTAAAAATAAAGATGATTCCCAGACCCAGTGCAATTGGCAGATAGGGCCAGAACATCGAGATTTTCAGCCCAATGCTTACCTGCTTGACGATGGACGGCGTTTGCAGCGTTTGGATGGCATTCATGAACATATAGCCTGAAAACAGCAGACAGATCGTGTTGATGACAAGCGTCAAAATCAGTTTGGTGGTCCCCTTCACATGCGCGGAAATAAGGTCAAACGCCACCAGTCCGCCCTCTTCGCGATAAGCCGCCGCACCGCCCAGCATTGCGACACACACAACGCCGTCGCGGATCAGTTCGTCCGCCCAGGAGAAGGACAGCCCGAACATATAGCGGCGCACGATCTCCGCCAGCGATACGACCAGCATAATGCCAAGACATAGAGCGGCCAGGGCTTTCGCAACAAAGGCAATTCCATTAAGGATGCGCTCAATTTTTCCCATGCTTTTCCCTCTTTCGATAAATTACGAGCTTACTGCAGACTCTGCGCCATATCAATCAGGTTGGCAATTTTGGAATCCTTTTCACGGTAGTCATTCCACGTCTTGGTGGCAATATCAACAAACTCCTGACGTGCGTCGCCTTCAATCGTATTAAACTGAACGCCCTTATCCTGACAGGCCGCCACAGCCTGTATCTCATAATTGGGCAGGTATTTGCTGAACAGGTTCTGGGCGCCCAGATCCATTCCGGCCAAAATGGCGTCCTGCTGATCAGTGGTAAGGCTGTTCCAATAATTCAGATTCATAACCAGCAGGGAGGGGAAGGGATACAAACCGATTTCAGAAACGTATTTCAGCACCTCGTAATGGTTCATGGCGTAAATGGAGGTCATGTTGATTTCCTCGCCGTCAACAACGTTGTTCTGCAAAGCGGTGAACACTTCGCTGTAAGGCACGGTAACGGGGCTGGCGCCCAGATCCTTCATAACGCCCTCCAGCATATTGGAGCTTGCGATGCGCAGCTTCAACCCCTTCAGATCCGCAACGCTGGTGATGGGGCGCACGTTGTTTGCAAACAGCCGCATGCCATTTTCGCCCACGCCGACAATCTTCAGCCCCAGATCCTCACCCACCTGGTCAAAAATTGCCTGCGCCGCATCGCTGGTCAGGACCTGATATTCCGTTTCATAGTCACTGATCAGGAAGGGGAGCTGAAAGGCCTCAAACAGGTTCGTGTAAGTATTAAAGGAACTGGTGGTAACCGTCACGCACTGGATGGTGCCGTCCATAATCTGCTGCATCATGTCGGCCTCGCCGCCCAAAACGCCGTCAGCCTGATAGTCCACGGTGATGTTGCTGTTTTTCTGCATATAGTCAATCGCATCCTGATCGGCGGAATACTGAGGCATGGAGCTGCTGCCGTAGTTGCCCCAGATAATGTTGACGGGCTCGCCGTCACTCTGGGCGGCACTGGCGGAAGCGGAAGCTCCACCGGAAGAGGAACTGGACGCATTGCCTCCACAGGCAGTCAGAAAGAGCACAGAAAAGGCCATGGTTGCCGACAGCAAGGCTTTTACACGATTCTTCTTCATAATTTCCTCCGTTAAGTGTTTTTTATTTACACATTCAGCAGCAGCGCGGGATTCTTCTTGGCAATCAGATCAATGTCCTCTTCGCTGAGGCCGAACTTGTCCATCAGTACACGGATAAAGCGGTACATCCCTTCCACCGGGGAGCCGTTGCCGTTTTGCCCCATGTCGGAGTCCAAAATCATGCGGTCCAGAGGAACCGCTTTGAGCATCTCACCAATCACTTCGTCGCCCAGAGTACCCAGCTTGGAGCCGCAGGTGAAAACGCAGACGTTGATTTCGATAAACGCGCCCAAGTTGGCCCACTTGGTCATTTGCTCGTAGCTTGCGCCAATGTGGAACTGGGGATGGTTGACCAGAATGTGCTTCACGCCAAGCTCAGTTGCCTTTTCCACCAGATGGTCGATTTCCCAGGCCGTTCCGTGACCGGTGCCGAGAACCACGTCCTTTTCCGCCAGCAGCTTGAGAATTTCAATGGCCTCATCGTCCATTTTGCCGCTTTCATCCACATAAGTAACCGGCGTCTCGGGGACTGACATCTTTCCCGCCCCCACAAAGGTGCCCTTGTGGTGGTCAATGTGATTCTTTGAGGATACCGTGGGGAAGTAGATAATTTTTGCGCCCATATTGATTGCCGCATCCACGGCCAGCGCATTGAAAAGACCGATGGAATTGTTTAGTGCCATAGAGCTGTAAATCTCAACACCCCGGGCGTCGCAATGCTCCTGAACCATTTTCACGCCCATGCAGCTGGGAAAGTAGTGATCCTTCACCAGAAAGCCGCGATAGCCAGCCACAACGGCCTCCTTCAGCATATCTGCGGCGTCTACCGCGCGATTGGCGACAGAGGGACCGGCGTGGACATGAATATCCAGAATCCCCCTGAGAATTTCTCTTTCGTCTGTCATAATTCTCCTCCTCAAATTTCATGTGATTTTGTTTGTTGGCTGATTGGATTTCCTATAAGGTGTCATCCCACGTTTGTAAGTATAGCAATATTTGTGCCATTTTCCAAAATGATATCTGGTGAAAAGTTCACAACATTTCCTTGAGGGGCGGAAAGCAAATAAAGCCAACAATTTCAGGCGGTTTAAAGACCCGTCCCATTATTCGCGTGCAAGCCGCCCCGTCGCTTGGAAGAAAGGGATTGTCAATATAATTCATTTCCGACTCGCTTTTGCGGTATGAATGAAAAAATGACTTATCTAACATCCTGCGGGG
>NZ_DALZCH010000158.1:0-5129 GCF_031978065.1 Oscillibacter sp.
ACCCCAAATGCGGGCGCTTGATCGTTCCCCCGGAGGAAGTAATATCGCAGTATTTTGTCGCATCGTCGTAGGTGATGGTTGCCGTTCCGGAATGCATTTCTATTGACGGAACCACGGGGAATCCGATTGAAAATTCCCGGATCTGCCGAATCGTCCCGTTCAGTGTCAGGCCATTAGACGACCCTGAAACCGTCCCGGAAATCAGTTTCCAGCAGTCCAAGGCATAGGCGACACTCCCATGCATACCGCCAATACCGGCCTGCGCAACCGGGTTTGTAAAATCTACGTTGTCGAGTAGTTCAATCTCCACTTTGCTGTCAATCGCCCCTCCGGGAAGCGCCCGCCCAATTGCCGCGTCGATTTGCGGGCCGTCATAGGCCAGTTTGTATTCTGTTCCTGCCATACATCCCCCTTAAAAAAAGATAATAATGCAGCCGAAAGCGCCGTCCACTCCGGCGGTTCCGTTGCCCTTGGCTCCCCCAAGAGCCGTCCACGTGAACGAGGCTGTGCCGGATACCGTTGCTCTTAGCTGTCCTGCGCCACCACCACCGCCGCCGCCATTACCGCCTGTACCGCCCGTTCCGTACTTTGCCTCACTGGGTTCCGGGATTGGGTGTGCGTCCGCTCCGTCCGCGCCACGTGCGATTGTGGATACCTCTCCGGCCCCGGTTGCACTGGCTCCGTCTTCCCCATACGCTGCGCCACCACCAGCGCCACCGCCGATCTGTGCTTGCCCAACAGGTGATGTCATAGCCCCGGACCAGCCTTGGTTCCCAGAGCCACCAAGCCATCCGGCTACATCCTCGCCCTTTTCTCCATCGCCTCCGCTGCTTCCACCGTCTCCTCCATCTCCGCCGTCAACGCCATCAATCCCCGGCGCGCCGAAAACTTCTCCGGTCATGCCGTCGATATATCCACCGGGCATTCTCTCCCCGGAGGCCGAGCTATACGCCCCGAATGTCGTGGCCTGCCCGTCTTCACCGGGTTCTCCGCCCGAATGAGCGTGATACGAAATATGAGCGCCGGGAGTGAGTAAGATTTCCACTTCAAGAATCTTTCCGCCAAGGCCCGCTTTACCGCCGAGTCCTCCTTTCCCTCCTACCCCCGGTCCGGCTGTCTTTGTCCCAGTCCCAGAGTAATGCAATACTGAATTGGCCCCGGCTTCTCCGTCCATACCGGCGGTTCCTCCGGTTCCCGGTGAAATCAGAACGCATTTCCCACGTATTGCGCCCTCCGGGACGGTCCACGTCCCTTCCCCGGTCAGCAGAACGCGGTTGTTGTAGTCGTTGCCGTGGTGGGATGGGGCATATCCCGTTACGATTGTCGTATCTGCCTTCAGCGTGTTACTGATCGTGACGTTCATCGACTGCAAAAGGCCCTCTGTATCATCCCCGTAGGCATCCTCAAGGTACACTGCATCTCCGGGGCGCTCGTCTCCTGCTACGATACTTACCGTCAGCGTTTTAGCGCCTGAATAGTACGCCAGCACTCTATCCGCAACGGACCCGCTATTTGCCATTGATACAAGTGTAGCGTCTTTCACGGTGATGATGTTTTCCGTCGCCGCGTCCATCCGCCGGGAGATAATCTTTGTCTGGTGGGTGTACTCCTTGCCGGTCAGGGTCCCCGTCCCGGATACGATGGCGTAATTTACGCCGATCTCGTGCACCGTCAGGCCGGATGCGGTTAGGCCATGACACGGATTGCTGAAGGTGACGGTCTTGTGATCTACCGCCCCGCTGCCGTCTGTATTGTCAAAGAGCGTTGCCTCGGTATCTGCAGACGTGGTATAAAAGGCATGCTCCGTCACATCCACGCCGGACGCCGGGGTGTTGTACGCAAGGCTCCCACCCGAATACATCCGGTCGCCGATGATCTCCGTTGGGCTGGTGGCTGTCAAAAAGGCAAAGTTAATGCCACCGTCAGCGGTTTTCCTTACCGCCGCACCGATGGCAAAAAGCAACTGCCTTAAATTGTCCCGTTTGGTCCCGATTGGAAGCCATCCGAATACCAATGTGGATGCCACGTCAGCATCTACCGTATAGGCAAATGTCGCACCGATAATATCCGCCAGAACCGCGCTCACAGCCTGCCCAGCGTAAAGCCCGCCCATATGAGGCAGCTTGTCTAAAAGCCCAACAGCGGACACCGCAGATAGACTAAAGACGATTTTCCCGGCCCTGATGATTTCCGACTTATACAGCCGCGCTTTTAATGCGCCGTCCCTCCAATACTCCACTGGTGTGCCGTAGGGTATGGTGGTAAGATCCGGGTCGTTGGACTTACAAAAAAGCCTCTTCCCATCGATCGTCAAAAGCCCCAGCGAATCTGATGTAAAAAGCCTCTTGGGGACTTTGCACAGGCTGAAAATATCCGCCCCCAAGGTATCAATGGATAGCTCGTCCAGCGGTATGGAGCTTGCAAAAAAGAGACTGCCGCCATCTAAGCGGTTATCTTTTAATTGGGGATTGCGCTCCCACTCAAAGCCGCCGCAAATGATTTTGTCCATACGTCACCTCAAGGTATGATCTGCGGCGCAATTGGGATAAAGTTTACCTCGATATCGGCCCAATAATTTACACCCTCGGAAACCGTCCTGATCTTTCGGCTTCCGTGGGTGTAATATGCTTCATATGAGATAGAAGTTTGCCCGTCTGTGGCCTCAAGCATCACGGAATCATCAACGGAGTGCTGTTTCAGGTAATCCCAGAGAGCATCGAAATCTTCGTTTGATTTGCCGTTAAAAAATGTGATCTTATGCCCTAGATAAGAGCCGATTACATCTCGAATCATCCGCCCGTTCCCTTCGGTACGACCAGCGTTCTTGCCATCCACGACATCAAAGCTTTCCTCAATGTCGGAGATTGCGACGGTGCTGTCAAAGGAAATGCCATTTATTTTTACATAATTCATACGCCCTCCACCACTTTATTTGTTGACAAGGCTGATACCGACCCGCTGCGATTCGGATTTGTTTGCACCATATACCACGCGCCCGAACTGCTGCCCATCAACCGTCATGACCTTACCGGCTAAAATAGCGTCAAGAATCTTTTGGAGCATTGCTGCATTAGCGCTGGCGGCATTGTTGGCCATCTGCTGCAAAAGCGCTTCTGGGGCCTCGATGTTGTTGCCGCTCTTCTGGTCCCCCAGCACCGCCATAAACTCACGGTTCGGGGGAATCACTGCGCCGGTGGCGAGATGGGGGACGTTGTACGAAGATATCCCTTGGATGCCGGAAGATGAAATGCTTGCGTTTCCTGCTCCACTAATAGCGGATGCGGTTGATGCCGACTTCTTTGCGGTGAGTGCATTCGCAACTGCGCCAACTCCCAAAATTCCAAGACCGGCAAGTATCAAAAAAGGATTTAAGGTAGCCGCTCCAATGGCGATTAATGCAATTCCGGCCAGCATGATTCCGGCTGTCACTTTTCCCGCAACATCATCGAGGTGTAGCGCCTCCGCCCAACTCTCAAACGTTCCAGATTTTTCGCCTAAATTCATCCCGACACCTAAAAGAACTAATGCAGCAAAGAAAGCCGGAACGTTTGCCGTAAGAATAGAAATCACAAGCAACCCCACACCCGCTATCAGCAAAATAGCGGTGATCCATTTTTCGGCATTCGGCAATCCTAGCGCATCCCACCAATTATCAAAAGTGACTGATGCCTGTCCGTAGCTAACGCCGATGTTCAGCATCACGAACCCACCAACAATCATTAGAATGTTGTGCATTAAAATCCCGAAAACAACCAGCGCGATGCCTCCAATAATAAGTGCCTTCGTAATCCAGTCTTGCGCTTGAGGAAGATTCAACGCGTCCCACCAGCTTTTAAACGTGCCGGTTGACGCTCCGACCGCTACGCCCACACCTATAAGTCCAATTCCGGCTACAATCATTGCAATGTTCTTCAGTAAAATCCCGAATATGAGCAACGCCATCCCGGAAATCAGCAAAGCCGCAGTAACCCAGTTTGATGCGTTGCCCAAACCAAGAGCGTCTGACCAGCTTTGTAATACTCCACTTTTCGTCCCAACGTAGACACCCGCTCCCAGCAGCGCTATGCCTGACACCACCATAAGAACATTGCCGGTTACAATGCCGAATACAAGTAGCGCCATCCCCCCGATAAGCAAGGCGGCTGTTACCCATTGAGCAGCCCTGCTTAAGCCCAACGTTTCCGCCCAATCGTTCATCATCCCACCCTTTTCAGAGTAGTAGACCGTTGCTCCTATCAGCAAAAGTCCGGCAACTACTAGCAGAACATTGCCCGTCGCCGCGCCGATGGCAACCATGGCGATGCCTCCCAAGAGCAACGCGACTACTACAAACTCCTCCACATTGCTAAGCCCAAGCGTAGTCACCCACGATTGTAATTGGGCATTTTCTCCTGCTACTGTGAATCCCGAAATCAACAGCATCAACCCCGCCGTCACAAGAGCAAGGCTTCCACTTGCGGCTCCGATTGCAACAAGCGCGATTCCGCCGAGCAAAAGGGCTGTGGGTACCCACGCAGAAACTTTACCCATCATCTCCGTAAGCCAACTGTCACTTTCAGGCCCGCTAAAATCAACGTCAGACTTAGATATACTTTCCGTGTTATCACCGGATAATTGATTGATTTCATCGAACGATGCCATGGACTTAGTAGCCTTATCCGCCGCCTTTCCGGTGTCGTCAAGAGCTTCTGTTTCATCGTGCAAGGCCTCCGCTGCTTCTCGGGATTTGTCAAGCGTTGTCCCGGAGAGAGTGGCAGCCAGCCTAGCGGCAGTCGTTGTAATTGCCGTGAGGATGTCTGCCGCCTTTGTAATCGCCGGAATAATCACATCAACGAGTGGTTGTGCAAGCGTCAGTAAAGCTCCCTTGAGCCTTGAAATGGATGCAGATGCTTCGGCATTTGTCTTAATGACCTTTCCGCTCCATTCGCGGAATTTTGAAAGCGCCTGAGTAATCAGCGTAAATACCAACGCGCTTCGTACTACCTCGCGTACTCGCATAGCGAACCGGCCCATGCTTTTATTAGCCTTTTTTGTAGCCTTGTCCATCTTGTCGGCACTATATCCGGCGCTGGAAAGTTCCTGTGCGATGGCTCCGGCCGTTTCTTTGCCTAGCTCAAGTTCTATGGTGG
>NZ_DALZCH010000159.1:0-5072 GCF_031978065.1 Oscillibacter sp.
TGCTGTGCTGGACACGGGGTCTACTTTTACTGTAACCGGGTCGTGAAGGATTGTGTTTGCAAGTGCCTCAATCTCTTTTGGCATCGTGGCACTGAAAAGAAGGGTCTGTCGCTTCTCGGGCAGTGCGCGCAGAACTTTTTTTACATCATGGATAAAGCCCATATCCAGCATCCGGTCGGCCTCGTCCAAGACAAAAACTTGAATCTGAGAGATGTCGATATAGCCTTGATTCATTTAGTCGCAAAGCCGCCCCGGCGTCGCAATTAGGATATCAACGCCTCGCCGCAGTTTTTCTATTTGCGGTACCTGACTGACACCGCCAAAGATCACGGCGCAATGAAGGCGCAGATTGGCTCCATATTCATCAAAATTTTCCTGAATTTGAATGGCCAGTTCCCTCGTAGGCGTGAGGATCAATGCTTTGATACCCTTTTTTTGCTCCATCGCAAGGTTCTGAAGGATTGGAAGGGCAAAGGCCGCTGTCTTGCCCGTGCCGGTTTGGGCGCAGCCAATCAGGTCTTTCTTTTGCAACAGCAGTGGAATTGCTTTTTGCTGAATGGGGGTCGGTGTTGTGTATCCTTGGCGTTCAACCGCCTTTAAGATAGGTGCTGCGAGGTTTAGTTCTTTAAATGTCATGTCATTCTCTTCTTCTAAAATATCAGAATAGACGGCACTCATGCACACGGCACAGATGCGTTCTACTTTGTACGGATTAAGAAAGCAGAGCGATTCCCGTCAATAAAGATCAACGGGAACCGCAGAAATTACTTTATTATTTTTAGTATACCACAAATTACAAAAATGAAAAGACAATTTTGAACCAGCAACATTTCTCCCACGGTGATATCTTGTATTTGATATTTAAAGCAGCGCCCCAGTCATTTGGGATGCTGCCTTTTTGATCATCTCAGCTTCGGCATAATATTATACTTGTCCAGACTGTACTTCTCCAGAGAATACTTGTCCACCGCCGCCTTGATGGCGGCCTGCACCTGCTCGTTGTAGTCCTGATAGCCGGATGCGTTCAAAAAATCTTCCCACGTTCCGTAATTCTGCTGCTTCTGGGAGACGGAGGACGGCAGATAGTTGCCGTACAGGCTGGTCGCCGTCTGGCTTCCTGTATAATTGGGAGAATTGACTTTCTCATTGCGAAGCTGCTCATATATGGCCGCGCCGGCAAGATCGCCCTTGGCCTTGGCCGCGTTGATGAGCGTCTGGTAGTCAGTGCCCTGGTCTACTCCGTTCTGAGCGACATAGTTTCCATCGGAATTTCGGTAAATTCCGTTGTAAGAGTTCCCGTCGCTTCCGTAATATACGCCGTCCACGATATATCCGGGAGAATCTGAAGTCTTTGCGCCGCTTTTAGCGAATCCCAGTTCGTCATAGGTTACGTCATACATCTCCTGACGCACCGTCTGTCCCGCAAGGCTCTGGTTTCGGCTGTAATCCACGCCGGTATTTTTATCGTAGGCCGCAGAGTTTCCTCCCGAGGATCCGCCCCGCTGGAGGAAGTTTTGGAACCGCCGGAAGAACTTGACTTGGAAGACGAACCGGACGAGCCGCCTCCAACCAAATCCCAGCCGGAAGCGATGCCCCATTTTCCCTGATTACTTGTATCCACTTTCTTTGCTATCGTATTATTTTTGTCCAACTTGAGACTTCTGTACGCAGCCGTACGAATGAAACAGTGCTCACCCGAGCATTCTAACCCAAGACATCGGAATGAATCAGATCCGGAGGCATCGTTATGACCAAACCTTCCCGCAACGCGTTGTTGATCATTGACGTTCAGAAGGAATTTCTGACGGACACCACCAGAGACCGCGTTCCTGAAATTCAAAGGCTGGCAGAAACCGGCAGATATGACTACTGCATCCTGACCTATTACAAAAATACGCCGCAGTCACCGTTCTATAACCGACTGCACCGGTACAGTGGGCTGGACGCCTGCTCCGATTCCCTGCTGATCCACCCCCCTGCCGGGTTGCCGACGGTGGTCGAGGAAAAAACGACTTACGGACTCCCGCATGAAGACCTGTCCCGTTTGGTGGGGCAGTGCTCTCATATCGATCTGGTCGGCTTTGATACGGATGCCTGCGTGATCGCATCGGCAATCACGCTTTTTGACGCAGGCTATGACTTCGATGTTCTCGGAGAGTTCTGTGCGTCTACGAACGGACGCGACTACCACGAGGCCGGCATGAAAATTATTAACCGGGTGCTGGCCCACCAACCGGAGCAGGAACACTGCGGGACAGATACCGCTCCGGCCCGCTGAAACCGCGTAGAAGGTTCTGGAAATGGGCTTGTACACATGTTTTACATGTTGTACCACGATCGATAAGCCCCTGTGATATTGGCATAGGCCCGGCATCCGCCGTGTCCCAGACCATCACCGGCAGTAAATCTCAAAGCAGGAAAGCTGGATGAACTCGGGCGTAATTCTCTTGCTCTAGAAAATCTCCCGAATCTTCCGGTCCCGGTACTCTTTGATTTCCGGCCTGCGCAGCAGTTTCCATGCCTGACTGGCCGCGCTGGTTTCCTCATACCCGGCGCGGATGGCCGCCTGTGTCCCGTTGAAATCCCGCAGATACTCAAACACAAACAGAACGTGCTGGTCCTTCAGCAGCTTTTCCAGCTTCTCCATGGGCAGGGCCCGCAGCTCTTCGGGCGTCAGCGCCTTTTTTGCCATCCTCTCTCCCTCCCCGGCTGCAAGTCACAAGTCTCTTGTTATTTATCATCGTAACACAAGTGGACGTTCCGTTATCACCAACTTTTAAGGCGTAAAAAAAGCGCTCAAGGCACTGTGCCCCAAGCGCTTTTTCCGTATTTAAATCCTATTTGTCGGGTTGATTTTGCGGGTCACCTGAAATCAGAAAACATTTCAAGTAATATATTGTTTTTCTTCTGCTTCTATTGATTTTTTCATATACTTACTGCATACCAAGAAAATTGTTTTTAGGAGGAGACATCCATGGAAAAGAAGCCTTGGAAAAGCTACGCTTTTTTTATTTTGTTTAATTTAGTTGTATCCGGCCTTGTTAGCTGGGCTACTTCCGGTGCAATGGAGTCATATGAAGCTGTTAAAAAATCGTCTTTGACACCGCCATCGTTTATATTTCCGATTGTGTGGACCGTTCTTTATACGCTCATGGGCATTAGCGCCGCCATAATCTATCAATCTGAGTCTCCTTATAAAAAGCGTGCTCTAACCATCTATTTCATCCAACTGGTGGTCAATTTCCTGTGGAGCTTTCTGTTTTTTAATTTACAAATGTACGGTCTTTCATTTTTCTGGTTGCTTTTTTTGCTTGCTTTGATCATTCTCATGATTATCACGTTTTGGCAAGTTAACCGGACAGCCGCACTTTTACAGATTCCATATCTTATCTGGGTATATTTCGACGGGTACCTCGCTTATTCGATCTGGCAATTAAACTGATCCAATAACTGAATAGTTAATTTTTGTTTCTAGTTTCGACCGCCCCAAATGGGGCGGTCGGTTTGTATATATTGCTTGCCAGTCTCCGGCGACACAGGGATAAAAAGCGGAACATTCTTTTCAGCCTTGACATACCCTGCAATAAGAGGTGGTATCTATGATTTTGCAGGCAATCGTGGTTAGGGTCCGCCCTGGTGATTTGCTTGTTTTTGACGAGTCAATGTCTCAGACTGTGCTTGTCCATACGCCGCAGGCATGCCGTTTTCGTGTGGGCAATTGCGTGAGCATTTTTTATAACGGGATAATGACCAGAAGCATTCCTCCACAAATTAACGCAATCAGAATTGCCAGAATCCCATGCTCATGGTAGATCTGCAAGCAGCGTTGAATTTGATCCCAAGCCGCCTCTTTCAAGGGGCGGCTTTTATTGTCCGGCCATCCTCCGCAGCTCGTCGAGGGTAATTGGGTCTCTTCCTAAAATATTTAAAATAAATTGGCAAAGACTATTCTTGAGGTGATAGTATGGACCCAAAGAAAAAATTGGCTCAAATCCTTAATGATGGCGATGGTGACAAGCCTATCCTGGGGGACGTCTACCCAGCCATTGACAACGATTTGGCACGGGACAATATGGAAAACGATCTTCCTGCCGCTGACCTTCAGGACCTTTGATCTACCGCCCCTTATCCGGGGCGGTTTTTCTTTTCTGTCTCCTCTGGCTGCCGGAGCCACACAAATCTCACGTTCTTTCCGTTACTATTGAGTGTCATTTTCACTTGCTTTTCATAAGATATCAAGGGGTGATATGGCAGTGCATATCATAAATTTCAATCAATTACCAAATGCTTGTGCACAAATAAACGGGAGCGCGACGTATCCCGAAATTCGCGGAATTGTCCGGTTTTATCAGACAAGGTCCGGGGTGCTTGTAGCAGCGGAAGTGACAGGATTACCCTGTGATGACGGCCCCTGTGGAGCTAATGTTTTCGGCTTCCATATCCACGAGGGCGCCGTATGTGCCGGGAATGCGACAGACCCGTTTGCCGATACGGACGGGCACTACAATCCGAGAAACTGTTTGCACCCGGACCACGCAGGCGATCTTCCTCCGCTTTTCGGAAATCAGGGCTTCGCATTCATGACGGTCTTTACAAACAGATTTTTCGTAGACGAAATTGTAGGCAAAACCGTAGTAATTCATAGGCATCGGGATGATTTCACGACGCAGCCGTCCGGGGATTCAGGCCCTAAGATTGCCTGCGGTCAAATTTATAAAAACATAACCTCATGTTGTTGTTAAGCAACTATGCCGTCCCCGATCTTGTACACCGGGGGCGGTGTTTTTTATTCTCATGATTCCGTGACCGCTCGCCCCTGCCATCGCGCCATGTCAGCGTCCAATATCCCATGTTAGTTCACATCCTTCCTAGAATGAATTTCCCCCATTTCTCCAGCAGATACCGCTTTCCCGCCACATCCGCATTTTGGTAGTCCTCGTACATATCATTCGTCCACTGGACACGCTCCGCCTCCGGCAAGAGAACAAATCGGTCCTGCTGGTCCCGGCAGAAATAAGTAATTGCCATCGCCATCACATAATCGTCGTGTTCCCCGCTCTCCGCCTCCGGGC
>NZ_DALZCH010000160.1:0-4937 GCF_031978065.1 Oscillibacter sp.
GGCCCGGGCAATCGCGGAAAGCGGCGCGGTAAGCATCGTGGGCGGCGGAGACAGCGCCGCAGCGGTGGAGCAGATGGGCTATGCCGACAGAATTACACATATCTCCACGGGGGGCGGGGCCTCTCTGGAATTTTTAGAGGGCAAAGAGTTGCCCGGCGTGGCCTGTTTGCAAGACAGATAAATGTCAGGCCCGCCTTGCCCGGCCCGGGTTCCTCCGGCCCTCCGTCAGCCTTGAAGCTGCCTTTCCCCGCCGGGCGTTTCCCCATGCTTGTGGAATAACCGAAACATACAGAAAAGGAAGTATCGCTATGAATCGTCGCTACCGTAAAACCGTAATCGCCGGCAACTGGAAAATGAACATGACCGCCACTGAGACGAAGAAGTTTGCCGAGGAAATGAAGAAAATTATGCCCAGAGCCAAGTGGTGTGACACGTTGATCTGTGTCCCTGCCTGCAACATTTCAGCGGCCTTGCGGGCATTTAAAGACCTGCGGATTTCCGTGGGTGCGGAAAATGTCTATTTTGAGGAAAAAGGCGCCTACACCGGGGAAATTTCCGCCGGTATGCTGCGGGATTTGGGCGTGAAGTACGTAATTGTGGGCCACAGCGAGCGGCGGGAGAAGTTCGGAGAGACGGACGCAGGCGTAAATAAAAAGGTCCACGCCGTGCTTGCCGAGGGCATGAGCCCTATTATCTGCGTAGGAGAGAGCCTGGAGCAGCGGGAGATGGGTGTGACAAACGAGTGGGTGACGCTTCAGGTGAAAAGCGCGCTGCACGGCGTTCCCGCCGATAAGCTGCGCCGGTGTATCGTGGCCTACGAGCCCATCTGGGCCATTGGCACCGGAAAAACCGCCACGACGGAGCAGGCGGGCGAGGTGTGCGGCAATATCCGCGCCACCATCCGCGCGCTTTACGGGGCGCGGGTTGCCCGGTCCGTTACCATTCAATACGGAGGGTCTATGACCCCCCAGAACGCGGCGGAACTGCTGGCCCAGCCTGACATCGACGGCGGACTGATCGGCGGCGCATCCCTGAAGCCGGAGCAGTTTGTGGAGATTGTCAACGCAGCCAATCAGGATTAAGCCGCACCGCGTGTTTCTTTGCCGCAATTTTTCGGCGGGGAAGCGGGGCGCGTCCCCCATGTGGCCGGGCCGGGGTCCGGAACCATCGGCTGAGTCAGAAAGAGGTACTTTTATGAATAAAACTCCCACAACGCTGATTATTATGGACGGCTACGGCCTGTCCGACAGTCAGCGGGGAAACGCGGTGTGGGCGGCGAAAACGCCCTGCCTCGATCAGTTTTTTAAGGAATTTCCCCATACCACCCTCTCGGCCTCGGGGCTGGACGTGGGTTTGCCCGCCGGGCAGATGGGCAACAGCGAGGTGGGCCACACCAACATCGGCGGCGGCCGGGTGGTGTTTCAGGACCTGCCCCGGCTGAACAACGCCGTGGCCGACGGCTCATTTTTTGAAAATACCGCCTATCTTCACGCGATGAATGCCTGCGCCGAAAAGGGCACGGCCCTGCACCTGATGGGCCTTTTGTCCGACGGCGGCGTGCATTCCCACATCGACCACCTCTTTGCCCTTTTGAAGCTGGCGAAGGAGAAGGGCCTTGAAAAGATCTATATCCACGCGTTTTTGGACGGACGGGACACCTCCCCCCAGTCGGGCGCGGAGTTTGTGGCCCGGACCGTGGAAAAGTGCCGCCAGCTTGGCGTTGGAAAAATTGCCACCGTCATGGGCCGGTACTATGCGATGGACCGGGACAAACGTTGGGATCGGCTGGAGCAGGCGTATGACGCCATGGTATACGGCGAGGGCGTGGAAACCAATCCCGACGCCGTGGCCGCGGTGCGGGACTCCTATGAAAAGGGCGTGACCGACGAATTTGTGGAGCCGGTGGTCTGCGACGAGGCGGGTACCGTGGGCGACAACGACAGCGTGATTTTCTTCAACTACCGTCCCGACCGGGCGCGGGAGCTGACCCGCGCGCTGGTGGACCCCGCGTTTGACGGCTTTACCCACCAGTATTTCCCCGTGACCTTTGTGTGCACCACAGAGTATGACGCCTCTATGCCCAATGTGGAGGTGGCGTTTCCTCGGCTGAGCGTGCGCAACGGGTTGGGAGAGTATCTCAGCACGTTGGGGATGACCCAGCTTCGCATCGCGGAGACGGAGAAATACGCCCATGTGACCTTCTTCTTTAACGGTGGAACCGAGACAGTGTTCCCCGGAGAGGACCGGGTGCTGGTGGCCTCTCCGAAGGTGCCCACCTATGACCTTCAGCCGGAGATGAGCGCCGCAGAGGTTTGCGAGAAGTGCGTGGAGCGCATTGAGTCCGGGGCGTACGACGTGATTGTTCTGAACTTTGCTAACTGCGACATGGTGGGCCACACCGGCATGCTCGACGCGGCGGTGAAGGCCGTGGAGACTGTGGACGAATGCGTGGGCAAGGTGGTGAATGCCACGCTGAAAATGGGCGGCATCGCCATGATTACCGCCGACCACGGTAACGTAGAGGAGCTGGAGCAGCCGGACGGCAGCCCCTTCACCGCCCACACCACCAATCCGGTGCCCTTTATCCTCTGCGGCGCAGGCAGCGAGCTGCGCCGTGGCGGGAAGCTGGCGGACATTGCTCCGACGATTCTGGACGTGATGGGTCTTGCTTGTCCCGAAGAGATGACGGGCAAGACGCTGATTATAAAATAAGGCACTCATAAAATTAAGACAGTGAACCGCCCGGACGCAAATATTTTTGCGCCCGGGCGGTTATGTATAGTTTTTCCTTTCCTTGGACATACTGCGGGTAAACCAATGGAAAGGACGGTTTTCTATGAACAAACCCAATATGCCGAAAACGGTGCTGGGCGGAGCAGGCTTCTACATAGTCTTGCTCTTGAGCCTGGCGATTGTGGGAGCTTCGGGCTATGCCATTTTGTTTCACGGCGGCAGCACGGCGAGGGAGGATCCGGATGCGTCCACCGCCGCGCCGGACGCGGACCTCTTTGACGATCTGGACCCCAACGGGCCATCGCTGGAGATTCTGGAGCCGGAGACGCTGAAGGTGCCGGATCAGGGTGTTACGGTGCAGGCGCCGGTGCAGATGCCCTCTGTGGAGGTGGACGACACGCCGGTGAAGCCCACGGCCCCCAGCCTTATCGTCTGGCCCCTGCGGGGCGCGGTGGTGTCGACCTTCAGTGTGGACGCGCTGAGCTATGATGCAACCATGGGCGACTGGCGGACCCACGCGGGCGTGGATCTGGCTGCCGAGGTGGGGACCCAGGTAATGGCCGCCTGTGCCGGAAAAGTAACCTCCGTGGAAGACAATCCCCTGATGGGGACCACCGTGGTGATCGAGCACGACGGTGGCTACGTGACCACCTATGCCAATTTGCAGACTGTACCCGCCGTCAAGACCGGAGATACGGTTTCCGCCGGTCAGATTATCGGAGCGGTGGGCTCCACCGCCATTGCGGAAGCCGCCCTGCCCCCCCATTTGCACTTTGCCGTGGAAAAGAACGGAGACGCGGTGAATCCCCAGGCATTTTTAGAGGACTGAAAAAAAGGCGCGCCGTCAGGCGCGCCTTTTTTGTTTTTCAGGGACGCTTGTCCGGAAGAATGGTAATGTGTTTGTGGTAGGTCCAGCGGAAAAACACAAGAGACAGAATGAAGGCCGCAATCTCCGCAATAGGGAAGGCCCACCAGATCAGCCCCAGATCACCCCGCAGACTCAGAAGCCATGCCGCGGGCAGCAGCAGGATTAGCTGGCGGGTGAGGGAAACAAGCATACTGAGAAAGCTGTTTCCCAGAGCCTGAAACATTCCGCTGCAAGCGATACCCACGGCGGCCATGGGGAAGGTAAGGCTGATAATCCGCAGTGCGGGCACGCCGATGTCCAGCATTTCCTCCGAAGCGTCAAACAGCGACAGCAGCTCTCCCGGGAACAGACAGAACAGCAGCGTTCCGGCCACCATGATGCATGCCGCCGTGGCAAGGCTTATTTTAAACGCCTTCAAAATGCGATGCTTGTTTTGTGCGCCATAGTTATAGGCCACAATGGGAATCATGCCGTTGTTCAGGCCGAACACCGGCATGAAGACAAAGCTTTGGAGCTTAAAATATGCGCCAAATACGGAAGCTGCGGTGGTGGTGAAGGGAATCAGGATGCGATTCATCCCGTAGACCATGACGGAGCCGATGGCCTGCATAATGATGGAGGGCACGCCGATGAGATAGATGTCCCGAATCAACTCGCCGCTGGGGCGAAAGCCCTTAAACCGCAGGGGAACCTCCGGGTTTTTGGTGAGGCAGAAGAACAGGGAAAGCGCCATGCCGCACAATTGGCCGAAAACCGTGGCCACCGCCGCGCCCGTCACGCCCATCCGGGGCGCGCCCAGCAGGCCAAAAATCAGAATGGGGTCCAGAATGATATTGATAATGGCCCCGAGTCCCTGGGTAAACATGGTGTAAAGAGTTCGCCCTGTGGACTGAAGCAGGCGCTCAAAGGTAATGCCGAAAAATAGGCTGAAGGACCCGCAGGCGCAGATGGTGAGATAGGAAATCCCGCCCGCGACAATCTCTTCCACGTTGGTCTGGGACTGAAAAAAGGGTGCGGAGCCGAAGGCCCCCACAAAAATGAACAGAAGGGAACTCAGTGCCGCCAGAAACACGCCGTTCAGCGCCACCTTTTGGACCCGTTTTAAATCTCCCGCGCCCAGCGCCCGGCTCAGTAGCGCGTTGATACCCACGGCGGTGCCGGTGGACACAGCGATCATCAGTATCTGAATCGGGAAGGCCAGAGAAACCGCAGTAAAAGCATTTTCCGACACGCGGGCCACAAAAAAGGCGTCCACCACGTTGTACAGCGCCTGCACCAGCAGGGAAACCATCATGGGTAGGGACATATTGAATACTAGCTTGCCGACGGGCATAAC
>NZ_DALZCH010000161.1:0-4679 GCF_031978065.1 Oscillibacter sp.
TCCAACCTTGCTGTTTCTCATGAGCCCCCCTCTCCGCACGTCCGGCTCAGACGCCGGAATAGTCATCCGGCGGGTCGCCGCGCAGGCCGAAATGCCACTCCACCGCGTCCGCAATGCGCCCGCAGGCACGTCCGTCGCCATAGGGATTTACGGCACGGGCCATTTTGTCATAGGCTTCCCTGTCCCGCAGCAGACGGGTGGCCATAGTCACAATATCGTCCTGCGCCACCCCGGCAAGCTTCACCGTCCCGGCGGCCACAGTCTCTTGCCGCTCCGTCTCCCGCCGCAAAACAAGCACAGGCTTGCCAAGAGCGGGGGCCTCCTCCTGAAGTCCTCCCGAGTCGGTCAGCACCAGATAGCACAGGGCCATCAGGTTGTGCATTTCGTCGGCGGGCAGCGGGTCGATCAGGTGAATCCGGGGCGCGCCCCGGAGATATTGATCCACGCTCTCCCTCACCACGGGGCTGAGATGAACGGGATACACCAGCTCCACATCCTTGTTTTCTTCCGCAATCCGGCGTAGGGCAATCATAATGTTTTTCATAGGTTCACCGTAGTTCTCCCTGCGGTGGCAAGTGACAAGACACACCTTTTTCTCCCCGTAGGGAAGGCGGTTTAGCTCCTCTGTGGAAAAATGAAAGCCGGGACGGACGGTGGTACGCAGCGCGTCAATCACCGTATTGCCGGTAATAAACAAGTTCCCCCGCACACTCTCCCGGCGCAGGTTGTCCCGGTTGCCCGCCGTGGGGCAAAAATGGAAATCCGCCAGCCGGGAGGTCATCACTCGGTTCATTTCCTCTGGAAAGGGAGAATACTTGTCATAGGTTCGTAATCCTGCCTCCACATGGCCAACCTTCACCTGGTGGTAAAATGCCGACAGCGCCCCCGCGAAGGTAGTGGAGGTATCTCCATGCACCAGAATTAAATTTGGTTTCAGTGCATCAATGGCCTCATCCATCCCCAGAAGGCACTTGCTGGTGATGGTGGAAAGCGTCTGTCGTGGGGTCATAATGTCCAAATCCCAGTCCGGCTTCAGGTCGAAAACCTGCAGCACGGAGTCCAGCATCTGGCGGTGCTGGGCAGTGACGCAGCAAAGGCTCTCGATCCCCTCCCGGGCAGCAAGCTCCTTGACGAGCGGCGCCATTTTAATGGCCTCCGGCCGGGTGCCGAAGACGCTCATGACGCGAATCTTCTCCATTACTGATCCTCCTCTCCTTCCCAGCCGTCCGGCTCTTGCGCCTTCGGCTCAGCGTCTGCCAAAGCCGAGGCTGTCTCCTCCTGCGAAGTTTTCGAATTCCCGTCGCGGAGACCGGGGAGATTTTCCTGTTCCAATTCTTCTCCGGCGGGAGGCGCGGCATCTTCCGCCTTCTCCTGCTTTTCGGCGCGATGTCCGTGGTCCCTCAGCTCTTCCATCTCCTCGTGAAGCTCCTCCCGGACCTCTTTGGGGAAGATCACTCTGGCGGCCACCACAGCCACCACGCACAGCGACACGAAGATCATCATGGCCCGCAGCTCCCCACTGGTGGTAAGCACCACGGCGCTGAGGCCCAAAATCGCGGAAATCACGTACAGCGTGGCAACCGCCTGCTTCTGGTTCAATCCCATGTCGATCAGGCGGTGGTGAATGTGGCTCCGGTCCGCCTGCATGGGGCTTTGCCCGTGGGCAAGGCGGCGGAGGATGGCAAAGGCCGTGTCGAAAATCGGCAGGCCCAGAATCAAAAATGGCACCGCGAAGGAAATGATGGCCCAAGACTTAAACAGCCCCTCCACAGACATACAGGCCAGAATATACCCCAAAAACGTGGCTCCCGTGTCTCCCATAAACATCTTGGCAGGGTTGAGGTTATAGGGCATAAACCCCACGCACGCCCCCACCAGCGCCGCCATGACCACGGCCACCTGTACCTCGCTCACAAGCAGGGAAATCACCAGCACCGTGGTGGCGGAAATGGCAGACACGCCGATAGCCAGTCCGTCCAGCCCATCGATCAGGTTCACGGCGTTGGTAATGGCCACAATCCACAGCACGGTCACAGGAATGGACAGCACGCCCATATCCCAATAGGGATTGGGGGAAAAGAGGTTGGGATTGCTCAGCACATGGATTTGCACGCCGTTCAGCGTGGGAATCAGCGCTGCCCCAATTTGGATTAGAAACTTAAATTTGGCGGGCAGCGGCGTGATATCATCCACCACACCCAGCACCACGATGATCACCGCTCCCAGCAAAATGCTGCGGAACTGATTTGTCATTTTAGCAAACAGCAAAATACTGACGATAAAGCCCAGAAAAATAGCCAGCCCCCCCAGCCGGGGGATAGGGATATGGTGCATCCGGCGGTTATCCTTGGGCACGTCGATGGCGCCCACCTTATAGGCAAACGCCTTCACCACCGGAGACGCCAGAAAGCTCACCACCAGCGCCACCGCCAAAGCCAGAAACACCCCGGCCAGCAAGTTTGTATTGATTAGCATTGCGACAACGTTTCCTTTCACCGCGCGCTTTTTCAGCCTTCATGGCGGCGCGCGCCGTAATCACCGGTCGATAAAGCCGACCTTTTTGTAAACCTTGCCCAGCGTCCGCCCCGCCACGCGGGACGCCCGCTCCGCGCCGTCGCGGTAGATGGCCTGAAGGGCCGCTTTGTCTGCCAGCAAACGCTCCGTCTCCTCCCGGATGGGGCGCAGCAGCTCCACCACCGCTTCACCCACGGCGGCCTTGAAGTCGCCGTAGCCGTGCCCCGCAAATTCCGCCTCGATGGCGTCAAAATCCCGATTTGTGCACACCGAGTAAATCTGCATCAGGTTGGACACGCCCGGCTTTTCCTTCTGGTCATACCGCACGCAGGCCTCGGAATCCGTCACCGCCTTTTTGAACTTGCGCAGAATATCCTCCGGCTTTTCCAGCATATAAACGCAACCGTTCTGGTCCTTGTCGGACTTACTCATCTTGCTTTCGGGAGAGGACAGGCTCATAATCCGAGCCCCCACCTTTGGAATATAGGGCTGGGGAACCTTAAACACGTTGCCGTAAATCCCATTGAACCGGGTGGCAATGTCCCGGCAGATCTCAACATGCTGCTTCTGGTCGCCGCCCACCGGCACCAAGTCCGCCTGATAGAGCAGAATGTCCGCCGCCATCAAGGCCGGGTAGGTAAACAGGCCTGCATTGACGTTGTCCGTGTTTTTCGCGGACTTGTCCTTAAACTGAGTCATGCGGCTCAGCTCGCCGAACATGGTGTAGCAGTCCAGAACCCAGCCCAACTGGGCGTGGGCTGGGACGTGGGACTGGATAAACAACGTATTTTTCTGCGGGTCCAGGCCGCAGGCAATATAGGCTGCCACCTGCGTCAGCGTGCGCCGCCGAAGCTCCGCCGGCTCCTGCCGGACCGTGATGGTGTGCATATCCGCCAGCATATAAAAGCAGTCGTACTCGTCCGCCAGCGCCGCCCAGTTGCGGATGGCCCCCAGATAGGAGCCAAGAGTCAGGTCGCCGGAAGGCTGAATTCCGCTGAGAATCCGCCGTTTAAGCGTCTCGTTTTCCATGATACCACCTCAAAATCCGCCGCTCTCGCGCCCTTTGGCCAGAAAGCGGCAATATAGCCTGATTATTGTAGCACGAAGCATTGGAAAGTGCAATCTGTTTTGGGGATTTTAGCCCGGCGCGTGCGGCTTTGCCCCGACTGCGTTTACCGCAGGAAACCCCTTGACATTCCGGGCTGCAAAAGCGATAATAAATTGTTAAATAATACATGGAGGTAAATTCATGGCCACAGATAAAGCATTCTTTGACGAGATGGAGGCCCGCATCCCCAAGGGGAAGGTCCGCACCCGTTTCGCCCCCTCCCCCACCGGCTATATGCACGTGGGCAACCTGCGCACCGCACTGTACACCTGGCTCATCGCCCGCCACGCGGGGGGCACCTTCCTCCTGCGCATTGAGGACACCGATCAGGGCCGCCTTGTAGAGGGCGCCACCGACGTCATCTACAAGACAATGGCCCAGTGCGGCCTTGGTCACGACGAAGGCCCGGACGTGGGCGGCCCGGTGGGTCCTTATATCCAGTCGGAGCGGCGGGAGCTGTACGGAAAGTACGCCGAGCTGCTGGTGGAAAAGAGCTCTGCCTACCGCTGCTTCTGCGGCAAGGAAGAGGACGAGGCGCAGGAGGTTGCCGAGGGTGTGAAGGTCAAAAAGCATCAGTGCGGCTGTCCTGACCTCCCCTTCAACGAAATTCAGGTCAGGCTGGACGCAGGCAAGCCCCATGTCATCCGCCAGAGAATCCCCCGGGATGGCAGCACCACCTTCCATGACGTGACCTTCGGTGACATCACCGTGGAAAACGACACGCTGGACGATCAGGTGCTCATCAAATCCGACGGGCTGCCCACCTACAACTTTGCCAACGTGGTGGACGACCATCTCATGGGCATCACGCATGTGGTCCGGGGCAGTGAATACCTCAGCTCCGCACCCAAGTACAATTTGCTGTATCAGGCCTTCGGTTGGGAGATTCCCACCTATGTCCACTGCTCTCCCGTCATGCGGGACGCGCACAATAAGATGTCCAAGCGCCACGGGGACCCCTCCTATGAAGACTTGATCGCCCAAGGGTATCTCACCACCGCCGTTTTGAATTATGTCGCCCTGCTGGGCTGGGCGCCTAAAGGTGAGCAGAAAGAGC
>NZ_DALZCH010000162.1:0-4578 GCF_031978065.1 Oscillibacter sp.
CAAAGTTATAACGGGCTATCCCCGAAAAGAAAAAAGCCGCTTGCAGAGAAGGGTTTTATGAAAACAACCGGCCGCAAGCGCCGCGCACCAATGTTTCCAGCACGTCCGGATAAAGCGCCCCGATTTCATTCTGATGGGAGATGGTGAGCATCAGTCCCCGCACCACGGCGGAGGCCAGCGCCATGCCGCCTGCGGGCGCTAGGTCTGCCGATTCCAGCAGCTCCCGGACGTGGATCTCGTCGCTGTGATAGTGTTTTTTCTGATAGTCCTCCGGCACTTTGCGCAGAAGATACGCGACGTCCCGCTCTACAAAGGCCATCATCCCTGAGCGCTCCATGGCCCGACAGGCGGACAAAACCGCCTCTGAGGCGCGGTCGGCAGGGGAGAGATCGGTGTTTTTGAAGAGAACCGACGCGGCTTCGCCATAAATTTCGGCGTGCATATCCTCCAAAACATCGAAAAAGAGCAGTTCCTTGGAGGCGTAAAATTTGTAAAACGCACCTTTGGAGATTCCGGCCGCCGCCGCCAGCGCGTCCACCGTGGTGCGGCGCACGCCAAGGGACACGGCACTCTCCCGCGCCGCGTGGCGGAGCTGACGGAGGATAATCGCTTCTTCCTGTTGTGTAAAAGCCACTGCCATTATAATCACCATATGACCGAATTTGATATTACAGTCACAGAATACGCCTGTTTGGCTTTGCTGTCAAGCCCCTGCACCAAAGTCCGGCGGGAAGGGAGCGGCGGTGCGTTTTACCCGCCATCTCCTATTGACGGGTAAAATAAAGACTAAATCAGTCTTGACTTTTCGGAGTAAAGTGATAACATTGTTATCAGTTTTGGTAAGGGTGTGCCGATAAGATGAGTATGAATTCACAGATGACCCGAACGCGCATTCTGGAATGCGCCAAGCAGGAATTTATGGAGTGCGGTTATCAGAGCGCCAATATTCGCCGTATTGCGCAGGGCGCGGACGTGACCACTGGGGCGATGTACAACCATTTTTCCAACAAGGCGGTTTTGTTTGACGCGCTGGTGCAGGCTCCGGCGGAGGAGATGCTGGATCGGTTTCGCAAAATTCACACTGATGTCAAGGCGGCCCTGCCTAAGCTTACTTTTGTCCATATGAAGGAAACGGCGTATTCGGGAACGGATTGGATGCTGGAGTATGTATACGCGCATTTCGAGGCGTTTCGGTTGATTTTTTGCCGTTCGGAGGGGACGCGCTGGGCCTCGTATCTGGAGGAACTGATTGCTGTGGAGGAGCATGCCTACCGTATTTACTGCGACGCTTTCGGAAAAAGCGGGCGGCGAATCGAGAATATGTTCCTTCATATCAACGCCACCTCCGGATTTCAGTATCTGGTGGAGTGCGTATCCCATGACCTGCCGTATGAACAGGCTGTCGCCGTGCTGGACAGCGCCAAGCGCTTTAGCATGGCCGGATGGGAGGAATTATTAAGGTAAGCGCCTTAATTTTTTGGATAAAAGTTAGCATATACTAACCGCACTGCTGAAATTAACAGGAGGTTTTTTGTGATGTCCACTCTTCATTCCCGCGCAAGCTCCGGCCGCCTGACCGGAAAAGATTTGATTAACACAGGTATTTACTCGGCAATCTATTTTGTGATGATTATGGCGCTTGCCATGACGGGCTACATACCGGTAATGATGCCCCTTTTATGCGTCATCGGGCCGATTATAGGCGGCATACCCTTTATGCTGTTTCTGACCAAGGTCAAAAAATTCGGCATGATTCTCATTATGAGCGGCATCATGGGCATGATGATGGCGCTGACCGGCATGGGCTTTTATGCGCTGCCGGTGGCGCTTGTCTCCGGTCTGATTGCGGAGCTTTTGTGGAAGCGGGCGAATTACAACCGGGCGCGCAGCTCCGTGTTTGTCTGTGGCTTTTTTCATATCTGGCTCTGGGGCAACTTTATCCCTCTGTTTACGAATCCAGATGGCTATTTTGCCACCCGCGCGGAGTTTGGCCCAGACTATGAGGCGGCGCTGACGGCGCTGCTGCCTCCCGTGATGAATCTGGTGCTGCTGGTTTGCTGCTTCGTATTCGGTGTTCTGGGTGGGCTGCTGGGCCGGGCCATGCTGAAAAAGCACTTTATCAAGGCGGGGATTGCCTGATGGGCGAGGGTATTCTTCAGGCAAGCAGACAGCGGCGGGGACTGATATTGGACCCCCGTACGAAGCTTTTGCTGCTCCTTACGGTATCCACCTTTGTTCTTGGGGGACTGGGAGGCGACAGACTGCCGTTTCTGGTGCCGGTCCTTTGCCTTGCGGTGCTGGCGCTGTTTTTGACGGCGGGAAAGTACCGGGCGGCGGCAATCTATCTTGCGGTCTATGCAGCCGCCAATCTGGCGGCCATTCTGCTGCTGCCGCGCCTGTCGGGATTTCCCTATTTTCTGGTGCTGGGCAGCGTGGGTATTTTCAGCAGGGTGATGCCGGGTGTGGCGCTGGGGGCGTATGTCGTTTCCACCACCACGGTCAGCGAGTTTACCGCCGCCATGCAGCGCATGCATGTCAGTGAAAAAATTACGATTCCAATGTCCGTGATGTTCCGCTTTTTCCCCACGGTGGGCGAGGAGTTTTCCGCCATCAACGCCGCCATGCGGATGCGGGGCATCAGCCTTGGCGGGGGCAGTCCCGGAAAAATGCTGGAATACCGTATTGTGCCGCTTCTGACCTGCTCGGCCAAAATCGGAGAGGAGCTGTCGGCTGCGGCGCTGACCCGTGGACTGGGCGGTGAAATCCGGCGAACCAACATCTGCCGCATTGGATTTGGAATGCAGGATTTTGCGGTCATTGTCCTGTGCGGGTGCTGCTTTGCCGCCGGAGCGCTTTCCTATCTGAGTGTAATTTGAGGAGCGAGCCATGATTAAACTAAAAAATGTAGGTTTCCAATATGAAAATGCCGATTCCGGCTCTCTGTGCGGTGTCAATCTGCACATTGGACGGGGAGAGTGCGTGCTGCTATGCGGCAGGTCCGGCTGCGGAAAAACCACGCTCACCCGGCTGATAAACGGTCTGATTCCTCACTATTACGAGGGAACACTTTCCGGCAGCGTCCGGATTGGGAACCTTGATGTGGCGGAGTCCGAGCTGTATGACACGGCGCAATTGGTGGGCAGCGTATTTCAAAACCCGCGCAGCCAGTTTTTCTGCGTGGATACCACGGGCGAGTTGGCCTTCGGGTGTGAAAATATGGGCTTGCCACCCGAGGAGATTGAACGGCGGACAGCGCGTTCCGCCCGGGAAATGGGCGCGGAGGACTTGCTGGGACGGAGCATTTTTCAGTTGTCCGGCGGAGAAAAGCAGAAAATTGCCTGTGCGTCCGTGTCCGCCATGGGGCCGGAGGTCCTTGTGCTGGACGAACCGACCTCGAATCTGGATATGCGGGCCATCGGGAATTTGAAAAACACCCTTCGGCTGTGGAAAGCGCAGGGCAAAACGATTGTGATTGCTGAGCATCGGCTCCATTGGTTGACGGACCTATGTGACCGGGTGGTGTATCTAAGGGACGGGCAGATGGAATACGACCTGCCCATGGCGGAGTTTCGCTGCTTTTCACCGGAAAAACTGCAAAGCCTTGGCCTGCGCGCCCTTTCGCTTGCGGATATTCGCAATGAGCGGACGCGGCCCTGCCCGGAGGAAACGGTTGCCCTCAAGAACTTTCGCTATTGCTATCGGGGCGGGGGGCCTCCGGCGCTGGATATTTCCGGGACCGAGCTGCCACGGGGCGGTGTGATTGCGGTGGTGGGCGGCAACGGCGCGGGAAAATCCACGCTGTCACAGTGCCTGTGTGGTTTAAAGCGGGGCTTTGGCGGCGTGTGCGCTTGGGGAGAAAACACCTGTTCCCGAAGGAAGATGCGGAAAAAAAGCTACCTTGTTATGCAGGATGTAAATCATCAGCTTTTCTGCGAAAGCGTGGAGGAGGAGCTGCGCCTCGGCATGTCGGGGACCGACGAGACGGAGCTTAGGCAGGTCATGGACGCGCTGGCGCTGACAACCCTGCGGGAAAGGCACCCGATGTCTTTGTCCGGCGGGCAGAAGCAGCGGGTTGCCATTGCCTCAGCACTGCTGGCGAGGAAGAAATTTCTGGTGTTTGACGAGCCCACCAGCGGGCTGGACTTTTACCATATGGAGAAAACCGCCGCACTTTTGGCGGCTTTGGGTGGAAAAACCACCGTGTTGATTGTTACCCACGACCCGGAGCTGATTGTCCGCTGCTGCGATTATGTGCTGCGTTTAGAGCGGGGCCGGGCGGCGGAGCAGTATGGGCTGGACAAAGCGGGGCAGCAAAGGCTGCGGCGCTATTTTGACCGGAATGAAAGGACGGAGATTTCAAATGAATAAGCAGGATCAAGAAAAACGGGGGCCGTTTTCCTATCTCTTTGAGTGGGCTGCGCCCTACAGGGGGCGATATGCCGCCTCGGTGCTTACGGCGGTGCTGGAGGTGCTGTGCGCCATTGTGCCGTATTACGCCGTCAGCCGGATTGTCACGCTTCTGATTGCAAAGGAGCAGGCGGCGGGGGCTTACGCCAAGTGGCTGGGGGTGGCGGCTGT
>NZ_DALZCH010000163.1:0-4540 GCF_031978065.1 Oscillibacter sp.
CAAGGTTGCCCCCCTGCTGACCGACGCCGTTCGCGCCGCCAAGGCCGGGAAGTAAGCGTTACTTTTTAAGTAAACGTGTTCCGCCATCCGATCGGATGGCGGAACACGTTTTTTATGTAGAGGTCGTTAATTTTAACTGCCCGCTACACTCCCCTTCTCTGGTATTCGGCTATTCTTTTCCCGCACCCTCAGATAGTAGCTTTCGTTTTTTACGTTTATACACTATGTCAAAGCGGCATGACCTTTCGGTCATGCCGCTTTTTTTATAAGAATGGAGAGCAGCCAGCTCCACGTCAGTTGTTGCGCATCTGGATCAGATCCCGGGAGCGGCCCGCACGCAGAATATAACTATCTGTGGCGTGCCCCAAAAGCTGCCTGAGCTGACGCGAAAGGGCAATCACTTTTACAATGTCAATTCCCGTGTCGATTCCCGACTCTTCACACATATGGAGCACATCCTCGGTGGAAATATTGCCGGCAGCTCCCGGAACAAATGGGCAGCCGCCAAGACCGCCGAAGGAACTGTCAAACTGAGTCATTCCGGCCTCCATGGCAGCCAAAATGTTGGCCATGGCCAGACCTCGGGTGTTGTGAAAATGCAGCCACCAAGATATCTGCGGATATACTTCCCGTACATGTGCGCACATATCAAAGACCTGATTGGGAACTGCCATACCAGATGCGTCTGAAAGGGAAATCTCTGTTATGCCCACCTTTAAATAGGCTTGGATAATCGCATCCACCTCTTCCTGCGGAATTCGTCCCTCCCACGGGGAGGCAAAGGGCATGGAAATGGACCCAGAAATTTCGATTCCTTGATTCTCAGCCGCCTGAACACAGGACGCAAATCCCGCAACGCTTTCCTCCGGAGTCATATTTAGATTTTTCAGGTTGTGCTGCCGACTGGCAGAGACGTTCAGCTTGACCTTTTTGCAGCCGCAGTCCACCGCGCGCTGTACTCCTCTCAGATTTGGAATCAGGGCGCGAAGTTCCACACCCGGGACATTCCCAATCAAACGGTATATCTCGTCGGTATCCGCCATTTGAGGAACCGCCTTGGGGTTCATAAAAGAGCCGACCTCAATTACCCGGAATCCCGCATCAATCAACCCGTCCAACAATTCCAACTTTTTTTGAGTGGAAAGTTGCTCCTTCTCGTTTTGCAGTCCATCTCTTAAGCCAACCTCACATAGTGTCACGAATGACGGCAGTTTCATTACTAATCCCTCCAATTTTACATTTTTCTTTATATTAAGAAATGCTGGGAAAAGAATCCAATACATTTTTTATATCATCGCATAGATTGCCTTTATCACGAAATTTAAGAGAACCTGTCGGCTTCATTTTTACCCTCTCGCGCAGCCAATACATTCATAATTCGACTTGCACATGCTCAGCGTTTTGTAGATATCCAACAATTAATTTGTAAAAAATTTTGGGTAATGGAAGAAATAAAACGAACAAATTTGCTCTAATTATGAAAAATATTGATAGATAAATAAAAAATAAGCATTAGACTTATTTTGTATCTTTAATATAAAATTGAGCCATAGCAAAGCGAAAATTAGCAATTTTGCCTAGCGCACATGAAAGGAGTCCAGACAACCATGAAGCAATTTTCGTTGGCATATCTGACGGTTCCGGGAATTGACCCATTGGATCAGATTGCCATTGCCCAAGATGCGGGTTTTGATTTTGTCAGTTTACGAACAATTCCCATGGGACTTCCCGGCGAGCCTCCCGTCTGTTTGGAACGGGACCCGGACTTGGCCAGAGCCATTCAAAAAAAACTTCAGGATACAGGAATGAAGCTTTTGGACATTGAACTGATGCGTATCCGGGAAGATCTTCCCTCCGACTACCGCGAAGCTTTTGAGCAGGGTGCCAAGTTGGGTGCAACACAGGTGCTGTCCAGCGTCTGGACGCAGGATTACAATTTTGCCGTTGATCGACTGGGTATGCTCTGTGAGCAGGCAAATCAATTTGGGTTGACTGTTAATCTGGAATTTCCTGCTGTCTCCGGGCTGACAACCCTGGCCGATACCGTCAAAATTCAGGATCAGATAAATGCTCCAAATCTTAAAATTTTGATGGACATGATTTATGCTTACTGGGACAAAGTTACACCTGAGGACATCCGCGCTCTGGCGCCGGAGCGGTTTGGCCTGATTCACCTGTGCGACTGCCCAAAGGAGATGAACACCGAATTCATGCAGGTGGTTCGTGAGGGGCGGGCTTACTGCGGAGAAGGCACGGTGGACATTGCGGGGCTGCTGAAGGCGCTTCCTGATAATCCATGCTCCATTGAATTGCCCAATATCCAAAACATTGCAAAGCTAGGCGCCGCCGGACATGTGGCCCGCTGTCTGGAAACCGCCAAAGCATATTGTACACAGCACGGTGTGTAATCATCTACTTAAAATACAGAAAAGAGGTTACCCCATGAACATCGACATCAGCACAAAAATGGTTACACTGATCGGCACGCCTCTGGATCAGTCCTTTGCCGCCCGGATGCAGAACGCCGGTTATGAGGACGCCGGACTGAACATGCTCTATTTTTACACAGAGGCGGACAAGGAGCATCTGGGCGACATTGTGAACGGATTGCGCTATATGAATTTTGCCGGTTTTGCCGTTACAAAACCGAACAAGGTCCGGGTTCTGCGCTATCTCGATGAGTTGGACCCCTTGTGCCGGAAGATGGGCGCCAGCAATACGGTAGTCAAGACAAAGGACGGCAAATTGATCGGTTACAACACTGACGGCATCGGCTTTTACACATCACTTACGCAGGATGGCGGCATTGAGGTGGACCAGTCCGTGTTCTTCTGCTTCGGCGGCGGCGGCGCCGGAAGGGCCATATGCTCCGTTCTTGCCCATTATGGAGCGAGAAAAATTTACATAACCGATGCATTTGAGCCTTGTGCTAAATCGCTGGCCGCAGACATCAACGAGAACTTCGCTCCGGTGGCCGAATTTGTGCATTATGAGGACTTTTCCAAGCTGGCCGCTTGTGACGTGGTGTTGAACGCCAGCGGCGTCGGTATGGGGGCTTCCATCGGGCAGTCTCCCATGCCTACCGAGCATATACAGCCCAGCCAGTTCTATTTTGACGCCTGCTATAATCCGGACAAAACCCAGTTCTTGCTCAACGCTGAGGAAAAGGGCTGCCGGGTCCTTAACGGACTGGACATGTCGCTCTATCAGGGTGCCGCGCAGATTGAGCTGTGGACTGGGCAAAAGCCGCCTGTGGAGGCCATGCGTCGGGAGTTGCTGGCCATTCTGGCCGAACAAAGCCAGCGACCATCTCTCAAATAGATACAAGTAAATAGGAGGTAGAAGATGAAAGCGCTTAAATGGCTGGATGACCACTTTGAGGAATCCATTTTGGTCATTTTACTTGTGGTAATTTCCTGCGTCAGTTTGATTCAGGTTATTATCCGAAACATTCCTTGGATTCCCTCCCTGCAGTGGGCAGAGGAATTCTGCCGCTTCTGTTGGATATGGAGCGTGTTTATTTCCTTGCCTTATACCATTCGAAAGGGCAACATGCTTCGTGTCAGCGTACTGCTAGACTTGCTCTCCGGGTTCCTGCGCAAGGTTATCAACATTTTGGTGGACCTGGTTACCACCGGATCCATGGCCCTGCTGGCTGTTTACTCCGTGACAGTCGTCAAAAACGTAATGAGTAGCGGTGAGGCTTCTCCGGCCATGCTGTGGCCCATGTGGATTGTATACATCGTGATGCTCATCGGCTTTGCTCTTGGAACCGTCCGGGGCTTGCAGCAGGCCATCATCCATGTGATTCATTTCAAAGAAAAAGAGCTAACCACCTTGGAGCAAACCATGCAGGATGCGGCCGAAGAGGCCGAACTGGCCAAGGGTGAGAAAGGAGCGGGCGAATAATGGCGGCATTATTGGTATTTATCGTATTTTTGGTGGCCATTGCGGTCTCTGTTCCTATTGGTATCAGCATGATTTTAGGCTCCGCCGCTCCTATCTTTCTGATGGATAAAGGCGGCTCCATTGCGCAGCTGCTGAATAACGCTTTCTCCGGCGCCAACTCCACCCCCATTCTGGCAGTCCCCCTGTTTATTCTGGGTGGCGTTATTATGGCGGAGGGCGGCATTTCCAAAAAGCTTTTCAACTTCTTTGCTTATTTTGTGGGCCGCCTTCCCGGCGGCGTCCCCTGCGCGGTGGTTATGACCTGTTTGTTCTATGGAGCAATCTCCGGCTCCGGACCGGCCACCACCGCCGCCGTAGGTTCCATGTGCATTCCTTTCATGGTCAGTCTGGGCTATGAGCGCCGGTGGAGCGCGGGACTGATTGCCGTGGCCGGAGGTCTGGGCGTCATTATTCCGCCCTCCATCCCCTTTGTACTCTACTCTCTGGCCACGGGTGTGTCCACCGGTGACCTGTTTCTGGGCGGTGTGTTCCCCGGTATCTTAATTGGCTTATTCCTGATGGCCTACGCCGTTATTTATTGTGTGCGCAATGGCGAGGACCGCACATTGATTAATCAGAAGATGACCGAGCT
>NZ_DALZCH010000164.1:0-4539 GCF_031978065.1 Oscillibacter sp.
TGTGCATTCACTTGTTCATAACCTCCTCAGGATGGCAGAGATGTCCGGCAATACCGGATGCGGCGGCAACCGCCGGAGAAGCCAGATAGACCTCGCTGGTCACGTGACCCATGCGGCCTACAAAATTACGGTTGGTGGTGGAGACGGCGCGCTCTCCTGCGGCCAGACAGCCCATGTGGCCGCCCAGGCAGGGCCCGCAGGTAGGCGTGGAGACAATGCACCCTGCATCAAGAAAAATCTCCGTATAGCCACAGCGAATGCACTCCCGGTAAATCGTCTGAGTGGCGGGGATCACGATTCCCCGAACGCCATGCGCAAGATGGCGGCCTTTCAAAATTTCCGCTGCCGCTGCCAAATCCGGCAGTTGACCGTTGGTGCAAGAGCCGATCACCACCTGATCGATGGCAATATTTGCCCCCTCCCGTGCACTGTGGGCGTTCTCCGGCAGATGGGGCCATGCCACCACGCAGTCGATGGTTCCGAGATTCAGGTCAATGGTCCGTTCATATTCCGCGTCGGGATCTGCTTCAAAAGCTGTCCACGGACGGTTTACTCGGCCGTCCACATAAGCCCGGGTCACTTCGTCCACTGGGAAAATGCCGTTTTTCGCCCCGGCTTCAATGGCCATATTGGCAATGGTCAGCCGGTCATAAATCGTCAGATTCTTGACGCCTTCACCGGAAAATTCCAGCGATTGATACCGAGCGCCATCCACCCCGATCATCCCAATCAGCGTCAGGATCACGTCTTTGCCGGAAACATAGGGCCGCAGCTCACCGGTGAGATTAACCCGGATGGCGGAGGGTACCTTAAGCCAGGTCTCGCCGGCGGCCATAGCTGCTCCCATATCCGTGGAGCCAACGCCGGTGGAAAAAGCGCCAAGCGCACCATAGGTACAGGTGTGGGAATCGGCGCCGATCACGGCTTCGCCGGGACCAACCAGTCCCTTTTCCGGCAGCAGGGCGTGCTCAATCCCCATCTCGCCTACGTCGTAATAATGGTCGATATCAAACCGGCGGGCAAAGGTTCGACACTGCTGGCACTGGGTAGCCGCCTTAATATCCTTGTTGGGAGCAAAATGATCCATCACCATGGCGATGCGGCTCTTGTCAAAAACCTTCGTAAAGCCGTTGGCCTCGAATTCATTGATCGCCACAGGCGAAGTGATATCGTTTCCCAGAACCAGATCCAGTTTTGCTTGAATCAATTGCCCTGCATGAACTTCCGGAAGTCCTGCGTGACAGGCCAGAATCTTTTGTGTCATCGTCATTCCCATTGTGCGTTCTCCTTTTTATGCGGTTGCTTCGATCATTTTATTGATACCGTTGACATAGGCACGGATAGAAGATTCGATGATGTCCGTGGATAATCCAGTACCGGTATAGCTATTGCCCGTACCATCGGAGATTTTGACAACTGCCTCGCCGATGGCGTCTTCCCCGTCCGTAACAGCAGTGAGGCTGAAGCTGTCAAGACTCACGCGGATTCCCAACATTTGATTGATCGCCTTGAAGGAAGCGTCCAGTGGGCCGGAGCCAATTGCCACTTCCTGCAAGATCTTATTATCCCGCTTGATTTTGACGCAGGAGGTGTTCGGCATGCCGTCACCGGCGTTAATTACATGACTGATCAGTTGGCAGGAATCAATTCCGGTATGGCGGCGGTTCAAAATCAAGGCCTCTATGTCAGAACCGGTGATCGTCTTTTTCTTATCCGCCAACGCCTTAAACCGGGCAAATACATCATCCAGCTCTCCATCGGCCAGTTCATAACCCATGGAAACCAGCTTCTCCCGTAGGGCGTGCTTGCCGGAGTGTTTGCCCAAAACCATGGTGTTCTGAGGGATTCCCACATCTGTGGATTTTATAATTTCATAAGTCTGGGCGTTGGCGATCACGCCATGCTGATGGATTCCGGATTCATGAGCAAAGGCGTTGGCTCCCACGATAGCCTTACTGGGCGAAATGAGGGCGCCGGTGATATTGCTGAGCAGCTTGCTGCTTTTATATATCTGGCGGGTATTGATCTGCGTTTGCGCATCATAAAAGTCCCCACGAGTCTTTAACGCCATGACAACTTCCTCCAAGCTGGCATTTCCGGCACGCTCACCAATTCCGTTGACGGTGCACTCCACCTGCACCGCTCCTGCCTGAATACAAGCCAGTGAATTAGCTACCGCCATGCCCAAATCATCGTGACAGTGGACGGAGATATCCACCTGGTCGATATTGATCACGTTGGCGCGGAGATAGGTAATCAGATCAGCCATCTCCTGCGGTGTGGAATACCCAACGGTATCCGGGACATTCAGTGTTGTGGCACCGGCGGCCACTGCGGCGGTATAGCACTTTGCAAGAAATGCCGGGTCGGAGCGTGACGCATCCTCGGCTGAAAATTCGATGTCCGGACACTTGGATTTTGCATAGCCTACCATCTCGCTGATGGAGGCCAGTACCTCTTCCCGCGTCATCCGCAGTTTATACTCCATGTGGATATCGCTGGTAGCCAGAAAAACATGGATTCGGGGATGATTTGCCTCTTTGACCGCATCCCAGGCGGCGTCAATGTCGCCTTTGGTACAGCGGGCCAAACTGGCTACTGTGCAGGTGTTCACCGCAGCGGCAATCGCCTGGACACTCTTAAAGTCCATGGGGGAAGCAATGGCGAATCCAGCCTCAATAATGTTTACCCCCAGTTTTTCAAGCTGCTTGGCCATCTCGATCTTTTCACTTAGGTTCATACTGCAGCCGGGAGACTGCTCACCATCTCTTAAAGTCGTATCAAAAATTTTAATGCATCTCATGCGTCATCCTCCTGATCTGGTTTGAATCGTTCTTTCTATATCCGAACAGACAACAAAAAAAGGCTTTCGTCTCTATAATTATAGAGACGAAAGCCTAAACTTCCGCGGTACCACTCCGATTGGCATAAAATGCCCACTTTCGGTATCGGCTCAGTTATCTTGAGCGAATCCCGCCTCTCTGGTAACGGTGAGGAAACCCGTTCCCGCCTAAACGGCCTGAGCCGTTTCAGCAGAAGTACTCAAGGGCCAGTAACATCTCTCCGCTCTGCATTGCCTCGCAGCGTCCGGCAACTCTCTGAAGCGTCCTGGGGAGATTTTTTCCCTGTCATCGTATCTGTTCGTTTTGCTATTGAGCGTCACTTTACAGGATTGCAGATGGTTTGTCAATCCCACTTTTTTGTTTTTGACGTTTTAAATATTTTGAGAGTCCGTCACATCCTATGCAATGTAAAAGTTGCACAAAGTTTTCTTCTTCGCATAATTAAATTCGGAACTTTAAGGCAGCATCGCACAAAAAAGAATGCAGGAAAACACAGCCTGTAATAAAATCAGACGCTATTATGAATTATTTATACAAGCTAAATCGAATAAAGGTGATGTTTAAATGGATGCGCACCGTGGCCTCCTTTGCCCTTGACCTTAATCTTGATTGTGTCCGACGAAGCATGGAATGTGCCAAAGCGAACACCCATCTTTCCCGTCTGGGTGTCCGGCCATGTGTGGAAGCTAAGCACACAATCCGGATGCGGATCCTGCAGTACGTCGTGCCCCAAATTGTATGACGAAAATCCTTCCTGTCGGATACAAATACATGGACTATGTTAGAATTGGCGAACCGCTGTGTGTGATCCTCATGATCGCCGCCATATTCCTGTGCCCAATTTTTTATCCGCTTTAAGTTAATTCCCGCGTAAGAGCTTCTGGTATATCGGAAGCTCTGACCTTTGGCTGCGTAAAAAAGGGCAAGCTGAAGAATTTTATGCGCATACGAAAAAAATCTCAATTATGCTTCATATATTTATTTGACGTATATGAATCGATACCTAGACGGACGTCTCGTGTTTATGGTCCTTTGCAAATTAAAGATAGCGGCGGCGCTCCCTTCGTTTTTACTTATAGGGGCTTACAGGGCGTTTATTAGACGACGGCGGTTTTATGATGGACGGTGGACAGAAGCGCCTTGCATTTTATAATTGGCCCCAGCTTTTCTCCCTTAAGGCTTTCCGCCGCTGCAATTCGCTGCAATTGGCCTCGTTTTTGACCCGAAAAGGCCCCAAAAGACCGGTAAACCGGCCCCAAATACCACCCTGAAAAACGCGGAAAAAATCCCTTAAAGCCGTAAGGCTCTAAGGGATTCTGTGGTGGACGATACAGGACTCGAACCTGTGACCCCCTGCACGTCAAGCAGGAGCGCATAGTAGCTTTGCCTCATTGCGTTGAAGTCGAAACCCGTTGCGCCGCAAGGTGCATAATGATTTCAGTTTCCTGCGATATTTTTTCAAGGTATTCTTTTCACTGTAATTCGCTGCAATGGGCCGCTATCGCTCATCGTCAGCAGAGTCCGGTTGCGGCTTTTCGTTCAGCCTCGATTCCCAAATGGCGCATATAAAGCGCTTCTCACTTTGGACTATGCGGAAAGCCGCGGCATTTGCCTGGTTAATTTAATACAATAAAGATGAAACGCAAATTGCAAGTTCAAGTTGGACACCCATGGTAGAGAAGGTGTAGGTTCTTAG
>NZ_DALZCH010000165.1:0-4495 GCF_031978065.1 Oscillibacter sp.
AATAACCCCGTCTCTGCGCTGAACCGCAGGATACAGCAGGCCAAAGAAACCAACCAGACGTATTTTCAGCCCAATGTGGAATGGGGCGGAAAAGCGGCGGAAATAGTAGATAAATACGGAACGGCCACCGTGGCGGCGATTCCGCAGGCCCTGACCGCTGTTGCCACAGCAGGAATGAGCACCGCGGCGCAGGCCGGGACCGCAGGGCTTCAGGCGGCATCCGCGGCGGCGCAGAGCGGCGGGGCCATAGCGGCAGTCAGAGGGATAGTACAGGGCCTTGCAAAAGACCCACAGTATTGGCTGGCATTCTCCCAGGTGGCCGGGGACAGGTATCAGCAGGCGAAAGCGGACGGAGCAGGAGAGACAGCGGCGAACCTTTACGCCATGGGAAACGGTCTGCTCAATGCTGCCATCGAGGTCGGCGGTGGTATTCAGACACTGCCGAAGGAACTGCAAAAGGGCGGTTCCGCGCTCAGAGCGTGGGTTGATTCCATGGTGGACGAGGGCAAGGAAGAGGTTGCCCAGGGCATTATGGAACGGGGTCTGCAAAATCTGATTTACCAGAAGCAAAACCCGCTGGCATCTGTCACGGATGAAAACGCCGTGCTGAACCCCCGCACCGCGGCCGAGGAATTTGCCGGCGGCGCGGTGGTTGGCGGAATCCTCGGCGGTGGGCAGACATTGATCAACCAGGCGACAACTGCGCCCAGCGTGAAGCTCACTAAGGACGGGGTGAAGCTGGAGGGAGCACAAAAAAGCACCGTCAACCCCAATGGGCTAGCGGCGCTGGAAGGAACGCAAAAAAATACCGCCCCTATTTTGGAGACGGTGAGCTTTGATGATCCGAAAGCCGCGGACGGAAAGGGTGCGGTGTCCCTGCTGCGAGAAAGCGTTCGGGACATGGTGGGCGTGGAGCCGGTGGCCAATATCAGCGGAACAGAGATTTCGCCGGAGGGGCGAGCAACCGACCGCGTGATGGATTTTGTGAAAAGTCTGAAGGATAAGGTAGTACGGCCGAACTTCGGAGAGGTACTGTTTTCAAAATCCAAGGTTAAAAACAGTCTGGTGGGACACGGAACCGGAGAATCAAAAATTGAACTGTTCGCGGCGGTTCCGGCGGTGATTCAGCAGGGAAAGCAAATTGCCCATCGCACAAATTGGAAGGGACGCGGATATGACTCCTTTGTGTTTGCGGCGCCTGTTACATACCGTGGAGAAACAACCTATGTCACCGCAATTGTGGTGCGGGACAATGCAAACCGGTATTACCTGCATGAGGCGGTAGATCAGCAGGGGAATTTGATTTACGGGCATGAGAAAAGCCCGGATATCGCCTCCGACGGGTCCGGAGTTTCCCCCGAGAGCACCGTAGCTGACACCGAACTTTCTCCTCATAGTATATCCCTCTCTGATAAAAATAGCAAGGGGGATTTTACCGCGAATGTTGACGCGGAGACGGTGCGGAGCATCCGAAATTCGCAGCTTCCAAAGGCCATGCAGGACAATCTGATTGAGGCCAATCAGCACGTAGCGGAGGACAATGCCAGAAAGGCTGCGGAGCGGGAGAGTGCCAAGGAAATTGAAATGCCACGGTTGGAGACGGCGGAGCAGAGGACGCGGCAGAAAGATACGGAACTGCCCGGAAACTCTTATGTGTCGGCAGACGAAGAAGGGTATCTAGATGCATTGTCCAGAAGCGAGAACGAACCCGGAGAGCGCATGACCGAAAGAGACTACGCAAAGCTCGCGGCGGACGCCAGACTGAAAAAGATGGAGGCTCCATCGGAATCCACAAAAGAACCTGTCAGTCAGTCAGACTTGGATGAACTGTGGAAGCTATGGGAAGATCAGGCCAACCCCGTCACAAGCTCCGAAGACAGGCGGGCGGAGGCTTTAGCTAGAGCTTCCGCAATGATAGTAGATGATTCTAAGCCGGAAAAGCAAACAATGAGGCAGGCAGCGGAGGAGACCCGCTCCTATTTCATGAGGAAAATGGTGGATGCGGGAGACAGCGTGACAAAAATCCAAAAGCTGACCGGCGACCAATATCTTTATGATTTTTACAACATGGCCCGGGGATCCTCCTCTGCGGGGATCAATATGATCAACGGGGAACGGACGGATATTTCCGGCAAGCGCGTGGGCGAGAGCCTGAACGCTATTTTGGACCCAATCCGAGGTAAAGGCAAAGAATATTACAACGCTTTTAACGACTTCATGCTGCATTTGCATAATATTGACCGCATGAGTATTGAGAGTAAGGGGATAATTGCACAGCAGAAGGCGGAACTGGCTCTGGCAGAATTTGACCGAGAAAACCCGGACATTGCCACAGTCACGGAGGCACGATTGAAGCAAAAAGCCGAGAGCATGGAAGAAAATGCAGAACTGGCTCGGGAGCGCTTGGAGTTGCTGCGAAAGGTTAATCAGGCGGACCAGATGAAAAACAAGCCTGTGTATGGTTACGATGTGACCGCGGATATGAGCAGGGACACCGCAGCGCGGCTATTGCATAAGCACCCCGAATTTGCAGAATATCAAGAGCAGGTGCGGGGTTATATCAAAAATCTGATGCAGTATCGGGTGGACAGCGGGCTAATGACCCCGGCAAACGCGGCCTTTTTGGAAGAGTATTATCCGAATTATGTCCCGACGCTTCGTAAGACGAAGATGGAAGAGAATCGGAGCGCCCTAAAATCCATAAAAATCGGAAAAACCGTGGGCCGGGCAGAGGGTGGAAATGAAAAACTTCTTCCGCTCCACGAGACTCTGGGGAAACAGACCATGGCTGCCGTCCGGGAGGGAAGCAAGAACCGGTTCGGGCAAAGACTGCTGGCAGCGCGGGACAGATCGCCTCAGAGAGTGCAGCAATACATCAGCGACGTGCAAAAGTATGAAGCTGGCTTCAGCTTGGACACCTTCGATAGCATGGAGGCAGACCCGGCATTTTTGAAGAACAACACGGCCTTTGTCTATAAAGACGGAAAATTGATGGAGCTGGCGGTGGACCCGTCACTGTTTGAGGCCATGAAAGCTCTATCTCCAGACAAGAAGGAAACCAATAAGCTTGTGCAGGGAATACGGGCAGGGAATAAACTGTTCAAGGCGCTGGTAACAGGGTACAACCCGACATTTACCGTTAGAAATACGGTGAGGGACCTGCAAACCGCTGGACTTTACAGCCGTGATTTGACGGCCTTTACGAAGAATTATCCTCTGGCACTGAAGGAAATCGCCTCAAACGGTGAATACTGGAAACGGTATAAGGCGCTGGGCGGCTCTTTTTCCTCTGTGTTCGACTATCAAACCGGGACCGTGAAGGAAAGTAGCAAGGCGGTGCAAAAGACGCTGGGGCGCATGGAGGCCATAAACATGGCGATGGAGCAAGCCCCCAGATTGGCGGAATTTATGAGCATCGTTAAAAAAGGGGACGGCTCCATGGATAATCTGATGGACGCGATGCACGCGGCGGCGGATGTGACTGTCAACTTTGGCCGGGCCGGAACACTTGGGAAAATTCTGAACGCCAATTACATTCCGTTTTTGAATCCGGGCATTCAGGGGTTTGACCGGATGGTTCGGAGAGCGACGGAAACAAAGGGCGCCAAAGAGTGGGCGAAGCTGACCGTCCGGGCGGCGGTGCTGGGTGTGGCTCCTTCTTTGCTGAACGCACTGCTGTATCAGGACGACGATGATTGGGACGATCTGAAAGCGAGTGACAAGGACACCAACTATCTTTTCAAAATCGGTGATGGCCTGTGGATAAAGCTTCCAAAAGGGCGGGAGCTGTCGGTGCTGGGAATGACTGGCCAGAGGATCGGCGATCTTCTCAAGGGGGAAGATGTAGATTGGAAAGAATTCTTTGCAACGGTAGGAAACCAAGTGGCCCCAGCTAATCCTCTGAACCAAAACATTTTGAAAGCTTTCATTGATTCGGATTTATGGAATTCCAAAAGCCCCGGAAAAACGTGGTACGGAGGAGACATTGAGAACCAGCGGCTTCGGAACTATGCCCCAGGAGAGCGCTACGACACATCAACAGATATTTTTTCTAAGTGGATAGGAAAGCAATTGAATCTTTCCCCTAAGAAGATTAACTATCTTCTGGACCAATATTCCGGCGTGGTAGGAGATTTTATGCTGCCGCTGCTGACGCCGCAGGCGGAGAGAGATGCTTTTTCAAAGGCATTTACTGTGGACAGTGTTTCCAGCAACCGTATCAGCGGTGATTTCTATGATAAGGGAGATGAAATAACCTATGAGAAAAACGGCGGGGACGTTTCCATGCAGGTGGTTGGACGGTTTTGGAATAAGCAGGTTTCCGCGTGCAGCGATATCTATGCTAAAATCCGAAAAATTGAATCCAGTGAGACGCTGACGGATGCACAAAAGCGGGAGAAGGTACGGGAGGCCAAGGCGGTTTTGCACGGGAGTCAGAAAAACGCGCTGGGCACAGTGGAAGTTTATCAAGATACTGTCAAAAGGCATTTGAAGG
>NZ_DALZCH010000166.1:0-4254 GCF_031978065.1 Oscillibacter sp.
ATGCCGTGCAGGTCTAGAACAAAGTCGTTTACGGAAAGGCACAGGTGGCCGAGCGAGGCGGCGTCAGCTATACCGACTGCTACGACTATTATTTTGCAACAAAAAAATATGAGCCAAAGGACGGAAAGAGCACAACTACGCAGAAACTGGAGTATCTTAACAACGCTGGATTTTCAGATTCCACCAAAGCCGAACTTTATTTTGCGGACCTTGCCAGCGACAGCGATTTGCTTAAACAGGCAGAACTGGAAACGAGTGTTGGTATTACTCCGGTACAATACTGGGAGTATAAGGCTTCCACGGCCGGAATCAAAGCCGACACTGACTCGGCGGGAAAAAGCATCAGCGGGTCGAAAAAGGAGAAGGTTCTGGATGCCATACACAAACTTGACCTGACGGTGAAACAGAAAGATGCGCTGTACTATGCAAACGGCTGGTCCGCAAACACACTTTCTGAAGCGCCGTGGTATGATATCATGCCGCGGTTGAATGCGAGGAGGCGAACCTCTGGGAGCGGCGGAGGAAAGACTGGGACGGCGCTGGACAAGTATTCTCTGGGAAAGTACAGCCTGGACAAGTACGATATTATGCCGAAGCTGAGGTTATGAAATAGGACAAAATTTCACCTAAAATAGCAGGGAGAGAGTGAATTTCACTCTCTCCCTGCTAAAATGTCTTATAAATAAAATTGCTAGGTATATTAATTATATTGATTTACTTCAAAGTCTTTAATTTTATCGAATATAATGTAATCCTTTCTATATTTGAAAGGTCCCTTGTTGTAGGACTTTTCAATAATAAAATAGTTTTTACCTGTTCCAGATGCCTTGGCATCATACCATGCAATAAATTCATCCACCTTTGTCATCGATAGATCGTATTCCTTAAGGGTGCCATCGACCATATAAATATCAAGTATAGCGAAGCCAGCCTCAGAAGACAACTGCGGAGTTGCAGATGCTTTGTTTGAATATTCGCTTTCACCTTGAGCGGTAACAGCGGTTACAACATAGTAATATGTGGTGCCATTGCTAACATCAGTGTCAGTATAAGACGTACCTGCTATATTTTTAGCAATCATAGTATACGATCCATCAATAGTTGTCGAGCGGTATATGTTGTAACTTGTAGAGTTAGGTACAGAATTCCAATTTAAATCTACTTTGGCGTCCCCACCGACAGCAGACAGATTGAACGAAACTTCTGGAGAACTTGGAGATGGTATAGTATACTTTGCTGCCGTTCTAGATTCGTTGTTATTAGATTCTTGCTTGTCATCAGTCAGTCCGCCAAAAACATAAATGCTATTATCCAACAATGCGCTCCCTGCGTAACGTTTGGCTTTAGGCAAAGAAGCTATGCTCTCCCAAGAGTCGGTTGTAGGATCGTAGCTCTCCGCTGCGGCAGAAATACCAGTATTGTTAGAACCACCTACTGCATAAAGCTTATTGTCCGCACTAATAAATTGGTGATTTTCGCGTTCAAGCAACATTGGCGCTTTGATCGTCCAAATGTTTGTTTCCGGATCATATGCTTGCAATTGATTTAAATGTGTGCTACTTCCATCACCACCTGATATATATATTTTATTATTCAATACCGCTGATTCGAAGTATGCGGTTTTAATATTCATGTCTGCTTTTGTTGTCCATGTATCTGCAACAGGATCATATTCTTCTACTGAAGTTAACCAATTACCAGGTGTGTACCCCCCTATAGCGTATATTTTACCATTTACTACTTCAACTTTTAATTTCTCTCTAGGGAGGTTCATTGATGCCTTAGTGGTCCAATTACCTGTCGAAGGATCATACATTTCTACAGAATCAAGAGTGCTTACTACGTTGTTAATTATGTTGTGTCCACCAATGACATACAGTTTATCATTCACAACAGCTACTTGATGATAAACTCGTGGAATTATATTATTTGTAGTATCCCAAGAATCTGCAAGGGTGTTGTAAATATAGACAACATTATTGCCTGCAACAGAACTACCCCCATCCACAATATATATTTTATCATCAATAGCAGTAGCCTCGGAATAATTAGCAGAACCGGGAATGGTTTTTTGTGTCCACACATCAGTAACTGGGTCGTAAATATCCATCAACTTTGAGCCGTAGGATATTCCACCAATTGCATAAATCTTTCCTTCCATTACCAAAGAGGAGAACGAGGATCGAACTGTAGTCATAGGAGAAATAGGTGTCCATGTCGAGTCCATTTCTGCGGCTGCCGATGGTATAATGCTCATTAGTAGAATAACGAATATTAAATTTGCTTTGTTAAATTTCTTAAATATCATTTTTATAATCCTTTCTATATTTGATTATTCTGTATATGGTCAACTATAGAACAGCATAAGAAAAAGGACAAGTCTATAAATTTTAAAAGAACAGGCATATACTAGAGTTTTGCATTATGTGGTTTTACATTATTGCTAATTTGATGGAACTGATTCTTCTGTCCCAATATCGGTTAAAAGCCCTTTCAGCTCGGGATAGGGCATGGAGTACCGCTGGCTGAGATACCGCAGCGATGCACCAAGCTCTCCGTGTGGTCCCCCGTATTGTAAGAGACTACGAAACAGAACTAAAAGACAAGGCGATAATGCATTTGCAGGAGGTTTTGGGCTTTGTCCCAGGTGGCGTATTCGATGATGGAATGGGCCGCTTCGGATTTCTGCTCCATGGTAGTGGAATCGGAAGTAATCGTCTTTAAGGCGGAACAGATAGATCTTTTCATAGCAGTGGGGGTACCAAGCTTGGCACTCTTTTTTTCTGCCACTTGAATCCGCGTGTTTACGTCGGCTAATTTTGCCTGTGTGGACTCTTTTGCGGTCTTATATTCCTCGACAGTATCGGCTCCGGCAAGGTAGGCATCACGCAGACGGTCCAGCTTCTTTGCGAGGGAATCCCGCTGGGTGCGCAGCGCGTTCAATTCGTCCTCGCCGCCATCCTTTGCCCGAATGATCTCGTACTGGATGGGCGAGTTGGTTTCAAGGTCAATTTGAAGACGGCGGATAATGGCCTCTTTTAAGAGGTCCGTAGAAACGTGCTGGGAGGTTTTGCAGCGGCCCCGGACATAGTGATTGCACTTCCAGTAGTTCGGCTTTGCGAAAATCATCGTGGCGCCGCAGGAAGAACAGCGAATCAGACCGGAAATCCAATCCTTATTGCTGCCCAGCGGTCGCCCGTGATATTTCCATGTGGCCTTCAACTCCGCGATGCGAGACTGTGCAATGTTCCATGTGTCCATATCTATCAAAGGCTCATGCTTTCCGTCGGCCAGAACAATAGCGGGGTCCGTAAAGTCGCGACGGGTGATGCCAGAGGGATTCCAGCGAAGCTTTCCGATGTAAACCGGGTTTCGGAGAATGTATTCCACCGTGCGGTTTTCAAACAGATTCCCGCGATGCGTCCGGACGCCGATGGAATTCAGCCATTTGGCAATGGGGTAGAAACCTTCTCCCTGACAAAAGCGGCGGAATATCTCTTTTATGTAAGTGGCCTCCGGTTCCTTTGGAGCCAGCACATTGTCTTGCACCGTGTAGCCGAAGGAAGGGTTGGATTGCAGTTCGCCCCGGCGATGCTTTTCCTCCATCCCGCGCTTCACCTCTTCGGCAAGGTTGATGGAGTAATATTCATCCATGGCTTCAATCAGCGCCTCCATTAGGATGCCGAGTTTTCCTTCGGCAATCGGTTCGCTGATGGAAATAACCTCAATGTGGAGCTGCTTGCGCAGGACGGACTTATAAAACACCGCGTCGTCTCTGTTGCGGGCAAAGCGGGAGAACTTCCAGAGAAGGATTGCGTCAAAGGACTTGGGTTTCAATTTTGCCGTGCCGATTAAATGACGGAAAGCGTCCCGCCCTGTGACCTTTCGCCCGGAAATCCCCTCATCCACAAAGACGTATTCGTCCGGAATAATCCAGCCGTTTTTTGCCGCCCACTTGCGTATCTCCACAAGCTGGCTGGCAGGGGACAGCTCTGTCTGGTCCTCTGTGCTGACGCGGATGTACGCGGCGGCGATTCTATATTCGTCTGCCATGGGGGTTCACCTCTATTTCTCCAAATTTCCGCGCAGATGCGCGGAAACAATCTTCAGGCACATTTTTAAAAAATCCTTGCACTCTGCATTTCGTCTGGAGAAGTCTGGGCATCTGCATTTATAGAGAGTAGTGTGATAAATCTCTCCACTGGAAGATTTTATTTGAGCGGACATATCAAACGGCGGCGCAATAAAAATTTC
>NZ_DALZCH010000167.1:0-4247 GCF_031978065.1 Oscillibacter sp.
CCGCCGCCTTGATGGCGGCCTGCACCTGCTCGTTGTAGTCCTGATAGCCGGATGCAGTCAAAAAATCCTCCCACGTTCCGTAATTCTGCTGTTTCTGGGAGACAGAGGACGGCAGATAGCTGCCGTACAGGCTGGTTGCCGACTGGCTCCCGGTGTAATCGGGAGAATTAATTTTCTCATTGCGAAGCTGCTCATAAATGGCCGCCCCCGCAAGATCGCCCTTGGCCTTGGCCACGTTGATTTTCGCCTGATAGTCGGTGCCCTGGTCCACTCCGTTCTGAGAGACATAGTTTCCATCGGAATTCCGGTAGGTTCCGTTGTAAGGGGTTCCGTCGCTTCCGTAATATACGCCGTCCACGATATATCCGGGGGAATCGGAACTCTTTGCGCCGCTTTTAGCATAGCCCAGCTCGTCATAGGTTACGTCATACATCCCCTGCCGCACTGTCTGTCCCGCAAGGCTCTGGTTTCGGCTGTAATCCACACCGGTATTTTTATCGTAGGCAGAGGAGCTGCCTCTCGAAGAACTGCTCCCGCTGGAAGATGCTTTGGAGCTGCTGGAAGAACTGGACTTTGAAGACGATCCAGACGAACCGCCGCCAACCAAATCCCACCCAGAAGCGTTGCCCCACTTGCCCTGATTGCTTGTATCAATTTTCTTTGCCATCGTATTCACCTCTCTAAAAAAATCAGGACGGGGCAGCGCCCCGCCCTGTTTGGCTTTATATATCTATTGGGGGTCAACTATCCCCCGAACTTCACATGATATCGATGTAGCATCGTGACGAGCTGCCTCCGGGTCAGCGGACTGTCCAGAATGAGATCACTAATGTAGGGGTAAGTAGCATAGCCACTGTGGCTCACAAATTCACGAAGACTCTATTGGTCTCCAAGGCGCACGCCAAAAGAGCAGTTGAAATCTATGAATAATTAATATAGACTCTTAATGTAAGAATTCGCCAGTAGATAACATTATTGGAATTGGTCTGACTACACACTGGCACTCTGAGTAAGCTTATCCAATGTAATTTTATAGATAGGATAAGACACAAAAAATTTTAGGAGGAATCCCATGAGAGAAAGAATTTTAAAAACTGGTGTACTATCGCTGCTTTTGATTGCACTACTCATTCCAAGCACAAACGTATTGGCGGCCGAAAACGATGCAGGCTGGACTACGTTAGCGTCTATGTCAACACCAAGAGTCAATTCTCAAACAGAGGTCATAGGTGGAAAAATTTATGCCATTGGTGGTTATGCCGGTGCATTCTTATCGTCAGCAGAAGTCTATGATCCATCTACCAATTTCTGGACAGCACTGGCCCCTATGTCGGCGGAAAGACGAAACTTTCAAACTGTAGTGGTAGGTGGAAAAATTTATGCCATTGGTGGACATTCCAATAACCCCTTATCCTCAGCAGAAGTCTATGATCCATCTACCAATGAATGGATGACTCTGGCGCCCATGTCGGCTGCCAGATTTGCATTTCAAAGCGAGGTCATAGATGGGAAAATTTATGTAATGGGTGGCTGGTTTTCATCGTCTGTATCCACTTATTTGTCTTCTCTAGAAGTCTATGATCCATCTACCAATGAATGGACAACACTGGCCCCTATGTCGACTGACAGACGCGCCTTTCAAACAGAGGTGATTGACGGGAAGATTTACGCTATTGGCGGCACTGACGCTTCATCAGCTCTATCCTCAGCAGAAGTCTATGATCTATCTACCAATACGTGGACGACTCTGGCGCCTATGTCGGCTGCCAGAATAAACTTCCGAAGCGAAGTCATAGGCGGGAAAATTTTTGTCACTGGTGGATATAGCGGATCTCAAGAATTGTCATCTGTCGAAGTCTATGATCCATCCACAAATGTTTGGACCATGCTGGCGCCTATGTCAACACCAAGATTCGATTTTCAAACCGAAGTGATTAACCGAAAAATTTATGCGATTGGTGGAAATGACGGCTCAACCCCTTTATCTTCAGTCGAATTCTATGATCCATCCACGAATGTATGGACTACACTGGAACCTATGTCGACTCCCAAATATTCATTTTCAACCAACGTGCTAGACGGTAAAATTTATGTAATCGAAAGAAGTGCCATAGAATGCTATACAGTAAAAACTGAAAGTACTGTGAAGCAGCTCAAAGTAGTTCTTGGAGTAGGAGAAAATCTGCAACTAAGCGTCAGCAATGATTTAAGCAAAAACAAAGATGCAACATGGACATCCTCTGATAGTGCGGTGGCTTCGGTGGATACAAGCGGCATTGTAACCGCCGTGGCCCCCGGAAATGCCGTCATAACCGTGACAGATGGAGATTCCTATACGGAATCCATTCATATTCTGGTGGTAGAAAATGCGGACGAATATCGGCTGGCGGTGGATTTAAAAGTGGACAAGACCTGTCGATTGACGGCAGATGATAATACGAATACATTTGCAGGCATATGGACGTCCATGGACCCATCTGTGGCCACCGTCTCCAATAGTGGAAAAGTTAAGGCGGCAGGTGCGGGGCTTGCCCTCATTACCGCCAGCGATGAGGAAGGAAACGCAGTTGGGCAGGTGTATGTGAGAGTAAGGGCCTAATCCTGTCGGTTTTACTGACGCAAAGAAAGTCAATTTCATTTATTTCTCATGCCTCCGGGGATTTGTAATCCCCGGAGTCTTCCTTGTGTCCAATTCGGGCACCGTTTCGCGGAGTCAGCTATCCCCTAAACTTCGTATGATAACGATGCAGCATCGTGACAAACTGCTTCCGGGTCAGCGGGCTGTCCAGCATTAAATCACCGGCAGCGTTGCCCTGCATGATGCCGCTGTCCACGGCCCACTGCACGCCCTCCGGCAACTCCGCCGCATACACAGGCCTCACCGCCCCCAGAATCGTCTTTGCGGCCCGGGTACGCTCCATGACCTGCCCGCCGTTGGAATCGTTTCCTACGGCGGTATTGCCCTCAATGCACTTGTATCCGGTGCCCGTTAGCTGCGCGATGATTCCGCAGTGGTCGGGGATCTTGTCTCCACCCCAGTCGAAAATCACAATGTCCCCCGGCTGGTATCCAGACGTAATCCACATCCCCGTCGTTTTGGCCGCGTTCATCAGCGCGGTGCAACTCGCCGTTTTTACGGGCAAGGATACGCCTGCCTGCGCACAGCACCACCACGCAAATACCACACACCACGGGTACGAGTCGCCGGACACTTCCCGCCCGTAGTACCAGGTGTTGTATTTCACCTTGTTGCTTCCGGCAGGGGATTCCTTTGTCCCCAACTCCGCCCGGGCAATAGCCAGCAGCTCCTTTACCGTCTTCATCGTCCGTGCCTCACGCCTTCTCCTCCGTCTTCACGGGCCGCTTGATGGGTTCGCCGGGAATCAGCTTCCCGTCCACCACCACGCCGGAGCTGTCGCTGATCTTCACTGCGCTTTTTGCGTATCCGTCTGTGTCATAGGAATAGCGAAACCCATTTTCCTCGATGGTTTGCCCCGCCCGGTCGGTTCTGCGCCTCATATCAGGTTTTCTCATGGTTATGTACTCTCCTTCATAAAATTATGATTTGCCGCCGCTGCGGCTGGATTACAACTATTTATCTCCGGTCAGCTTGTCCCCCGCGCTGTCCACGGCCTTTTTCCCAGCCTCCAGCGCGGACACCAGCCACCCCGGCACCGGCGCACCGAATGTCACGGCGTGCTCCGCAAGACTGCCCAGTTCCCCGATGATGTACCACACGATTACCAGCGGCGCCAGCAGCACGGTATACTCAAACGGCAGCACCACTCCGGGAATATTGGCCACCACCAGCCCGATCAGCCAGTCCGCCACCAGCGCCACCACCACAATTACCACCTCGCCGCCCTTGTGCCACGCACCGGCCCGCAGCTTCGCGCTGCTCCACTTCCCTTTCTTGAAAGCCGCTGCGCTGCCGATCAGCCAGTCCAGCAGCATCATGCCTACCCAGACCACCACCAGCCACCCGAACCAGCCCCAAAAGGCCGTCAGCGCAGCCAGAATTGCGGCAATTGCCGCTTTTGTCTTTAACACCGCCTTGTGTTCCATTCCCGATCCCCTCTTCTTTCACACCGTATCGCGGCCTCTCGCCGCCCCGGCCCGCGTCCCCCCTCCCGTCCCGCCCCCCCATCCCCGGCCCGCTCCCCCCCCCCCCCCCCCGCCCGCCCCGCCGGCCGCCCCGCCCCCCCCCCTTCCCCCGCCACTGGGACTCGTCCCCCACGCCCCCGCCC
>NZ_DALZCH010000168.1:0-4172 GCF_031978065.1 Oscillibacter sp.
CGCTTTTGCCCCCGAGGCCGAGGCCAAGGGGTTGGAGGTTGTCTCCACTACGACTTTCCCCGACGACACCAACACCGATTTCTCCGTCCAGCTTGCCGACGCGAAGAACAACGGCGCCGAAATGGTCTTCATGCCCATCTACTACACCCCCGCCTCTCTGGTGCTGAATCAGGCCAAGAGCATGGGCTATTCCCCCATGTTCTTCGGCGGCGACGGCATGGATGGCATTCTCGCCATGGAGGGCTTTGACACCTCTATCGCAGAGGGTTTGATGCTGATGACTCCCTTCAACGCTTCCGACGCAGCCTCCGCTGATTTCGTCGCCAAGTATGAAGCGGCCTACGGCGAGACGCCCAACCAGTTCGCCGCCGACGGCTATGACTGCATCTACGCCATCTATTCTGCCTGTGAGAAGGCCGGCGTGACCACCGAGATGAGCCACGAGGATGTGTGCGAGGCCATGGTTGCCGCGTTCACCGCCTCCGACTTCAGCGTGGACGGCCTGACCGGCACCGGCATGACCTGGGGCACCAACGGCGAAGTGTCCAAGGCCCCCATGGTGGTGAAGGTTGAGAGCGGCGCTTACGTGACCATGTAATTTCCGGCTTCACGGATGCGAGAACTGGAAGGCCCCTTTTGGGGGCCTCCCGGTTTCCACCGTTCCGGCCGGGAGGATACGGCCCGCTGCGGCGGGCCGGGACCTCCTGACCAGAACGCTTCAAGGCAGTCCCGTGCCAATTCCGGCGCGGCGGCGCTTTAAATTTTGGAAAGCAGGTATCTCTTGCTATGACGATTCTCTCCAATCTGATTGGCGGCATAAGCCTGGGCAGTATTTACGCCATTATTGCTCTGGGTTACACCATGGTTTACGGCATTGCAAAAATGCTGAACTTCGCCCATGGCGACGTGATTATGGTGGGCGGCTATTTGTGCTTTATCACAGCGTCTTCTCTGGGCTGGCACCCGGTTCCCGCCGTGCTGCTGGCGATTACCGGATGCACGCTGCTGGGAATTACGGTGGAGCGGCTGGCGTATAAGCCGCTGCGCTCCGCCCCTTCTCTGGCGGTGCTGATCACCGCCATCGGCGTGAGCTATTTTCTTCAGAACGCGGCGCTGCTGCTGTGGGGCTCCGACACTAAGATTTTCCCCAACTTCTTTACCTTTGGCGGGGAGCGCGGCGTGTCGTTGTTCGACGGGCAGTTGAACATTGCCTATGTGTCCATGATCACAGTGGCGGCTTGCCTTGTGATTATGCTGGCGCTGACCGCGTTTACCGGACGCACCAAAATGGGCAAGGCCATGCGGGCCGTGTCTGAGGACAAGGGCGCGGCGCAGCTTATGGGCATCGATGTGAATTTCACCATTTCCATGACCTTCGCCATCGGCTCGGGACTTGCCGCCGTGGCGGGGGTATTGATGTGTTCCACCTACCCCACCCTGATTCCCACCACCGGCTCCATGCCCGGAATCAAGGCGTTTACCGCCGCCGTGTTCGGGGGGATCGGTTCTATTCCCGGGGCGCTGCTTGGCGGACTGCTGCTGGGGATCATCGAAATTTTTGCCCGCGCCTATATTTCTACTGAGCTGTCCGACGCCATCGTGTTCGGCGTGCTGATTGTCGTGCTGCTGGTGCGGCCCACTGGGCTTTTGGGCAAGCAGCTCCGCGAGAAGGTTTGAGGTGAAAGGGATGACTACAAAACTGAAACGCATGGCCCCCTCCACCCGCTCCAGCTTTATCACTTACGCCATGGTGATCTTGGTGTTTGCCCTGATGCAGGGAATGCTTTCTGGCGGGGCGCTGACCTCTTCCATGAGGGGAATGCTGGTGCCCGTGTGCGCGTATATCGTCATGGCGGTGTCTTTGAATCTGACGGTGGGCGTGATGGGTGAGTTGAGCCTTGGCCACGCGGGCTTTATGAGCGTGGGCGCGTTCACCTCCGTCATTGCGGCGGCGGCGCTGGAGAGCGCGATTTCCGCAGGTCCGGTGCGTCTGGCTGTGGCCATGGCCGTGGGCGGCGCGGCGGCGGGATTGGTGAGCCTGATTGTGGTGGTGCCGGTGCTGCGGCTGCGGGGCGACTATCTGGCTATCGTGACGCTGGCCTTTGGCGAAATCATTAAAAATATCATGAACTGCGTGTATGTGGGGCTGGACGCAGAGGGGCTTCACTTCGGCATGAGCGCCGCCGCCGTGAATCTGGCGGCGGATGGGGAAATGCTGCTGCAAGGTCCTATGGGCGCGGTGGGCATTTCCAAGCTGTCTTCCCTCACCGCGGGGTTTCTGCTCATCATGGTGACCCTTGCCGTGGTGTTGAACTTTGTTCACAGCCGGGCGGGCCGGGCGGTGATGGCCCTGCGGGACAACCGCATTGCCGCCGAGTCCGTGGGGATTTCCCCAGCTCGGTACAAGATGATGGCCTTTGTCACCTCCGCCGTGCTGGCGGGGCTGGCGGGCGGGCTGTACGCCATGAATTTCTCCTCCATTCTCGCAAAAAAGTTTGACTTCAACACCTCCATTCTGGTGCTGGTGTTCGTGGTGCTGGGTGGCATGGGCAATATCCGCGGCTCCATCATAGCCGCCGCCGCGCTGACAATTCTGCCGGAGCTGCTGCGCCAGTTTGCGGACTATCGGATGCTGGCCTATGCGGTGGTGCTGATTCTGGTGATGCTGTTTACCAACAATCCTGCGCTCAAGGCATTTTTTGCCCGCTTTAAATTTGGGCGCTCTGCCGGAAAGGAGGCCGCCTGATATGTTTTCAAAGTTGATTCCCGTCCCCTCCGGGGCGATGGTCCCAGACCGGGACGCAGGCAAAAGCCCCATTCTCGAGTGCATCAATCTGGGCGTCACCTTCGGTGGGCTGAAGGCGGTTGAAAACTTCAACCTGACCATCGGGCGCACGGAAATTGCGGGCCTCATCGGACCTAACGGCGCGGGGAAAACCACCGTCTTTAACCTGTTGACCAAGGTTTACCAGCCCACCAAGGGCACGATTCTGCTGGACGGCAAAGACACTCACGGGATGAACACCATTCAGGTGAACCGGGCGGGCATCGCCCGTACCTTCCAGAATATCCGCCTGTTCTCCAACCTCACGGTGGAAGAAAACGTGAAGGTGGGCATGGATAACGCTATGAGCTACAACATGTGGAGCGGCATTTTCCGTCTTCCCGGCTTCTGGAAGGAAGAGAAGGTAGCCCACGACAGGGCTATGGAGCTTTTAAGCATTTTTGACATGCAGGACATGGCCCTCGCCAAGGCCGGGTCCCTTCCTTACGGGGCTCAGCGACGGCTGGAGATTGTCCGGGCACTGGCCACCAATCCCGGCCTGCTGTTGCTGGACGAGCCTGCGGCGGGAATGAATCCCTCGGAGACGGCGGAGCTGATGGAGAATATCCGGAAAATTCGGGATACCTTCCAGATCGCCATTCTTCTCATTGAGCACGATATGAGCCTCGTGATGAACATTTGCGAGGGCATCTGCGTTCTGAACTTCGGGCATGTCATTGCCAAGGGCAGCCCCGAGGATATCCAGTCCAACTCCGCCGTGATCGAGGCGTATCTCGGCAAACAGAAGGAGGCATGAGGGCATGAGCGTTATTTTATCCGCGGAGGACTTGAACGTCTTTTACGGCAGCATTCACGCCGTCAAGGGCGTTTCCTTCGACGTGAACGAGGGAGAGATTGTCACTCTCATCGGTGCGAACGGCGCGGGAAAATCCACCACGCTGAACACCATTGCCGGACTGCTGCACAGCAAAACCGGCTCCGTGACCTTCATGGGCCAGAATTTAGGAAAGATTCCGCCCCACAAGATTGTCTCCCGTGGCATGGCGCTGGTGCCGGAGGGGCGGCGGGTATTTTTGCAGATGAGCGTTCAGGATAATCTGGAAATGGGCGCCTATACGCAAAAGAGCGCAGGAATTGCCGGAGACATGGAGAAGGTTTACGAGCAGTTTCCCCGCCTGAAGGAGCGGCGGCGGCAGGTGGCCGGGACCCTTTCCGGCGGCGAACAGCAGATGCTGGCCATGGGCCGGGCCCTGATGAGTCACCCAAGGCTTTTGATGTTGGACGAACCGTCTATGGGCCTTGCGCCGCTGCTGGTGGAGCAGATTTTTGAGATTATCCAGAGGCTGAACAAGGCCGGGTCCACCATTTTGCTGGTGGAGCAGAACGC
>NZ_DALZCH010000169.1:0-4095 GCF_031978065.1 Oscillibacter sp.
ATGGTGGACCTTCTGGATTTGGAGGACGCCAACGGGGAGGTTGACCGCCGTAACGCGGTGGGCGAGCGCCGGGAAGACGGCGAGCTTCTGCGTCACGCAGAGGGGTCACAGCTTCTTATGGGTATTACCAAGGCATCGCTGGCCACAGAATCCTTCCTGTCCGCCGCTTCCTTCCAGGAGACGACCAAGGTTTTGACCGAGGCCGCCATCAAGGGCAAGGTGGACCATTTGCTGGGCCTGAAAGAGAACGTGATTATCGGAAAGCTGATTCCCGCCGGTACCGGTCTTGCGGCCTATAAGGAATTTGCGGAAGAGCTTGTGCCTGCTCCGGCCATGGTCGGCGCGGGAGACGAACTCCCCGCGTATGAGGACTGAAACTCGCATTGAGCTTACAAAAACCGCCCGGACGCAGTCGCGTCCGGGCGGTTTTCTGTCGGGAAAGCAGAAATTAGAGAAATAAGCAGCCAAAAGGAAAGAGCGGGGCGAAGCGGGGAAATCCAAGGGCCTCATAAAATTTTCAGAAGGCCAGAGAATCAGCGGCGGGCAAAAATTTGGAAAAGCAGAAATTCTTAGGAAAGCGCAGACCCGGGCAAGATTTTTCCGGGAAATCCGCACCACTTCATCCGACTCTTATTTCATCGTGCCCTGCATACCCCAGTTTTCAAACTCGCTGTATGTAAGATAAATTCCGTCCTGAGGCAGGCGGGTGGTCTGCTGGACGACTTCAAACGCGGCCTCGGTAAACGCTTTTCTGTGCGCAAATTCGGCGGAACCGAAGCACTTCACATCCACATAGGCAAGGTCCCGCTGTTCGCCGGCCAGATACATGGTGCGCCCGTCGGAAATGTCCACCATCAGCATGCGTTCGGTCTTTCCGGGGATAAGGGAGATTTTCTCGCCCAGCGCGGTCTTGAGCGTGTCCTTCTGGGTGTCAGACAGCCGCTTTGAGGTGTTGATCCCAATATAAGGCATAGGTGCATCCTCCGTTTTGATAGGATTGATTGAATTTTGCTTTTGTGCCGACGAGTGGCGAGCCATACGTTTTTTATGAAGACTGTCTTCCCTGTAAGCGGGGAAGACAGTCTTCATAAATTCATTCGGCAAAGCGTGAGCGTCAGGTTTCCGCGATGATCTCCACTTCCACCAGTCCGTCCTTGGGCAGTGTCTTCACGGCCACGCAGGAGCGGGCGGGCTTTTCGGTAAAGTATTTGCCGTAGACCTCGTTAAAGGCGGCAAAGTTCCCCATGTCGGAGAGAAAGCAGGTGGCCTTCACCACGCGTGAGGGGTCGCTCCCGGCAGCGGCCAGCAGAGCGCACAGGTTTTTCATCACCTGCTCGGACTGAGAGACAATGTCCTCGCCCGCCATCGCGCCGGTGGCGGGGTCCAGCCCCAACTGGCCAGAGGTGAACAGCAGGCCGTTTACAACATAGCCCTGAGAATAGGGGCCGATGGCAGCGGGGGCGTATTCGGTGTGAATCAGTTTCATAAGAAACTCCTTTCCATCATTCAGTTTCTTCCATGGTACTTCATGCGCCGGGGAATTTCAACCCTTTACAGGGAATCTTTCCCCGTGGGGGCCGACCGGGCGGAATGGTCCGTGTGGAGCAGATGGTGGGACCGCTTTCCTAGCGGTTCCCGGAGATATTCGCTGTACAAGCTTTTCACGTCGGGATTTTCGTGGGAGAAGCGGAGCTTGCTCCCCGCGTCCAGCTCCCAGAGCAGATCGCCCCGGGAAGCGGCCATTTCCGTGCCCTCGTGAATGGGCTGTCCGCCGCCGCCGGCGCAGCCGCCGGGACAGGCCATCACCTCCACGAAGTCGTATTCCGATGACCCGCTCTCCACCGCTTCCATCAGCTCCCGCGCGCCGGAAAGGCTGCTGACCACCGCCACCCGCACGGTCCCCGCGCCGGGGATGGCAAAGCTGGCTTCCCGCCAGGGAGTGCCGCTGCGGAGGTTGGAAAATGCGTCCGGCTTGGGATTTTTACTGGTGGCAAGGTAATAGGCGGAGCGGAGCGCCGCGTCCATCACACCACCGGAGGCCCCGAAAATCACCGCCGCGCCGGTGCCGGAGCCGAGAGGACTGTCAAAGGGTTCCTCCGGAAGGTCCGTGGGAACAATGCAGTCGCTGCGCAGCAGGCGGACCATCTCACGGGTGGTGAGCACCGCGTCCACGTCGGGATCGCCGCAGGCGTCGTTCATGTTGGGAAGCTCGCACTCCGCCTTTTTGGCGGAGCAGGGCATGATGGACACCACAAAGAGCTTGTGGGGGTCAATGCTCTTCTTCTCCGCAAAATAGCTTTTGGCGATGGCGCCGAACATCTGCTGGGGAGACTTTGCGGTGGACAGGCACTCCGTATAAGCCGGGTATTGGGACTTGACAAACCGCACCCAGCCGGGACAGCAGGAGGTGAACATGGGCCAGCGGTATTTCCCACGGTGGGTAAACCGCTCCAAAAACTCACTGCCCTCCTCCATAATGGTGAGGTCGGCGGCAAAATTGGTGTCAAAAATGTAGTCAAAACCCATCCGGCGCAAAGCCGCCACCATTCGCCCTGCGGTGGCAAATTTGGGGGAGAGATTAAACGCCTCCGCCCATGCCACCCGCACGGCGGGCGCCACCTGAATCACTGTGGTGATCTCCGGGTCCGCCAAAGCCCGCAGGACCTTATTGCTGTCGTCCCGGACAGTGAGAGCGGCAGTGGGGCAGTGGGTGACGCACTGGCCGCAGAAGGTACAGTCCGTGTTTTTGAGAAGCCGGTTAAAGCTCACGTCCACCGTGGTACGGGAACCGGTGCCAGCCACGTCCCAGATGTGCATTCCCTGCACCTTGTCGCACACCTGCACGCAGCGCATGCATTTGATGCACTTGCTGGCCTCCCGCACCACCGGGGCGTCCAGATCAACCCGGGATTTTTCCGGTTGGAGCTGGTAGGGCTGATAATGGATGTTTAAATCGTGGGACAGGGTTTGCAGGGCGCAGTTTCCGCTGCGGATGCAGGTGGTGCAGGTGGAGTTGTGCTCCGAGAGAATCAGGCGCAGGTTGGTTCTCCGGGCGGAGCGGACCCGGGGGCTGTTGGTGCGGATGACCATGCCCTCCTCCACCTGCGTGTTGCAGGCGGGGATAAGCCGCTGGGTCCCCTCCAGCTCCACCACGCAGATGCGGCAGGCCGCAATTTCGTTGATTTCCTTCAGATAGCACAGGTGGGGAATGGGGATGCCTGCCTCCTGAGCGGCGCTTAAAATCGTGGACCCCTCGGGGACGGAAAGAAAACGTCCGTTAATTTCGATATTTACCATTTTTCCACACGTCCTCCCTTGAAAATCCCGTAGCCAAAGTGGTCGCAGCGCAGGCAGCGGGAGGATTCCTCCCGGGCCTCCTGATCGGTAAAGCCACACTCAATGCACTGGAAATCGTGCACGCGCTCGCCCGCGTCCCGCTCGTTGGTGTTGATACGGCCCCGGGGACGCAGGTCGGAGAGGTCGGGGGTGGGAATCTGCACATCCGTCACAATCTCGTGGTTGAACCCTAAGTACTCGTCGATGTTGGCGGCGGCAACCTTCCCCGCCGCGATGGCGCGGATGACGGTGGCGGGGCCGGTGACGCAGTCGCCCCCGGCAAACACGCCTTCCACGTCGGGAAGCTGGGTGCTGGAAGCCGCCAGCACTGTGCCGCCACGCTGGATTTTCACGCCGCTTTGCTCAAAGCCGTGGGTTTCAATGCCCTGACCGATGGCCACAATCACCACGTCGGCGGGAATGCGCCGGGTCTCCACGTCCGCGTCATTGGGACGGGGACGGCCCAGGCTGTCCATCTCGCCAATGATCTGGGGCCTGACCCACAGGGCCACCGCGCGGCCCGACTCGTTGGCTTCGATCCGCAAAGGGGCTTCCAGCGTCAAGACCTCCGCGCCCTCGGCGATAGCGCCCTCTATTTCCTCCTGCTGGGCGGTCATGTCCGCCTGACGGCGGCGGTATACGCAGGAACCCTTTGCCGCCCCCAGACGCAGGGCGGAGCGGGTGACGTCCCTCGCCCCGTTGCCGCCGCCGATGCCCACCCCGTTCATCCCGGTGAAGTCCGGCCGCTCCCCCTCGCCG
>NZ_DALZCH010000170.1:0-4041 GCF_031978065.1 Oscillibacter sp.
GATTGCCGTGGTTGTGGTGTTGGGCCTGTTGCGGCTGAAGCGCAGCGGCAGAAAGCTCATCTCCCGCTCCGGGGGACGGATCGCGGTGGCCTGGGGGCCGGTGCTGGGGCTTGCGCTGGCGCTGCTGGCGATGGCTGGAAACATTGGGTTCCTGATGAGTCCCGGCTTGAAGCTGCCGTTGCTGCGCTCAGGCTTTCGCATGGTGGTGTTCTCCGTGGTCATCATGATTGTGGTGCTGTTTTTCCGGAAGGGCATCATGGGTGATCAGGAGCTGTGGGACTTGAGAAAGAAAAGACGCTCCGCAAAAGCAAAGGCAGGTGCGGGTAAATGAGAGAGAATGTACTGCGCGTGGAAAATGCCACCATGCAGTTCGGCGGCGTGGTGGCCGTGGACAATTTAAATCTGGAAATTAACAAGGGAGAGATCGTCTCCCTCATCGGACCCAACGGCGCGGGAAAGACCACCGCGTTCAACGTCATCACCGGGGTATACGCCCCCAGTAATGGGCTGGTGGAGTTTTGCGGGGAAACCATCGTGCGCAACCACCCTCAGGGAAAGATGAAAAAGCTTTACAAGGGGCAGAACTCGGAGCTGTATACCGCCGCGTTTCGCCTTTCTGGTACGGGAGCGACGCCGGAGGAGTGGGACGCCATAAAGGAGTCAGAGCGGGAACGCGACCCCGCGGCCTTTACCGACAAGGTTTTGGCGCCAACCCCGGACCGTATCACCAAGTTGGGCATGGCCCGGACTTTTCAGAACATTCGGCTTTGGAAATCTCAGACGGTGTTTGACAATATTTTGATTGCGAAACACCTGCGGCGCACCTCCAATTTGCTTTCTGCCACCTTCCGGATGAATCGGCGGGAGGAGGAGGCCCAGCGGGCCGACGTGGAGCGGTTGCTGGACATCGTGGGCCTTAGTGGGCTGCGGGACGAGCTGGCAACCTCTCTGCCCTATGGCAAGCAGCGTCGGCTGGAAATTGCCCGGGCGCTGGCAACCGAGCCGAAGCTGCTGCTGCTGGATGAACCGGCGGCCGGCATGAACCCTCAGGAGACAAACGATTTGACGGAGTTCATCAGCCGTATTCGCTCCGAGCTGGGGCTGACGGTGTTCCTCATCGAGCACCATATGGATTTAGTCATGGATATTTCCGACCGCATTTACGTGCTGGACTTCGGCGGACTGATTGCCAAGGGCACCCCGGCCAGCATTCAGAACGACCAGCGCGTGATCGACGCGTATCTGGGGGTGGCGGAAGATGCTTAAAATCGACAATCTGAAGGTATCCTACGGCGGCATTCAGGCGCTGCGGGGCATTTCTATGGAGGTTCCCGACGGGAAAATCGTCACTTTGATCGGCGCCAACGGCGCTGGAAAGTCCACCACTCTGCGGACCATCACCGGCCTTGTAAAGGCTGATTCCGGCTCTATCCGGTGGAACGATGCCGAGCTGACGGGCCGGAACATCGACCAGATTATCAGCAGCGGCATTGCCCTGTCCCCAGAGGGACGACGGGTTTTTGCGGATTTAACGGTGCTGGAAAACCTGAAAATCGGGGCGTATCTGCGCAGGGATAAGGCGGAGATCGAAAAGGATTTGAGCTGGGTCTACGAGCTGTTTCCCCGGTTGCAGGAGCGCTCCTGGCAGTTGGCGGGGACTTTGTCTGGCGGCGAGCAGCAGATGCTGGCCGTGGGACGGGCGCTGATGAGCCGACCCAAGCTGATGATGATGGACGAACCCTCGCTGGGGCTTGCTCCGCTAGTGGTGCAGGATATTTTCAAAATCATTCAGGAGATTAACCGTCAGGGCGTCACGATTCTGCTCATTGAGCAGAATGCCAATATGGCCCTGAAAATTGCGGATTTGGCCTATGTGCTGGAAACCGGCAACATTACCCTTTCCGGCACCGGCGCAGAGCTGCTGGTGAATGAAAAGGTGAAGGAAGCCTATCTGGGCAAGCGGAAAGACTGAGAAAAAGGGGAGCCTTCTGGCTCCCCTTTTGTAACTTTTTGCGGACGGAGTCCGTCAATATAAAAGAAGCAACCGCTTCGAAGCACCGCAACGAAAAAAACAACGAGAAGCCCCTGTGGGGCCAATACAAGGAGGAACCATCCATGAAGAAAAATCTGCTGCTTGCCGCCGCCCTTTGTCTGGCGCTGGCCCTGTCTGCCTGCGGACAGAATCCGCCCGCCGCTGGCTCATCCGGCTCGTCCGCCGCCGTATCCTCGGGAGCCGCGTCATCCGAAACGTCGGGCGACCCGGCATCCCAGCCCGGCAGAGATGACCACACCGTTTTAATCATGGAGGTGGAGGGCCAGTCCGAGGAGGTCCCCGCCACGCTGTATAAAGGAGAGGGCTACTCCATTTACATTCCCGATGAAGGATGGGTAAAGACCTCTGAGGACCTGCCCAAGGGAGCCGTGGATCAGTGGGTCTCCGCGAATAATCCCGAGGTGACGCTGACGGTCTGCGGCAGCGAAACGGACGGACAGTGGGTGGAGAGCCAGAAGGTTGGTGTTCCGGAGTCTGGCGTATACGCGGTCTACATGGCCTATCCCGACGAGGCGGCGGAGGGCTTTGGCGCCCGCTTGCCGGTGATTGCAGAAACCTTCCTGGTGGCCGAATAAACGAGAAGCCCGGCGAGACGCACTGCGTCCCGCCGGGCTTCTCAATACAATAAAATTTAAGGCCATCGCCGCAAATTGTGTGCTGCTGCCTCAAAGCGAAATTCTACCCGCTTACTGCGGGGCGCCATTTAAGGAGTCTTCCTCCTTGAAGGTCATATACCAATACTGGTAACTCCACTCTACACGCTCGTAAAGCTCGTCCAGCCGATTTCCGGAGAGCTTTTCCATAATATTTCTGTGACTTTCCGAAAAATAGGCCACCGCATCATGCTGCAAAATGGTTTCGATGGTTTTGTATAGAAAGTCCTCGGTAATCTTGACAATGCTGTCATAAAGCGTAATGACGGCCACATTTCCGGTGGCGGCTGCCAACTCCTGGTGAAATGCAATGTCCTTCTTGGCAATCACTGCGATATCATTTTCCCCCAAGGACAGATATTCTTCCAAATCGTCCTGAATCGCACCGAGACGATCCCATGTCTCCTGCGGCAGCTTTGTATAAAAAAGCTGCTGCAATATTCCGTTATCAAGGAGTTTTCGGAGATCCACAAGCTCGTGATGAGCGCTTTCCTTTTGCAGGATAATTCCATACAGCATCGGGTTCAAAATGTTGGGGGAGAACCCGTCGCAGACATAAGTGCCGTCTGCCCTGCGGACCTCCAGAATGCCGTAGGCCACCAAGGTCCTGACGGCCTCCCGCACGGTATTGCGGCCCACACCGAAGGATTTTCCCAAATCCGATTCTGTCGGGATTTTCATTCCGGGCTTCAGTTCTCCACTCATAATGGCGCTGGTTAAGCGTGAAACCACCCGGTCTACCACGGATTTCGCCTGGATAGGGGCAAGATACTCGCCGGTCACTTCTCTCATCAGACTCTTCCTCAATTTCAAGGTTTGTTTCTTTGTGCAAGCCACATATTCAAGTACCAATTGCGGAATGCCGGGGGTCATTCCCCGTCCTTCCCCACAGTAACCTGCATTTTATCCTCATAGTAACGGACAAGCGCCGCCTGATCTTCATTAACGTAACCGTTATCGTTCATCCAATCCATCACTTGCAGCACCACATCGGTCAGAGGCAAGTCCACACCCATTTTGTGGGCATAATGCTTGGCGTTTAAGATGTCCTTTCGGTGAACGGCAATACGGGCCCCGGGCTCAAAATCCCGATGAAGGACCTTCGGCACCTTGTTATCGTACAAGGGGCCTCCGGCAAAACCGCCACGGGTCGCGTTAAAGGTGGTCTGCAAATCGATGCCCGCTTTTGCGGCAAAGGCGTACCCCTCTGCAATGGCGACCAGAATCGCGCCGCCCACCATGTTGTTGACCAGCTTTGTGGTATCGCCGCTGCCGGGGCCGCCGGTGTACACCGGGGTTCCCATACAATCCAGCACGGGCTTTATTTGCTCGAAT
>NZ_DALZCH010000171.1:0-4040 GCF_031978065.1 Oscillibacter sp.
GTGAGCCGCCTAACGACGGGTCGTTGCTCTCGTATAGCTTGCTCTGGATGGTCAGCGTGCCGTTATCATCCACCGTCCGGCGCTCCAACAGTGTATAATATTTGCCGTTGTATGCCGTAGTCTCAGAAGTTCCGATATCGGTTATCCTGCCCTGTGTATCGCGGGAAAGCGGGATGAAGCAATCGCGGCGCACGATGGAGAAGTCAAAGCTACGCCCGGAAAGAACGGGCTTGATGAAGCACTCACCACCAACAAGGGCGTGTTGCATGGCTCCTGCCTTTGCCTTGTCCAGCTTATCCAAAAGCCCCGCCATGAAGTCCGCCTTTTGACCCTTGCTCTGGATGGATGCTGCATACTCCGAAAAGGCCGTTTTGGTGACCTTGTTGACAATCACCACCGGGAGACGCTGGCAATCATCCTCACCCTCCTGCGGCAATCCCTCAAGGTACATTGCAAGCCATACCCGGATGGCATTCTGCATTTGAGGTGAGGTGATGTCCTTTACCCGGTACGCCTGCTCAAAACTCTGTATTTTGTTGTCAAGCAGTGCGGAGAAGATACTCACTTACCCACCTCGTTTCTAATTACAATGCGGCGCTGGTTCCGGATGCCGTTTTCGAGCCCGCTGATATATGCATTCAATTGGTCGATTTCCTGCTTCTGCCGCTGAATCAATGCAAGCAGGCGTTTGTTCTCATCTTGCAGCTCTACCCGGCAGTAGTCAGGGAGGAACTTTGTATACAGCCAGCGTTTAAATTTAGTCATCGTCTTTTATCCCCCTCAGCTCTGGAATGCCGCGCAGCTCACGCCGCAACACCGTACTGCAAAAATACCGGATATCGTCCATGGCGTGGTCGTTGATCTTTAACGGTTTGTCCACCTCGGTCTTATCCGGCTTATCGTCCCATGCGTATAGCTCAAACTCGCGGATTGCGTCCGCGCAGTCCTTGTGTATTTTCAGCCGCCCAGCCCGCAGGAGCATAGACACAAGCCGGATGCCATCCAGCACTTCATTGCGGGCCTTGCGCACCGAAAACCGTCCATGACGGCGAATTGTCGTGATAAACGATGCCGCCGAAGGGTCAACAATTATGTGCTCTATCTGGTAATTGCCCGCCAACTTCTCCAGCGCGGTGTAATACTCCTCGTCCGTAAGCTGCGCCTTGCTCTCGCGTCCGGAATAGTAATACTCCTTTATCCGGGTAGCCACGCCATCGGAAAAGCACCACAGCCCAGCTGAGAACGGATTTAGAGTACCATAGTCAACTGAAATAAAATAACGCCCATTGGAGGGCGCTACGGATGTGGTATGTTTACTTTTATCAAACTCATAAATCAAGCCCTCTGCAACGCACCACTCGCCCAAGATGTACCGGCGATAGAACACGCCGGAATACATACGCTCATACCGCTCTCGGATGTCGTCAGCCAGCGAAGGATTGTCCGCCATGGTGAAATGCAGGTGATCTGCATCCCGTTCCTCGGGCTTCTTGACCCAATTCTTATAGAACCAGTGTTCAGGGCCTTCCGGGTTGCAATTGAACCAGAACTTTGAGCCGTATACAGAGCATCGTGCAAGCGCCTGTTCCACAAACGATTGCGGCATGAGGGCCACCTCGTCCAGCAACACTCCCGCCAGAGTAACGCCCTGTATCAGGGTGTAACTTGATTCATCTTTACCGCCGAAAATGTAAAAGACATTGGTTTTCTTCCCACGTGAAATGGTCAAAATATGGTTTGCAAAGCTGACTTTGAATTGCTCCCTGAGATACTTAATTCCCATCAACGGTCGAATTACATTGCGTTCAGCGGATTTCACTGTTTTGCCGCATATGCCGAAGCTCTGATTTGAGAAGTTGCCCATGGCCCACAGAACAAACGACAGGGACATGATGGAGGTCTTGCCCGACCGCACCGCGCCATCGCAGATCAGCGCCGTATGTCCCGTGTATGGCCATTTAAGTATCTTGATTTGTTTCTGTGACAGCATCGATTGTCTCCTTCAGGGATTTGGTGATGGGATCGTCTTCTGTGGACTGTGCTCCGGGAGCATTGATATCAACTCTATCCCGCCACTTATCCGGTTTTCGGTTTTTCAGCCAAAAGATTTGCGCCGTGGTATCTGGCTGCACTTCCTTTGTGACTTTCTTTGTGACTGTCAGGCAAGAGAACCCGGTTTCTTTATCTACGGTCTTTTCCCGTGTCACTTCGTCATAGTGATACCCAAGAGCGCGTTTCAGCAGCGCGTTTTCCACTTGGATATCAATAACTTCCTTGCCCCTTTTTAGGGCCTCCAAAACCTCTACATGATCGTTTTTCCAGTTGTATAGCGTGGCGGTTGATATCCCGCAGTTGGATGCTATCTGTTCATCTGTCAGCCCGTCCCTTGCCCAACCCTCCAGCAGCAAAAGCCCGTCCGGCTCCAACCACTTTTGAAACTTTCCTTTCGCCACAACGGGCTCACCTCCCTCTCTATTCCACCACCGGCCCCACCCTGCCTACGCTCACGCAATGTGATGGATAATACCCGCCTTTCGGCAACCAAAAAATCACATAAAGAAACCGGCCGCCCGGAGGCAGTCGGTTTCTATTTGTTTGGCCTCCGCATCCGTCATAAGCAGCTTACAAGCGGCAGGCATCACATTTGGATGCTCAGGATATACGGCGGTCATTTTTTGCTGGCCCGTGCAGTCACGTCTGACCGATTTCACCAGTAATACATCCCAGCCAACCAGCGTTGACCAAATTGCTTAAGGGCTATTCCCTTGACGCACGGTTTGATAAATCCTTACATGGTGCAAAGCCGTGGTGTCTCCCCACATAGCCTATTGGCTGCTCTGCATATTGGGCCTGACTGCACAATCGCAGTCTTTCCTCCAAGCGTATGCCCAGAGCGACGATCAGCCCGTAATCGTATGGCCGCTTTCCGCATGGCCACATTGGAGCCTGCTGACGGGAACCGGCGTATTTCATCCGGTATATTCACCCTGTACGCTGTCAGCTTTGGCATTTGGTGTTATCAGCAAGAGTCGAACTTGCAACCTCCCGATTATAAGTCGGGCGCTCTGCCAATTGAGCTATGATAGCATGGCCATCTTCCTGCTTAGATTATCACGTCATGGATTGCTTCATCAATGGTCTTACAAATCGCCATTTAAGCATCATTACAATGTACTTCTGCGATGTACCCACCATGCAGTTTTCAGCAAGCATTTTTATTCTGGTTCAGCCACGATGAACGGTCTGAAATCGTTCGGGAGCTACCCGACCACTGGCGGCAGATGTAGGATTCGAACCCACGCATACTGGCTATCTCATAAAAAGAATCACCTGCGCCTTACCTCTTGGCCAATCTGCCGTATTGGAGCCGCCGTATTTCAGACGGCTCCCTAAACTTTTTCTATCTTACACTTTACCACACATGGAGTATGACATTCTATGACATCTTTGTGAGAGCCTGCCCGTGGATGCGGATAATTTGCCTCCATGAGTAATTCATCTCAACCGCAATCTGCTCCCATGTCTTTCCCGATATGTACCGAAGCATTAAAACCCGGCGTAAGGTAGCATCCCCGACCGTCCCGATGTTGGCGCACACCTCGCGGCGTAAATCGCACAGCGCGTCCACCTTGCTATCAATCTCAGCGTCCAGTTCAACAACCTTTGCAATGCCGTCGGTCATTTTGTCACTCTCGCCTCCACCATGGGGCATACCGCTGATGCTGGTGGTCATCCGTGTGAGCCGGGACATAATGCGCTTCTTTTCCATGAGCAGGTCGTTTATCTCGTTATCTGCCGCCCGGTATCTTTGCAGGTATGCCTTTTTCTCTTGATTTGTCATTTGTTCCTCGATTCCTCCTCCATCTCCACCGCAAATGCAAGCCTGCAAAGCGCGTGTGCCAAATGGTCATTGCTCTTGTCCCCGTCCAGATACGCAAATAGATGCGTCAGTGCTCGTCCTACATGGTCATCAATGGGGATTTGTTTGTAATTGTCCTTGGGGTAATGGTGGATAGTGTCCGCCTCATACCGGACGCGTG
>NZ_DALZCH010000172.1:0-3928 GCF_031978065.1 Oscillibacter sp.
CCCCGGCGAACCCTGCCAGTACCTCCATGCCGGAGCTGTCGGGAAGATTCGTCCCTGCTTGTGTCTTCACGGGACGCCCACCCGCTCCGGGCAGGGCTTTAATGGATTCAGCGCTTCTATGGTTGCCGCTGAGATTGTCCGCAATATGGACATGCGCGCGGAGTTTAGCGACGTATACAATCACGAATACGCTATGCCCCCCACCGTCATGAAGATGAAGGACCTCAAACCCTCCTATGACGTTCAGACCGCGTTTTCCGCATATGTCTATTTCAACTACTTTATTCACAATATGGAGATAGAGGACATCTTCGCCCGCCTGCGCAAGGTGGCGGAGGATGCCCTTAAGACGGTAGATACCTATACAGACGAGCAGAACAAGGTTTACTGCAAGATGACCGGCATGACATATAAGAAGCGGGAGTACAGCCTGAAGGTGATGGATTACAGCCAGCTTTACGCAAAGGCCCTGTCTGTCAAGGCCGACGTGGACGCCGATCTGGACGCCATTACCAAAGAGGCGCTGGAAGCGAATATGGATCGCCGGGAGATGTGCTTGAAGATGGTGGAGCATCTTGCCACCGTTGTCAGCATCAACACCCCCACCGTCATCTTGTTCCTCTCCCCTCCCTACTGCCCCCGCAACACCCTCAAGCGCGAGGTCCCCGAGGAAGCCGCGCTGCTGGACAGCGTCACCGGCCTGCTTCGGGAAATTGGCAAGGAAATGGGCGAGGATCTGAAAATGATGCAGTTTTTCCCTGTCCTCACCGACAGCAGCTATTTGAAGCTGGACGACACGGATCGCTCGGCGGAAACGCTGATTAGAAATCTCCCCAGTATGAAGGCACACTACAATGTTCCTCTGGATCAAATCAAGCGCCTGAACATTCCGGCCCTAAACTTCGGCTGCCACGGCAAGGACGCCCACAAATGGACCGAGCGCGTCCATAAGGAGTATTCCTTTGGTAAACTGCCGGTCATTATGCTGCGTACTCTGGAAAACTATTTGATCGAAGGTTGATTTTTTGATTCCGCGCTGATGGGCGCTGCTGTGCTGTCGATGACTAAAAGATGAAAAGGATTGGTTTACTTGTCATTAGCTCCCCTGAAAAAAAGTGAAACACTGTCTAACAAGGCGTATCAGGTGATACGGGATGCGATTGTATCCAGCCAGTTTGCGCCGAACGACGTTCTGATAGAGGAAAAACTCAGTGCTGAGTTGTCTATCAGTCGGACGCCGATCCGTACTGCCCTGCACCGTCTGGTGGAGGATGGACTGGCAAAAGTCCAGGGAAAGAGTATTGTCGTATCTCCCCTCACCGAAGGTGACATTGCCGACATCAGCCTTGTGCGTCAGTCCGTTGAGCTTTTAGTCATAGAACAGTTGAAAGATAAAGTAACGCCTGCTCTGATCCGAAAGCTGCGCGAAAGTATTGACTGCCAGAAGCAGTCGCTGATGTCCAGCGCGTCTGATTATCTGGAGTATATTAATCAGGATTATATATTCCACACTACACTGGCCCGAGGGACTGAGAACCGTTTTCTTCTGGACCTGACGGAGCGAATCAATACCCATAGCAACCGCTGCCTAATGCTCAGCTCCACCTTGGGCACTTCCTTTGAATCGGCGACGCGGGAGCACATTGTCATTGTGGACGCACTGGAAGTGAACGATTATGAAGCAGCCTATCAGGCCATGTACAATCACTTGCAGCGGATCAAAAATCGTTATATTTTACGGACGACGCGGCCCGAAGAAGCAGATTAAAAGGCGGCGTCAAACGCGGCGTCAAACGCGGCGTTTTTAAAGACAAGGCGCGCTGGAGCGCGATGGCTGCAAGTACACAAAAGATGATGGCTGCGGGAATTTTCCCGCAGCCATCATCTTTTGTGGAAAAATTCTGATAGAAAAATCGGATTTTTGGAAAAAGATCCGGCACAGTCTCCTTGACGTTCATAAGCTAATGCACCGGACATTCCCAATAATATGGATACATCTTGTTTACTCTTTTGAATTCAGGTTGGAATTAAGCATAACTATGCCGTCATAAAAATGTAATTTATTGGTAATTTAGGTTGACATTTAAAATTGAAGTGCTATGATTTAAATAAATTCAACAATAAAAATGTTGGATTTTTGTGACAAATAACACAAAAAAGAATAGAGAATTTAATTTATGAAGAAAAGGGGTTGCAGTGTCTATTCGCAGTGATGATGGTGATTTCAGTCCTTATTTTTCCTGCTCAGGCTGTGAGTATGGAATCACCGGTGCAGCCAGATACTATTCCTGAAAATGTTGCGGAAATAATTGCAATAAATTTTATTAATGAAAGCCAATCTTTTCCTGAAATATCATGGACAGCGGATACAGAAATTAATAATACTGTGACGATGTACGGGACTGACGGAAAAGTTTCGGCTTATTCATTTGAATTAGATACAAGCGGGTAGCGCAATGGATATGTCGTTATAACTGCATATCCCGATATTGCGAATAAAGTATTGGAGTTTTCTGATAAGTTAGAGCCTGTATATGATTTGCTTGATCTTGGGGAAGAAGACACCGTAGTATACACGGGTTTGATGAATTATTATAAAGATGACGGGAGTTCAACACTTTCGTCCATAAATAATGAGAGAGTTGTGGTTTCTGATGTTCCAACACCCTCGCCGAGGCGCGAAGCGCATCAAACTTACCGGCGGTTTTAGCAAAATCAAAGTATCCTATTCGGGATCCTTATGAGTGGGCAAATACCTATTATGAGGGGCCGTTTGTTTATGGCGGCGATTCCATAAACGAATTTGAATCTCATTGCCCATTCTGCACTACCGCTGATTTCATGGATGATTATACTAATAATTGCGGCCCAACAGCAATTACAAATCTAATCGGGATGATTGGTAGCTATAAGAATTATTCAAGGATAACGTCGGAGAATTACAGCGATATTTTCTTAGCTGTCGCTGACTACGGTGTTAAAAATAAATATTTTAACGAAGCAAGCGGTTCTTGTCTTGGTACGTTAGACTCCTATATTGCCGGTTCATTTGGTTTATATGGTGTGAATGCTACTGTGACAAGCAAAGACGCGACGTTCAACAATGTTAAATCGGAATTAACCAATCATAGGCCATTTTATTTATCACTTAATCAGCATTCCTATTATGGAGACCATGGTGTTGTTGGTTACGCTTATACCCGCCTGCAAAGTGAAACTACCGGGTACTATTTGAGTTTTATAAAAATAGCGGATGGGGAGGCACTCTATGGAAGATACTTGGATATTGCGTGTATTGATGAACACAATGAGGCAATTCTTCGAACAATCAACATTAATAATCTATAATGTAAGTAATAGAATATGAAAAAGATTTTTCAAGGTCTTGTTTGTGCAGTTCTTTGCCTTTCGGTGACTCTGGTCGTCCCCGTATTCGGATATGCCAAAGTTCCGGCGTGGTGTACAGATGCGGTAAATTATTGCGATGGGAATAACTTGTTTAATGAAGTACCACAGGCTGAGAAATCTCTTGATAATATTGTAACATGGGGAGTTTTTTCACAAATATTATCAAATTCAACTTCTAACTATGACGGTACATATTATCAACCGGGGCTAGCTATTTACAGTAATGTTAAAAACAGGGAAATATATCGGGCAGCTATGAATTGGGCTAAAAGCTTTTGGATCGCGGACGATTTAAAACGGGAAACTGATCCTATGACGCGTGCAGAGACAGCCAATGCGCTCTATGCTTATTTTGGCAGGACTGATGTTAAAGTTGCACAACCTGAATTATCAAGCTGCTTTACAGATTTTAATGACATTCCTGATGATTTGCGTAGCGGCGTTTTATTTGCCGAAGTAAACTCTCTCATAAATGGATTCGGTGATTCAACTTTTCAACCCAATAGACCGATAACTGTTG
>NZ_DALZCH010000173.1:0-3922 GCF_031978065.1 Oscillibacter sp.
GGCAAAGACATTCATGGGCGACACCGGAAGCCTGTTTCTGGGCGGTGCGGTGGCGGCGCTGGCGTTTGCAATGGATATGCCGCTGGTGCTGGTTCCCATAGGGCTGATTTATATTGCAGAAACGGCGTCGGTCATTATTCAGGTGGTGTATTTTAAAGCCACCCACGGCAAGCGCTTTTTTAAAATGGCGCCGCTGCATCATCATCTGGAGCTGTGCGGCTGGAGCGAGGCGAAGCTTGTGACGGTGTTTTCCCTCATCACGCTGGCGGGCTGTGTCGCGGCGTGGCTGGGGATTCAGGGGAGAATTTGACGCGTCCGCCAAATGGAGAAGGGGGAGTGACCGGTGGTCCGGGAACGCAAACCAAATAACGCACGGCCCCGCTCTCCCCAGGGGGACCGGGACCGGGGATTCAGCTCCGTCCGTCGTCCCGCCGTCAGTCGGGAAACGCTTTTGGCCCGCCAGCGGGCCAAGGAGGAGCGCTTACTCCGGGAGCAGGAGAGCCGGGAACTGGCCCGAGGGCCCATCGATCTGCCCTTCTGCCTGCTGGTGCTGCTGCTGACCGCAATTGGACTCATCATGCTGTTTTCCGCCAGCTTTCCAAGGGCCTATTACGAAAGCGGCAACCCGACCTATTACGTGTCGAAGCAGGGCGTATTCGCCATTATGGGCGTGGCGGCCATGGCGTTTGTGGGAAAGATCAACTATCAGCGGTTCCGTGGCATTGCAAAACCCTTGATGTTTCTGGCCATTATTCTGCTGGTGCTGGTGATTATTCCGGGAAACCCCTTCGCCCTCACCGTCAACCGCGCCACCCGCTGGCTGGGAATCCGGGGTACGGCGCTGCAATTCCAGCCCTCAGAGGTGGCAAAGCTGGCGGTGGTGCTCTATTTTTCTGACAGCGTTTCCAAAAAGAAAGAGCGGATGCAGACCTTCCGGTACGGCATTCTGCCCTACGGCATGATTTTGCTGGTGCTGGCTGGGATGATGATGCTGGAACCCCACCTGTCCGGGACGCTGCTGATCTTAGGCGCCGGAGCCGCCATCATGCTGGTGGGCGGCATCGGCTGGGGCTGGGTCGGCGGCGCGCTGGGCGTGGCCGCGGCGGGAATGTATGCCGTGGTGGGAATCGTCGGCTACGGTGCGTCCCGCATCGCCATGTGGCACAATCCGTTCATCGACCCCCGGGGAGACGGATATCAGTTGTCTCAGAGTCTGTTGTCCATCGGCTCCGGTGGGCTTTTGGGCGTTGGCCTTGGCAAGAGTCGGCAAAAATTCATGTACCTGCCGGAGGAGCACAACGACTTTGTGTTTTCCATCGTGTGCGAGGAACTGGGGCTGATCGGGGCGGCGGTGATTATGCTGCTGTTCGCGGCGCTGATTCTGCGCGGATACTGGATTGCCCTCCACGCCCGGGACCGGTTCGGAAGTCTGCTGGTGGTGGGCATCACCACGCTGCTGGCTTTTCAGACCTTTTTGAACATGGGGGTGGTGACGGGACTGCTGCCCACCACCGGCGTATCTCTCCCCTTTTTCAGCTACGGAGGAACGGCGCTGACGATCCAGCTCTTTGAAATGGGGATTGTATTGAGCGTGTCCCGACAGATGAAGATTTGATGCGGGACACGCGGACTTTAAGGAAGTGTTTTAAAATGGGCAACGTGCCCGAACGGGTCATTTTCACCTGCGGGGGGACGGCGGGACATGTGAATCCCGCCGTCGCTCTGGCGCAGTTGATGATCGCGCGGAAGCCGGATACGGAGATTTTATTTGTGGGTGCGGAGCGGGGCCTTGAAAAGGACCTGATTCCAAAGGCGGGCTTCGCTTTTCGCACCGTTCACATCTCCAGCTTTCACCGCTCGATGAAACCGGCGGAAATCAAGCACAATTTAATCTCCGTGGGAAACTATCTCCGGGCGCCCAGAGAGGCGCGCCGCATTCTGCGGGAATTTCGCCCCCAGATGGTCATTGGCACCGGGGGCTATGCCAGTTTTCCCATGGTAAAAGCGGCGGCAAAGCTGGGAATCCCCACCGCCGTCCACGAGTCCAACATGGTCCCCGGGCTGACTACCCGGCTGCTGGAGCCTTTTGCCGACCGGATCATGGTGGGCTTTGAGGAGTGCCGGGGTCAATATCGCCATCCGGACAGGGTGGTGGTCACGGGAACGCCGGTGCGGTGCGATTTTTTTACCCGGACCAAACAGCAGGCCCGGGAAGAACTGGGGATTCATGACAAAAGACCTCTGATCGTTTCCTTCTGGGGGTCTTTGGGCGCGGCGGGAATGAACGGAGAAATGGCCACGTTTTTGGCGCTGGAAGCGGCAAAGGAGCCGTTTCACCACATTCACGGGGCGGGCGGCGGCTACAAGGCGCTGCTGCGGGCGCTGAAAGAGCGGGGTGTGGACCTCAAGCGGCACCCGTCTCTTGAGGTGCGGCCCTACATTTATGATATGGACCGGGCGCTTCGGGCGGCCGATTTGGTTCTGTGCCGGGCGGGCGCGTCCACCATCAGCGAGCTGACGGCGCTGGGTGTTCCGGCGCTGATCGTACCCTCTCCCTATGTGACCAACAACCATCAGGAGAAAAACGCGCGGGTTTTGGAACGGGCGGGCGGAGCCTGCGTTTTGTTGGAAGACGAGGCAAATGGACAGGTCCTTTTTCAAAGGTCCTGCGAAATTCTCCGGGATGACGCCCGGCGCGCGTCCATGTCTGCCGCCATGGAGAAGCTTGGCATTCCCGACGCGGCGGAGCGTATCTATCAGACGGTGCTGGAGCTGCTGTAACCCCCAAAGGCTCCCCACGCATACGATGGACTGTTGAACCATTCTGTATGCGGAGGGAATTGCATTATGAGTCAGATCATCGTAAAGGGCGGGAGGGCTCTTTCCGGCTCCGTCCGGGTGCAGGGCGCAAAGAACAGCGCACTGCCCATCCTGGCGGCTACGCTTTTAAACCGGGGGGAGACGGTGCTGAAAGGCTGTCCCCGTCTGCGGGATGTGGACGCGTCGGTCCGCATTCTCCGGCATCTTGGCTGCGAGGCCCGCTGGGAGGAGGATACGCTGACGGTAAATACCGTGGGCATGAATTGCTGCAACATCTCCGACGCGCTGATGCGGGAGATGCGCTCCTCCGCCATTTTCCTTGGGGCCGTGCTGGCCCGCTGCGGTCAGGCGGACCTCAGCTACCCCGGTGGCTGCGAGCTGGGACCAAGACCCATTGATTTACATTTGGCGGGCCTCCGGGAGCTGGGGGCTGACATCCGGGAGGACGGCGGGCGGCTCCGCTGCACCGCGCCCCACCTTGTGGGGCGGGAGGTGGTATTGAGCCTGCCCAGTGTGGGCGCCACGGAGAACCTGATGCTGGCTGCCTGTGGAGGAAATGGTGTCACTTCTATTTACAATGCGGCCCGGGAGCCGGAGATCGAGGATTTGCAGGACTATCTCTGTGCGTGCGGCGCAAAGGTTTCCGGTGCGGGCACTTCCACCGTCACGGTAGAAGGCGGTGCGCAGCTTTCCGGCTGTACGTATACCGTGATGCCTGACCGCATTGCAGCGGCTACTTATCTCTGCGCGGCGGCAGCCGCCGGGGGCGAGGCGCATCTGACAGGCGCGAAGGAAGGGCATCTGTCCACTGTGACGGCGGCGCTGCGAGAGGCGGGCTGCACCGTGACGGCGGACGAAGAGGGCATTACCCTGCGCAGGCGGGGGGCGCTGCGGGGCATCCGTCCCATTCACACCGCGCCTTATCCGGGCTTTCCCACCGACGCGCAGGCTGTTTTAATGGCGGCGCTGACCCGCAGCCGGGGAGCCACGGTGTTTGAGGAGAACATTTTCACAAGCTGCTTTCGTCATGTCGACGAGATCTCCCGCATGGGCGCGGATATCCGTGTGTCCGGCCGTGTGGCGGTGGTCAGTGGCGTGGAAA
>NZ_DALZCH010000174.1:0-3903 GCF_031978065.1 Oscillibacter sp.
TAATTCCCCACCCAGCCGTCGGCGTTCAGCGGCAGACCGGGAGCCCACGGGATAGGCTGGGACATGATCGCCACGACCTTGTCCAGATCGGCCATCCCCTCCGGCACTTCCAACACGACTTCATCATGGATATCAAATACGATGCGATATCCGGCGGTGTTCAACTGCTCCATGGCATAGAAAAGGCAGTCCCGGGCCACCGCCTGCGTGATGTTCTCCACCAGCTTGCCGCCGTAAGTTTCAACAGGTTTCCAGTTGGCCCCGTCCTGTCCCCAGTACATGATGCTGTCCTCTCCGAAATGGTTTTTGCCGATGTGCGGGCCGGGGTAGTAGAGTTTGCGGCCGCAGGGCAGCAGGATGGTCATAAAGTCCAGCCCCGCTTCCCGGTGCATCCCCCGGGCGATGGTCACGCATCCTACTGTCGTGGTCCGCCCCGATGTGACCGCGCGAAATGCCGCGTCGTTGACGTCGTACCAGAACTGCACGGTATGCGGGTTGGCACTGCGCCAGCGCCGGACGATATCGGGCATATCGGCTTCAGGCAAATCGTCCTCGGTCATGCCTAGAGTCTTACGCATATTGATGAGTGCGCCCTTGCCGCCCTGGTACCCCAGCGCCAGCGTGGCAACCTTGCCTTTCTTGCGGTACGCGTATTCAGGGTTGCCCTTTTTGATGGCGTCGAAAGGAACACCAAACATCTGCGCGGCGGTAGTCTCGTAGATTTTGCCGTGAGTGCGGAACACGTCCAGCACCCATTCTTCCCCGGACAGCCACGCGATCACGCGGGCCTCAATGGCGGAAAAGTCAGCGTCCACGAAGGTCATGCCGGGGGCCGCGATCAGTGACGTGCGGATCAGCGCGGAGAGCGCCTGCGGCACGTTGCCGTAAACCGCTTTCAGCCCATCCAGATTGCGGGACTTCACCAGTTCCCGCGCGGCAGATTCCGCCGGTATTGTGTCGTGGGGCAGGTTCTGGACCTGCACCAGCCGCCCCGCCTCCCGGCCTGTCCGGTTGGCCCCGTAGAATTGCAGCAGGCCCCGAATCCGGCCATCCGCACACACGCAGGTTTCAATAGCGTTGTATTTCTTGGTGGAGGTCTTGGAAAGTTCCTGCCGCAGCTCCAGCATTCGGGCGGCCTTGTCACTGGGCACGCCTTGCGCCAGCAGGTCCGTGACCGTATTTTTACGTACATCCGGCAGATCGTCTTCCAGTTCCTCATTCAGCCATTTCAAAAGCTGATCCCGGCTGTTGGGGTTGGCAAGGCCGGTCAGGTCCTTGGCCTCCTGCAATTGGGTTTCGTGGACAGCGGCGCCAATTTCAATGGCTCCGTCCACCAGCGGCAGATCCACCGACACACCGTGCAGATTGATGATCTGATCACGGACCCACTGTTGCTGCACCTCGTCCGGCACCGGCACGACGGAAAGACGGCGCTCTATTTCCTGCTCTGCTACAACGTCCCCGGCGTTGTAGGTTTTGAACAGGCCCCACTTCGCCGGGTCATGCTGCGGTAGGTTGCGGGTACGGCCCCCGTTGGACTTTGAGGGCTTGCACGGGATGCAGAAATAGCGAATCAGCGCGCCGCCGGTGCGGAGCTTCTGTTTGTCCTCCGGCAGACCCATGGCCGCGCCAACATTCTTCAGTGCGGCAGGATACCCGCAGTAAAGCGCGTGAAGCTGTGTGTCCCGCCACTGGGGCAGCCAGACTTCCGGCGTCCAGTCCCGGCGCTGCTCCAGTCCGAAGTACCGGGAGAGGCAGTACCACTCAAACGCGGCGTTGAACGCGTGCTTGATGCACTGCGGGTCAAACAACCAGCCCGCGACATTCTGTGGAATGCAGGCCCCCGGCAGTGTCAGGTCCAAAACCTGCACCGGCGCACCGTTGAGGCTGTACGCAAAAAGCAGAATCTGAAAGTCCGGGCTTTGCGCATATTTATAAAGTCCGGCCTTTGTAATTGGCACGGAGCTGTATGTTTCTAAGTCAATGTTCAAGTGGTGCTGCATGAGTTACCTCCCGGATTGGAAGGGCCCCCGAAGGGGCCCTTTTTTGATTACATACCCATAACCGGCATACCGTTGGGAACAGGCTGCCCGGTGATCGGGTCAACCGGCCACTGCTGAGGGTACGCCGGAGCTTGCTGCGAATACATAGGCGCTGTCTGCTGGGGATATGCGGCGGGGGGCTGCTGGGGATACGCAGGCGCGGCAACAGGAGGGGTATATGCGGGTGCGGGTACCGGCGCGGGAGCGGAGGCATATCCAGGGACAACATAGCCCGGTGCTGCGGGCATTGCGGCGGGCGCACCGAACGCTTCCGCGGCAGTTACTTGCCCACCCCCAAAGGGTTCCCCATCACGAACGAACTGGACAGCGTTGAGAATCGAAGTAATGCCCTTTGAATTATTATTGTAGGGAACGAGCGTCACATTTACACGGACATAGCAGCCGCTATACACCTTGCGAGAATCAAGAATTTCCTGGTTTCGCTGGTCTACCACCAGCGGCTTATTCTCAACGTTCGATTTGCATTTCAGCACGTAGCAGCCCTTGCACTCAGGGCCATACGGTGTACCGTCATTTTTGACGCCATCTCCGTCAGCGAGGCCCCCCAGCAGCACGGGAGGCAATGCGCCGTTCCACTTTTTCTGGATTCCGTAGTTCACTGCGTCTTCATATGCCGCCTTGTAAGCGGTGAGCGTGGCAACATCGGATTTAGGAATTAAGGCCATAATGGAATACGCAGGGTCCCCGCCGGGGGCGGCGTCAGGCGTAAACAGGTGGACGAAAGAAGCGCGCACCTCGCCGGTTGTAAAAGTAGAAGCATTCATAGGTCATAGTCCTTTCTGGTCGCCGAATGCGACCTCTGCAAAATTGTAGGGCTTGCGTTTATCGGATTCAGAAACCAGCGTGGGCTTGCCGGGACTCACGGTTACGTGTCCGCCAGCGGCTTCGGTAAAGGTCTTCTTCCCCAGCGCCTTTTCCAGTGCGGCCACGGTCACGGGCTTGCGCTCCCACAGAATGGCTTCCGCCACGCCGTGCTGCTGGATATCTGCAAAGGCGGCGTCCAGATCGTCCCACGCGCGGCTGCTGCGGCCCTCCACCGCCTTATATCCGGGGATCGCTTTTCCCTCCAAACACGATTGCAGGGCGTAGTCTTGCAGGTCTTTGTACCAAGATACGAGTCCCTCGGCCCGTTGCAGGGCTTGTCCAACTTCGGTATCTGAAAGCAGCGGCGGGAGCTTCTTGCCGAACGCTTCCACAGCCAGAACCGTGTTCGCCCGTCCCCGGCACTGGTTCTTGATGGGGCAGAACCTGCACCAGTCACCGGGGCAAGGCTCTCCGGGGTCTTCGCTGTCTGCCTGCATGGCGGCAGGGGTCAGGACTTCCCTCCCCCAAGCTTCCAACTCCGCACGGCTGATCTCCCAATCGGACACGCTGTGCAGCGCGGGCTGCACGATGGTTGTTTTGATGGTCTGGATGGAGTCGCCATAGACCAGTGCATACATAGCCAACGCGCCCAGCGCGTAGAGCATCATCTGGGAATTGTGGTCAGCTTCCACCGGCACACCGGCGCCGTTTTTATAGTCCGTGATCCACAACACCCCTTCTGCGATCTGGATGCAGTCTGCGGTTCCTGTGGCGGGGGTTCCATCCTCTTTGAGCTCCTGCGTGAAGATGCCCACCGGCACAGAGGTTTCCAATGCGAGAAACGGCGCGGAGTGAAACGCCATGGCGTGCTGCTCCAGCGTTTCGACATACAGACCGGTGTAGCCATCCATCTCGGCGGCATAGTGCTCGTCCTCTTGCAGCTTTTTCAACTGCGCGTTGAACGTGCGCTTGTTCATCACAGAAAACCGCTTACGGGCTTTTAACTCCGCGATGGAGTGGGCCAGTCTGCCCGCCT
>NZ_DALZCH010000175.1:0-3858 GCF_031978065.1 Oscillibacter sp.
CGCGCTTCCACAGTTCAGACAAGGCTCGGGCCGTTGCGGGCTCGGAATTGATCAAATACCTTACCGCTGCGGATAATATAATCCCGAAAATACTCAGCCGCAGGGGGCATATATCGGTCTTTACACCACATCAGGTACAGATCCCGCGCAGGAATATTGTCGGAAATGGGAATGATTTTGACGTTATAAGGCGCGCCGCCCAGGGGATAGGGGGTAATGGCTACCCCTTGGTTTGCGGCCACAAGACCGTACATGACAATGTCCTGTGGCGTTTCCACTAAAATAGTTGGGTTGATATTCAGGGATTCAAATATCTCGCGGTTTTGATAGTGCAGCTGTGAGGTACTGTCGAAGTTGATGAAAGGTTCCTGATCCAGCTCTTTCAGGCTCGCGCTCTCGCGCCGGGCCAGTCGATGTCCAAAAGGGACCAGCAGGACCAGCGGATGGGTGCCCAGCTTTATATGCTCCACCCGGGGATCGTCAATCCATGTCGCAAAGGCCAAGTCAATTTTTCCGGACAGAAGATGCTCTTGTATAAAATAAAAAGTGTTCTGAGAAAATTGAAAGCGCACGCCCACCCGGTTGGTTTCAGATAGATAGCGGACAATAATGTCCGGCAAAAACTGAGCCAGAGAAGGGAAGGCGGACAGAGTCACTGTGCCGGAATTTGGATTGTTATACTCCTGCAGGATGGAAATTCCGGTTTCCAGAGATTCCAGGCTTTTTTGGACATGGGGTAGAAACAACTCACCATATTTTGTCAGCTTGACATTGCGCCCTTTTCGGGTAAACAGCTTTACATTCAGCTCGGATTCTAGTTCCTGAATGGCGTGGCTGAGAGTGGACTGACCGACATACAGCTTTTCCGCTGCCTGAGTGTAGTGCTCCAACTCCGCGATGGCTTGAAAGTACTGCAATTGTTTTAAGTTCATGGCTGTCACTCCTTCTGCGATATAACAGGATTTAATACCCTTTTATGTTATTATCGCTTATGGACAGCAAATTGTTAGTTATTTTTTTGTGAATTTTCATTTTCTTTTGCTTGTCGCCCGGCTTCTCTGGCGCTCAGGATCACATCGGCAGAAATCAGCAGTAATCCGATGAAAAACGTGGGACGAAACTGTTCCCCCAAAATCAGTGCGCCCAGTAGCGCGGAAAAGGCGGGCTGCAGAGGATAAAACAGAGAGCAGGTGCTGGCTGGGAGGAGGGACAGGCACTTTGTCCAAGTGAATTGGGACAAGCCGGAGCCGATCAATCCCAGATAGAGAACGACGGCCACTGCCGTGGGAGAAATGACGACCGGCTGATGAGTGGCGCTGAAGATTCCTGCCGGGATATGAAAAATAAGGCTGATGGCCATGCTATATGTTGTGACCAGAATCGGGGGATAGCTGGCGGTGAGGCGGCGCATATATACCGACGCCGCGCCCCAGCACAACACGGCAAGCAGCACCACGCCAATGCCCAGCAGATCGCCCTGGTTGTCTGTCTCGCTTGTGACCACGGCGGTACCCGTCAGAGCCAGAACAAGGCAGAGAACCTTGGTGGAAGTAATCCGCTCCTTAAGAATCAAGGAGGCCATCACGGTGACGGATACCGGGGTTAGCGCGTTGATCAAAGAAGCCATGGATGCGCCTGTCAGCGAGATTCCCAGCTGAATCAGTGAAATAGTAAAAAAATAGCCGAGAAAGCCTACCAATCCAAAGTATTTCCAATCCTCCCGGGCAATTTTGGTGCCGAGACAGCCCCGGGCCATCAGGAGCAGAGGCGCCATGGCCACGGTGCACCGCAGACAGGCCAGAAGTTGAGGCGGAATATCCTCGGCAATCATTTTCCCAGCAACATACACGCTTCCCCAAAAAAAGAAGGTGAGCAGCAGCGGAAAGAAAGCCTGATTGTTTGGCGTGGCTTTCATGAAGAAACTCCTTTCTGCCAAGGGGCGCCAAGAAAAGTGAGGGCCGGGCTGCCGCCGCCTTTTGGCGGCAGCCCGGCCCTTTCAGCCAACGATGTAGGGGCCTTTAATCAGCCTGCTGCCAAAGCGTCTTGCAGGGAAGTGCCCAAACCGCCGACTTCTTTGTCGATCTTGCTGTACAAATCCTTTATGCCCTGAAGATTCAGAATTTCGTCAAAGAAAGAGTTGTCGTAATTGATGATGGTCATGCCGCCCTTTTCCAAGGTGGTCTTGTTGTCCGTGTCGATCTTGGTAAGCTCGAGACGCATCACGGCCAGCGCCACATTCACAGCTTGGTCAAGGGCTTCCTGATAAGCGGGATCCAGATCCGCATAAGCACCTTTATTGATAGCGATCTGGTTGGCATACAGGATATGATTGGTGCAGGCCAGATATTTTTGCACCTCATTGAAGTTGTTGCCCACGATGGTGTCAGCTGCGTTTTCTTCTGCATCCACAGCACCGCTCTGCAATGCGAAATACAGTTCGGAGAAGGCCAAGGGAGTTGGCTCAGCGCCAATGGCGGTCCAGAAAGCCATGTGGTTGTTGTTTTCCATGGTGCGGATTTGAAGCCCCTTGAAAGAAGCCAGATCCGTCAAATTCTTATTGGCGGTAGTCAGACGATAGGTGGCGTTCTGCAGGAACCCCAGCAGATGGAAGCCGGCCGTCTCATAGGCGGTAGAGAGCTGTGTTTTAAACTGGGAGTCGGCGCCGTTAAGTACCTTGTCAATGGTGTTACCGTCGTATTTGGAGAAGACCATAGGCAGATCAAAGACGGCCATCTCAGGGATAAAAGAAACCACGGGGGCGGTCTGGCAGACGACAATTTGAATGTCGTTGCTCTGCATCTGACGAAGCAGGTCGGCATCACCGCCCAAATCGCCGTTGGGATGATAGTCGATGGTCAGCTTGCCACCCGTGATTTCGCTCACCTTTTGAGCAACCAGTTCACCAAAGACCTGACCGGCAGCGCCCTTGCCGGTGGAGTCGGCACCCACCAGTTCTACGGGATCCAGGTTGGCGTAGGGGTCATCGTTACTCTGAGATGCGGGAGCAGAAGTGGGTGCAGGCGTGCTACCACAGGAAGCCAGAGACATTGCCATTGCCATGGACAGGAACAGAGCTGCAAACTTTTTCATTTGTTTTTCCTCCTTTTAATCCAATTGCACTTTATTTTCGTCCGCTGCCCCCGAAAGCCGGGGGCAGGGGGACAAACGAAAGGGAGATTAGAGCATGTTTACTAAAGCCATGCTGAACCAGGGAATATAAGTAATCAAAACCAGAGCGATCAGGAATGCAATAATAAAGGGGACGGCTTTTCTGGCCACGGCCATGGGCGGTTCTTCCGACAGATTACCGGCCACAAATAGATCCAGTCCAAAGGGTGGTGTGGCAAGGCCGATGGACAGGCAGCACACAAGAATAACGCCGAAATGTACCGGGTCCACACCCAAATTTTGCACGGCGGGCAGCAGTACAGGCGCCAGAATGATAATGGCGGGGCCGGTATCCATGACCATGCCCAGAATCAGGAAGATAATTACCAGCACGGTGAGTACCGTGAAGCTGGAGTGAAAATTGTGCAGAATAAAGTTTTCCACAACCTTGGTAGCCTTGGTCAAAGAGAGTACGCGGCCAAAGGCGGTGGCAAAAGCCAGAACAAAGGCCAGGCCGCCATAAGTCTTTACAGAGCTGCACAGGAAGGGAACCAAATCTTCAAACTTGATGGATTTATAAATAAACAAAGAGACAATCAGCGCGTAGAACACAGAAATACAGGCGGCTTCGGTGGGGGTGAATATACCGCTATAGATGCCGCCCAATACGATGACCGGACACAGCAGCGCCCAGAAGCTCTCCAGAAACAGCTTTCCCAGTCCCTGCCCTTTCAGCTCGGTCATCTTCTG
>NZ_DALZCH010000176.1:0-3612 GCF_031978065.1 Oscillibacter sp.
CTCAGTGAAACTGCAAAAGTAGTAATGGAATTATCAATTGAATGAAGGAGGAAAATTAAATGTCGGCAACATGGTACAATTTTTATCTTCCCTTGTGGATTTCCGGGGACATGACCATTGAGCAATTGCAAAAGGCTGTTGTAAAGGGGCGTATCACGCAGGAGGAATATGAAAAAATCATTGCAACTCCGCAAAATGTATAAAAGGGGGCCTACATATGGCAGAAATCGCCGCTGAGTGGTGGTTAAAGTGGATTTTTGGACTGATCGGCGGCGGGCTGATCTTCGTGGTGCGCCTGCTGTGGCGCAGACAGCGTGCGACGGAACTTGGCATTCAGGCGTTATTGCGGGATCGCATTCTGAAAGCCTATTATCACTATCAAGAGCGTGGGACAATCACCCTTCACGGACTTGAAAATGTCGACAAACTTTATGAGCAGTATCACAATCTGGGCGGCAACGGGACCGTGACAAAGTTGGTCCATGACCTACGAGAAATGGAGGTTGTGGATGGGTAGCGAAAAACCGATGCCCAAAAAGTGGACAGGCTCCAAACTGATTGCCCTCGGCGTGCTGGCGGTGGACGGGAGCTGCACCTACATTGTGCTATATCTGTGTTGGCTCAGCATCAAGATGCAGTTTACCGGGAGCCTGCCGTATCTCACCACCCTGATCGGGGCGCTGCAAGCGTCTACGGCGGTGGTGTTGACGGCTTATTTTGGAAAGGCAAAAGCGGAAAACATTAAGGGCGGCATCACCTACGATGCTGCCCTTGGAGCAGATTCAGAGAGTAATGATTTATGAGGAGGAACATATGAGTACGATTCTGAGAAAGCTTTCCAGCCGCAAGCTATGGGCGGCGATGGCGGGGATTGTGACGGGCCTCGCCATGGTGTTTGGGCTGGATGAAAACACCATTTCCACGGTGGCGGGCGCGGTTGTGTCTCTGGCTTCCGTGCTGACCTACATCATGACGGAGGGAAAGATTGACGCGGCAGCCGTTAAACAGGCCGTAGAGGACACGCAGAAAGCCGTGGAGGCGGTGGGCAGTAATGTAAAGGCCACACAAGTATCCGGGGAGGTGCAGGGCTTTGGCGGCGGCAAGTGATATCCTGAATATCGCCCGAGCGGAACTGTGGAACGCAGAAAGCCCGGTAGGGAGTAATTGCACTAAATACGGGAAGTGGTACGGGCTTGACGGCAATCCGTGGTGCATGATGTTTGTGCAGTGGTGCTGCGCTCAGGCGGGCGTTGCCTTGCCCATGCGCACGGCCTCCTGCGGGGCGCTGATGCGGGCGGCGCAGGCGGCGGGCTGCTGGGTGACGGGTGACTATTGCCCCGGCGACGTGGTGATCTACGATTTCCCCGGAGGCTCGGCGACTGACCATACCGGCATCGTGGAGAGCGTGACGGCCTCCGGGGTAATCGCCATCGAGGGCAATACCGGCGCAGGAAACGACGCAAACGGCGGACAGGTGCAGCGCAGGACCCGCAGCAACAGTTTGATTGTGGGGGCTGTACGACCCGCATATGATATAGAGGAGGAACAAGTGGTTACTTACGAAAAACTGGCAAACGTCCCGGAGAAGTTCCGGCCCATCATCGACAAGCTTATGACGGCGGGTATCATTCAGGGCGACGGCTCCGACCCTACCGGCAACGGGGATATCATTAACCTTACCCATGAACAGGTGCGCACGCTGGTGTTTATCTATCGGGGCGGCGGGTTTGATCGGAAGCTGGAGGCCGTCGGGTTGGAGACGGCGGTATAAACACGAAAATAACACGCGGAATCCCGCCCGATGGAATTATCTTTCGGGCGGGATTTGTTTTTTTGTGCGGGCACAAGATTTCTTCATTTATTTACTAGAATAAGTGTTGCCCAAAAAACACACCCCGTGTTACAATTAAAAATACAGGGAATTTCCAATTTGAAAGGCGGTGTTAATTTGCGCAATCCCTCGAGCGATCCAAAAGAGTTTCACGTCGTCGTAAGACTGAATGGGAAAAGCCAAAAGATTCTAACAGACTATTGCAATCAGCACGGAGTTACCCGATCGAAAGCTATTAGAGCGGCAATCCCAAGTCTCTCTAAAAGCGCTAAAAATGGGGAGGAGTAGCCCTCACCGTCCAAAGTAAGGCTACTCCTCAAAAAACAGACCAGCACGTGGTGTGTTCTATTTCATTATATCACATCCGTTTGGTCTGCACAAGAAGAAAGGATTTATAATGAAAGAATTGATTCCTATGGATTCCTACGGCGTTTTTGCAGACGAGCACGACACGGCCAGAGCCAACAGCCTGCAAGTGGCTGAGTATTTTGAAAAGAAGCACTTCCACGTTTTGCGAGATATTCAAGCCCTCGACTGCTCCGACGATTTCAGAAAATCCAATTTTGGATTTACCACCTACGTGAACGCACAGGGGAAAAAAGACAAAGTTTGCGCAATGACCCGCGATGGCTTTATGTTCCTTGTGATGGGCTATCGCGGCAAAAAGGCGGCGGCAATCAAGGAAGCCTACATCAAGCGCTTTAACGATATGGAGCGGTTCATTCGCACTCTGACCGAAACCCGGCATGAGTTCCCTCTTTTAACCGCGCAAATCAAATTGCTCTACGACAATCCAAAACCTTACCACTACTCCAACGAGGCGGATATGCTCAATCGGCTAGCGCTGGGGATGACCGCAAAACAATTTCGTGAAGCCAATGGGCTACGAAAAGGCGAGAGCATCCGGCCCCTCCTGACACCCGAACAGATCGATACTATAGATCTGTTGCAAAAGATTGACCTCGGATTGATGCTTGCTATGCCGGACTACCACCAGAGGCAGCGCCAGCTTGAATGGTATCTTGGACGGTCTAAGGCTATCAGCGCATAAAATTTCTCCCCGGAACTTACCATCGGTAGACTCCGGGGAGTTTTTCATTTTGGCCTGTTCCGGGCAGGCTTATTTTTCCTTGATGTATTCCCCGGACTTGATCCGGTGATCCGGATACGGTTCTCTTTTATCAATAATCCAATTCCGGCCAATTTTGCGGGCAGTTTTAAAACTCCCCCTTAGGACCATTTGCCGGACGCTGGCAGCATTTCGCCCGTGCATAGTAGCGTATTCTACGAGCGAAATAAGTGCCTCCTTATCGTTCGATTCGTTCATCCTGTGGCTCCTTCCTTCCGATCCCCCGTTTTTCGTAATACGGGATAATGGGGGACTCTATGTGCTTGTAATATCTGTCCCACCACACCCGGTGGGAGTGCTCACCTTGCGTCAGTGCATCGTATATATTGTGCAACTGCTCCTGAGATGCAATGCTTAGCACCTTAGTGGTGCCGTTCGCGGCGTGCTCCAGCTTGCGCGGCGGTATAATTTGCTTATTGTAGAGTGTATCTACATACTGCTGAAGATCAGCAGCACTGCCTGCTATTTTGATGCTAGGCGTGTAATACGCATTCCGCTTATCGGTGGATTTCCGCGACTTATATCGCAGTGCCCACGTCAGTGAGCAGCGAGTCTCCATCAATGCTTGGGCTGCTATGAGGCCGTCCACCGGCGGTGGCTGTCGGGCGGGGTTCTTGCGCCCGGAAAATCCCATGGACTTGAGCGCATCAAC
>NZ_DALZCH010000177.1:0-3598 GCF_031978065.1 Oscillibacter sp.
CGTGAACGGTCGGCTCATATTTCGGTGCAGAAAATGCGCTTTACCTTTATTTTACATAAACTCCATAACCTTCAAACACGGGTATGCTATCGTTTGATATATGAGAAATATGATAGTAATAAAGAGGAAATGAACGTATGAAGGTTTCCATTCAATCGAAGGTCCGTAAAGCAATTGCATATAACGTTGTCGCCACCTGCTTGGTCATTACCGCTATTACCTGCGTGCTGATCGGGCGGTATTCCCTTGAAAATCATAAGGTGTTTGCCCAAAGCCTTGCGGCATCCTATTCCATGAGCATTACAGAAGCGGTTGCGTCCATTAAAAACCAGATACAGAATGTTGCCGCCGATGAAGCGGTGTGCGACCCCACGCTGGACGCGGCTGACCGCAGGGCCTATCTTAAGGTCAGGACGCGCGGCACTGCCTTTTCGTCTTTTTCCGTCAGCAGCAAAACCGGCGTTACCTATGAAGGAGAGGACATTTCGGGTACTGAAAGCTTTCAAAGCGCCATTGCGGGCGTTTCCTTTTTGTCCGCGCCGGGCCTGTTCCCCGGCGAAGAAGCGCCGGTGATTTTGGCCGGTACGCAAATTACGGCTCTAGGCCCTACGGGCGTGGTGACCGGCAGCTTGCCTGCCGACTACTTTAATCAGTACATCCGTCAGATTTCCATGGGCAAAACCGGGTATGGCTTTATTATGGACCCCAGCGGCACGATTGTTTCCCATCCGGATGACGCGATGCTGTCAGTCAATCTGCCGGAGAGCGTGGACGCCGACGCCCAGCCGGAGTGGGCGGCGCTTCTTGCGCGCATGTGCGCGGGAGAGTCCGGCGCAGAGGTTGTAACGAATGAGGGGTCCAAAAAGCTTGTGGCCTACGCGCCCATTGCCGGTGCGGAAGGGTGGGTGCTTGCCGTCAGTCAGGACTACAACGAAATTCTCGCCATGAGCCGTCAGCCAATCTGGATTTCGCTTGTGGTGATGGTGCTGGCGGTGCTTTGCTCGTCTGTTTTCTCCGCCCGGACGGCGTCCTCGCTTGCCCGCCCCATCGCTGCGGCGGTTACGCGCTTGCAGCAGCTTGAACAGGGAGATCTGGAGTCTCCTGTTCCCACCGATGCATCGGTCAGGGAAGCGGCGGCCTTGCTGCAAGCACTGGAACACACGGTTTTTTCCTTGCGCGGCTATGTGTCGGAAATCTCCACCGTGCTTTCCTGTATCGCAGACGGAGATCTCACCGTCAAAAAGGAGCAGGATTACCTTGGCGATTTCGCGCCCATCGGCACGTCCTTGGAGACAATTCTGCTGTCCCTGAACGGGGTGTTTTCCGAAATTGGGACGGCGGCCTCCACCATCCATCAGGGCGTCAATCAGGTTTCTTCCGGCTCCATACAAATTTCTGAACGCGCCTGTACCGAAACCGAAACGATGGTCAGACTGGACGACCGGATCGGGGCTGTCACGGACAGCATCAAGGCGAATACCGAAAGTGTGCAGACCGCCGGTGCGCTGTTTGATCAGATGCGGCAGCAGTCCGCGTATGCAGGTGAAAGCATGACGGAAATGCTTGCCGCAATCGGCGGCATGGAGCAAAATACCAAAAAAATTACGGAAGTGATTCGTGTGATTGAGGACATCGCCTTCCAAACCAATGTGCTTGCGCTAAACGCCGCGATAGAGGCAGCGCGGGCGGGCGGCGCGGGGAAAGGTTTCTCAGTGGTGGCTGGGGAAGTCCGTAACCTTGCGCAGAGAAGCGCGGAGGCCGCCGAAAGCACCCAGACTCTGCTTGGGCAGTCCGTCTCCTCCGTGCAGGCCGGGCGCATACACGCACAGAAGACCGAAGAGGCTTTGCAGGAAATCATGGACTTTGTAAAGCAGGTGACGGGCGCGATTCAGCAGATATCCGGCGCGTCCTTGAAGCAGAAGGAGGCCGCCGTGGAGATGCAGTCGAGCATGACGCAGATTGTGTCCTCTATTGCTTCAAACAGCGCATTTTCCGAGGAGTGCGCCGCCACCAGTCAGAGCCTTCTTGAACAGGCGGACGTTTTGGCGCAAAAGATGCGGCAATTCCGCCTGCTGGAAACTGCGGATGATTCCCTTTTGCCGGACGATGCCGCCATTACGCCGCTGGATTGCCGGGAGGATGCACCTGAATCGAGTACCTGAGCCTTAGCCGCTCCATAAAAGCACTCGCAGCCCGAAGCAGTGAATGAGATGCCCATACGCAGAAAAACGTGCACTATCCAATAGGGCGTTTCCCTCATGACGGCAAAGGCTGCGGTTTTGATATCCGCCTGCCATTCCCACGCATATAATTCAAGGGTGGAAACTGGTATTGACCGGTTCCCACCCTTGGATTTTTATATTCGGTTTGCATGTGCTGAATTGTCTCTGTGATTTGGTGGACTTGCCGTCGCACGCTTCTTTTTGTAAGCAGAACGCATAGAATCATACGTTCTCCGCATATTTCTCCCGGTCCCGATAAATCTGCTTTTGATAGCGGTCTGCCTCCGAAAAGACGCAGCCGCAGTATTTTTGCATATAAAAGCCAAGCTCCCGCGCGTTTTGATTGCCCGCGCGGAAATTGGCTCGGAAGTCCCGGTATAAAAACGAAACGCCGTATTGCTTCCCAAATCGCTCCGCCGCCCGGGCAATGCCGTCGTGGTCCTGATAAAGAGAGGCCAGAAGGGTGGAGGTAAAGGCCTCGTACCCATGCTGGGCAGCATAGCACGCTGTCTCCTCCAGCCGGTGCTCGTAGCACCAAGCGCAGCGGTGGTCGATGTCGCCCGCCACATGACAGACAAAGTCCTGCAGGCCGTATTCCTCCCGCACAATCAGCTTCATACCGATGCTGGGCGCATACTCCGCAAGACAGTCCCGGCGGGCTTCATATTCCTTCCAAGGATGGACATTGGGATTATACCAAAAGGCTGTGGGCTCCAGTCCCTCCGCCCGCAAAGGTTCAATGCAGGAGAGGGAGCAGGGGGCGCAGCAACAGTGCAGCAAAACGGATTCCATAAAACGTGTCACCTCGCCGTCAGTATAGCAGATTCGGCCGCTTTGCGCAAGGGAGCGGAAAAGCGTGGAAAAGAGTAGATGTTTCCTATGGTTCCAGTGTTCGTTTTTAACGTAACATTAACGGAGGAAAACGTTTTTGCAATTGAAAAGTTCACAAAAACAGAGTAGAATGAAAAATGTTTAGCAGGAGGTGCGGTGCGAATTTTCGCGCCGTTCGGACATTCTTAGGAGGAATCTGTTTTTGCGTGTTGGACTGGATGTCGGTTCCACCACCATTAAATGCGTGGTGCTGGATGACGACGAAAAAATTATATATTCTACATACGAGCGCCATTACAGTCATATTTTGGAAAAATCGGAGGAGCTGCTGCGGCGCATGGCCCAGTGGCACGTTCCCGGCGGGCGGGCCCGGCTCTCTATTTCCGTCTCCGCCGGAATGGGCATGGCACAGAGCGTGGAGGTTCCCTTTGTGCAGGTGGTGTTCGCCACCCGCGTGGCGGTGGGTCGGGTTGCTCCCGGAACCGACGTGGGGATTGAGCTGGGTGGAGAAGACGCCAACATGCTCTTTATGATAAACGGGCTTG
>NZ_DALZCH010000178.1:0-3596 GCF_031978065.1 Oscillibacter sp.
GCAATCCTCCGCAAAACCGTTGCCACTGTGTCAATGTAATCAACAATGGGTCGCCGTCGCTGATAAGATTGACATCAAACACTTTATCCGGCCTGTTTGGGCTGGATTGGGCAATTTGCAGGGAGTGCTCCGCGCTCTGCATGAATTTTTCGCCACCCGCTAAAAAAGCCATAGCCGGAACCGCTTCCTCTTGGGCCCCAAGGCATACGTCCGTTCTCACGGATTGCAAAATCGCGTCTACGTCCGCTTTGAGCTGAATTTCAATGTGGTTCTCAAAAATATTTATGCGGTGAATCATCAGCTCCAGATCATTTCGCTCCAGCTTGGGCTTTTTGAGAATGTCCTCAAATACTTCCAAGGCGGTTTTGGCAACGCGGTTTACCTGAATAATGGTGTTGCGCTTGTCCTGGGTCATGGAAATCTGGTTTTGCAGGCCCGATATGCGACCCAAAAGGTCGCCCTCCAACTCGTCGTAGGTCTGCTCCAAAGCGTCTTCCTGCTCCGGGTGGCGCATGATGTCCCGGATGCGCTGGCGCTTGGTGGCTTTCAGTTCCTCCTGAAGGTCCTTGAGAATCTCGTCGAGATGCTCTGCCGAACGCTCCGTTTCGTCCACATCCTCCTGTTCCCGGATGAGGTCTTTGTTCAGCCGGTCCAGCATGGCAGCGGAGTGCTCCCGCACTTTGCGGAGATAGGCCTTCATCACCTCGTCCAGCCGATCCACCCGGATATGGTGGCTGGTGCAGGCCTTCAGGCCCCGCTTGTGATACTCTCCGCAGCGGTAGGCGTCCTTTAAATCCGGGCGGCTCATGGCAAACATGGGCGAGCCGCAGTCGCCGCAGAAAAGAAACCCGGAGTATACGTTGTCGTTGACCTTCACGCCCCGGTAATTGGAGGTGGTGCGCTTTTCCCGCAGGGCCATGGTGGTGGCGAAGGTGCGGTAGTCAACCGTTGGCTGATGATGGTTTTCAAATACCAGATGTTCTGATGCATCCCGCTTACATTCTCTGCCGTTAATTTTTTTGCGTGTGTATTTGCCCTGCCGCAGCGTGCCGATATAAAAATCGTTGTCCAGAATGCCCTGCACTGTGACGATACTCCATGTTGACTTCACCTGACGGCGGTACTCCGCACCCTCGGCTTCCTTTCGATCCCGCTCTGCCATGCGGGGGGTGGGGATGCCTTGCTCGGTCAGGTAATTGGCAATTTTTTTATAGCCCCAGCCATCGTTGTAAAGGGAAAAGATGTTACGCACAATATCCGCCTCGGTGGGGACGATTTCAAACAATTGCTGCTTGTTGACGACATAGCCGTAGGGTGCGGCGCAGATCCATTTCGCGTCTGCCTGCCGCCTCTTGATGACGGACTTTACCTTTTTGCTGGTGTCTGTCACTGGCATCTCGTTGATGAGGAACTGAAACTGAATTTTCAGCCAGTCGTCATCGTTGGGAAAGTCGATGCCGTCCCCGATGGAGATGATACGCACGCCCGCGTCTCTCAAATCCTCCAGCTCCACCAGTCCCCGGCTGTTCCGGCGGGAAAAACGGGAGAAGTCCTTTACGAGAAGAATGTCCTTCCCATGGGACATCAGCTCCCGCCGCATAATCTGATACCCCTCCCGTTGCTCAAAGGTATAGCCTGAGCGGTCCCGATCCTCGTAGAAGGAGAGAGAAGAGCCGGGAAAGCGCTGGCGCACAAAGTCCGAGAGAATGGCCTTTTGGTTTTCAATAGAGGTGTTGTCCCGGTCCAGCTCTTCATCCACGGAGATGCGGCAGTAGCCGGCAATGTCAAACCGCTCTGTCAATATAAATCACATCCGTAAAATATAGATAGATAACATTGTATATCAACTTTGCAAAATACGCAAGCGAAAAAGTTGGGAGAGGGTTTGACAGGTGATTTTATCCGAAATCTGGACGAGCATATAAACCGACAGCCATTGTCCTTGCGGCGGTGCTGACAGTCCTTGCGTTAATACTGTTCCCCAGAATGCTGGAAAGTCCCCGGAGCATCACGGCCCCAGAGCGAAACGGCGTTTTTTCTAAGCAGAGCGGGAACGGTTCTGGATATCTATGCGGTTAACCGGATGATGGGAATGGTGATTATGGGGGCGCTGCTGACCACTTCTCTTTCTCTATACCTCGGACAGTATGCGGTTGGCAGATTTCTGTGGGGTGTTCAATATACGGCGCTCATCGGCTCCTGTATTTACGGGGCGCTCGTTCTGTTTGGCGATTCCGCTTTCTATACATCGGTGTTGGGCTATTATCAGTTGTTGCTGGTTTTGTGTATTGTTTCCGGCATCACAGGTCTGTTTCGGAACATGCCCCGTCCCACAAAAGAGCAGTCCGCGGCACTATACGGAATCACCGTGTTCTTTATTGCCTCCTTGGGCGACATCGTGATGTACAGCGGTATTTTCGGAGATCGGCGCAAAATTCCCGTGTCCGAAACAGCCATGCGGGTGTTCGTTCTGGCGCAGACGGTTTCCCTATTTTTCATGAACAGTCGGGTATTGGGAGAGGCCAAAAAAGCGGAGCGCAGCTTTCCGGGTCGAAACACGCCGCCGCGTGGGACAAATCCCGCGTCATTTCCTCCGAGACCGACCGTCTTGTCCTCATGGTGGGGCGGGTTCAAAATCTATCCTTCTGATTTCCGACCACTGGCTGTGCCGTGCTTTTTTGGATGAGTGCTCAAAAACGGAAAGGGTTATAGGCGCTGCGGACATTGTACGCCTGCGCGGCATATACATCCACAATTTGGGAATACTGATTGCAGCATTGGCAGCGCGTCCCTTTGGGTAGAAAAGTGAAGATTACGGACTTGTTTACCGAAGGAAGCAGTAGGTCTGCGTTCTAAAAAGCGGCGCCGCATGCAATTTTACGAAAGGAGACGGCGTCTGTTGGAAATATGCGTCAGGTCCAATCAAAAGCTGGTGGAGGTCTGGCTGACGAATGAAGAGCGGCAGGACACGGCCTTGCGGGAGGCGCTGGATGCCCTTTATCAAACATATAGGGAGAAAAGCTTTCTTGTGGCGGTTTTCCAGTCCGGCGGGCAGAGCCTTACCGACGTCACCAGCGATCTTCTCTGCCATAGCCGCAAACGTCTGGCGCAATTGGAGGCCCGTGGAGCGGGCTGATTTTGACGTGCGAAACCGACAAGCCGTGAGGGCCTCCTCACGGCTTTTTATTTAATCAGCGCCAGAGCGGCAAAAAATTTTACAAAAAGTGTGTACGCGGGCGTACATGAATCCTTCTTAAACTATGTGAGAATAAGACCCGTTTTTGTTTTCTCGGAATTTAATTGATTTTTCGGGGGCGGGCGGGCTTAAAAACGCGGCGGGGCAGACCCGCAGCGCCACACATCCGGCGCAAAAGATAGGAAACACGCGCCGAGGACAAAGGAGGAATTTTTTTGGACCGAACAGAACAATATCAACTCAGCCGCTGGCAAAAATCCGACCGCATTCTGATGGATGACTTCAACGCCGACAATGCCAAAATCGATGCGGCGCTGGCGGTAAACGCCGCCGCAATTGCAGCGGAAAAAGCCACCCGCGCCGCGGGGGCCGCCGCTGAGGAATCCGCACGCAAAAGTGC
>NZ_DALZCH010000179.1:0-3492 GCF_031978065.1 Oscillibacter sp.
CGTGGCTGCGCCGTAGTTGCCTGCCGTGGCTGCGCCGTAGTTGCCTGCCGTGGCTGCGCCGTAGTTGCCTGCCGTGGCTCTTTTAGGATCAGTATGTCCGGCGGTGGTGTGGGCCTTTACGAACTCGACGTGCGCTTTAACGATGCCGGGGATGCCAATCTCTGCGCCAATCTTAATTTTCTGAGATGCCACCTTGCTGTCATTGCCGTCACGGCTCATACTGCCGGACTGTTCCACCGCGCAATAACGGCTGGTCGCAGGAGGGAAATAGCCGAACACATCAAGCGGACGTTCGCAGGCGTGGAATCCGTTGTTGCAGGCAGAGATTTCACCGGCCTGCTCGTATTCCTTGCCGATCTCGTACTGATACCCACCGCGGCATTTAAGATTTTTGTCAAAGCCCTTGAAAGAAACGATTTTTTCTTCAATCATTTTTGGACACTCCTTTTATAAAATTGTCAGGACCAGCGCCGCGCACAGCGTAACCGCAACAACAGCCAGCCACATACACCGCTGCCGCCACTGTCTGGCGAGACGGGCCTTTTCACGGGTGCGGCGGCGCAGCTCCGTTGCCTTGTCGTCACTGATGCTGTGCAGAGCCGCAACAAAGTGGCAGTCCTGTTCCAGCTTGTCCATGCGTGCAGTGAGGTTGCGGGCGTATTTCTCTGATTTTTGGCTCATTACTTCTCCTTTCTTGCCATGCACCGGGCCAGTGTGGCAACGCTGATGTACCCATTGAAAAACGGGAACATCTTGCCCACGGTCGCATAGCTTTTAATTCCGGTAAATTCCATAGTCTCTTTGATATTCAGCATCTGGCGCCCTTTGGAGTATTCAAGCACCTGTTCAAGGTTGTCCCTGTAAAATTCAGACTCACGGCTCATGTACGACCTCCTTTCTTCCCGATGTTATTGGAAACCACTGCAAATGCTTGCACGGACGGCTGCAATTACGGCGGAACAGGCATCGCTTTCGCCGAATATAAGCGTAGTTCATGCCCCGCTGGTGGCATCCACACCAAGCAACTGCATCAGGCGGAGACCACCCGGTTTTGTACTGTTTCTTTTTCACAAATTTACCTCCAAAGAATTGGCATTGATGAATCGTGTAAAAAGGTGTAGAATTGTGGTAAATTTTGGAGGGGGTGTCGGTTTGCAATTCACACGACAGAAAATTATCAGCGGTATTATTGCGGCGCTCGTATTGGTGGGAGCTTCCAGCATGTCCTACCAAGCGGGAGCGGATACTGCATACACAGAGGGATACCAATCGGGTGAAACCGCTGGTCACGATTCCGGATACCAAGCGGGCTTAGCTGTCAGTTACGACAAGGGATACGCCGAAGGTAAGAGCGCCGGTTACTCCGAAGGTACAGAGTCTGGGCGCACCGCTGGATACGCTGAAGGGCTTTCTGCGGGTAAAGATGCCGGGTATGAGTCGGGCTACGCAGTAGGTGTGACTGATGGAAAAGCGTCGGTTAAAAGTAGCACGACTACCTCTGCCAGTAACACCGCGTCTACGAGCAAAGCGGCCCAGACCACGGAAGATACTAAAACCGTAACTGTGTATGTAACCAAAACCGGAGAGAAATACCACCGCGACGGTTGCCAGTATCTTCGGAAAAGCCAAATAGCTATCTCGCTGTCCAATGCTAAATCTCAGGGATATACGGCCTGCTCCAAGTGCAGTCCGCCGAGATAGCATCAGCCGCTTTTCACGTGCCCCGTCTATCTTCTGACTTAAGGCCCAGCGTTAGCAGATATCTGATAATCTGGGAGTAGGTTCGCCCCTTGAATCGTTCAGCTCCTTTTAATGCCTCTACGGCGGCATCCAAATCGTCGGGAAGCGAGATCGTGATACGTCGCATGTCTGTCATTGGTATAACTCCTTTCGAAAGTGGTTCACTTCTTTTATTTTCCAAGCAGGTGGTTCACTTTCTAAAATATACCACGCAAAGTGAACCACTTCAATTAGCAAATTATCCAAAGAAGTACATCACTTTTTAACACAGGTGCATCACTTTACTATTTACAAAGTGGTGCACCTGTGTTATACTTTGCGAAGAAAGGAGGCCGATAATAGTGGCAACAGAAAAACCCAGATTCTCTGTGACGCTGGAAGATACTTTATTGAGGCGCGTAGACGATTACCAATTTTCATACCGTTTTCCCACGCGCAGTAAAGCAGTGGTTGATTTGGTACGCAGGGGCCTTGCAGAATTAGAGAATGAAACGGAAAGCAAAAGCGCCTCCCCTTATTCAGGAGAGGCGCAGAAATTAGCAAAGGATTACGACAGCTTAGACAATTGGGGTAAGCAGGCGGTTAGGGATTTAACCGACGTGGAACTGGCACGGGTGGAGGATGAATCGCGATTCTTCCAAAATGCAGAGACTGAGCAGGATTCAAAAATTATCAATCTGTATTTGGAACCCGCTGCCGCAGGCATCGCAACTCCGCTGGTCGGACAGGACTACGAACCTTACGAATTGGGGCCGGACGACCCGGCGGGCGCGGCGTTCGCGATACGCATTCAGGGTGATTCTATGGAGCCGCATTTTCCGGACGGCTCAACGGTGTTTGTAAATCACGACGCGCTGGCCGACGGAGATATCGGCGTTTTTTGCGTAGATGGCGGCACCGTCTGCAAGCAATACCATTATGACAGAGTACTTGGGATTACGTACCTATTCTCCTTAAATAGAGATCGGGCCGACTGCGATGTTGTAATTACGAGTGAAAGTAATCAGTCTCTTGTCTGTCAAGGTAGAGTCATGACTAAGAAAAGATATCCTCTGCCCAGCGTAAGCTTGTAATGCTATCAGAGGCACAATTTGATTTGTTTCTTCACACGGTGGATTCGGTGTCAACGTTACCCCAGCGTAGGTATCCAAAGGCCGTACGCTATACCTGCCCTGTCTGCGCTGGAACGGCTGAAATCTATATGAAAAACTCACTACGCGGAATATCCAGATGCGCATCTTGCCACATAATTATGACTATCGCAAAATAAAAAAGCACCGCCCCGGCGCTACCAACACCGGGACGGCAAGAGCAGATTTTCAAGGGGGATTTATCCTTGGGGCCTCTGCGCCCCTATCTTATCACAGTTGCGACGCGATGAAAAGGGGGATTTTATTACTATGGCGAAATACTATGTGCGCCCAGACGGGCTTCACGAATCAATTAAGACCATCAACGGCAAGCGGGTTCCGTTTCGGGGTAAATCTGACCGCGAGGTAGATCGGAAGATACTAGCATACAAGGAGGTCGCAAGCAAAGGAAGGAAAGTTAAGGATATCGCAAAAGAATGGGAGACCGCCCACGAGAGCGAAATTTCGGAGAGCACCCGCCGCGTTTATTCATACGCCGTGGCGCGTATAATAGCATCATTGGGAGAAAAAAAAGAATATGAGGTTGAAAAGAAGGAATTGAAAAGGAAAATATAAGAATTTTAAAAAAAGAAAAGAAGGAATACAGATAAAATAGAATTGG
>NZ_DALZCH010000180.1:0-3376 GCF_031978065.1 Oscillibacter sp.
TAAGGAACGTCCACCAATGGCAGAATGGAAGCGCCCGGACTTCACAGCCAGCAACCTTGTTGATATCAGCCACAATTATGAATCGGTCTTGTTCCCAATCAATGGTCTTTATCTGTGGGTGCAGAGAATCGTCGGCTTCACCGCCATTTATGAACCAATAAAGATTTTGAGCGGCCTCCGGATAATCTTTTTCATGGATTCGCGCAAAGTCTTCGTAGAATAGCGACAACGCCACATAAACGCGGGTCTGCTCGTCCTCTTCGATATTTCCAAGCCACGCGATAACATTTAAAATATCACGAAAATCCCCGTTGATTGTTTGCGCGACCCCGCCTACGCTTATTGATTCGGGCAGGTTCCATCCGTTCATTTTGATGCGCGTCTCTGTGCGCGATTGAGTTTTGCTTCCTCGACCGCCTTTGCCGCAGTGCCTTTCATGTGCTTGCCAACACCCTGCTCAATATAAGGTGTCAACGCATTCAAGAGGTTCGTCACAACTCTCTCACCGTTGAGGCCGAACCCCATTAAGCTTTCATCTCCAACGATTGCATTAAGATCATTACCCGGTCCAAACGCCTCTGACAAGCGGCGCTTAACCTCTTGGTCCATTTGGTCCATTTCGCCAAAGACAATGGAGGCCCGCTCCAAATCGCTCATTTCTTCAAACGCCTGCTTTTCCTTCTCCTTGCGCTGATACTCCTGTTCAATTTTGGGGAGGTCTTCCAGCACGGAAATAAACCGCTGATACACTTTCGGATTGGACGGATTGAACCGTAGGGCTCCGCCGCCAACTTCAAATTCGATAACGCCAAGGTCGACACTGAGTTTTTCCATATTTACCTCCTAAATTTAAGCCGTTAATTCCGGCAGATAGGCAAACCTCATGATTTGCTCTCCGTTGCATTTGCAGATTTGATAGATTTCTTTGTAATGCGTCCCTTTTTGCATTTCCTCGTCCGCTGTGTGAAGAATCATATCCTCCAGAAAGCCCATGGTGGAGATAGTCTTGAATGGGACGCTATCGCGCTGCCCGGGTCCAACCCCTACCAGACCGTTCACCAGTTTTGAGTAGACAATATAGAACTTATCGGCGTTCCGGCTCCCCTGCGCTTTTGCATAATCAATCAGGTTCGCAATTGTGTCCGTCTCGTTCCGGCGAACAAGTTTGCCTTGCTTGCGGGTCACGAGCCATTCGGTGGACTGCCGTTCACGGATGAAGGATTCCATGGCGTTGAACGCTTGGATGTATTTCAGTTTCCAAAGGTCGGCTTCGCGGCCGGTAAAGCCCATCACAACGAAACTAAATCCGTCTCTGGTAAGAAAGTATTCTTTGTATTGATTGCCGTTGTGCTCGAAATACCCCTTGACGAAGTAATCTTTAACTGCGCAATTTTGCGCGGTTAAACTTTCCTCTTTATTTTCGATGGCCCTAACGACATCCCTGTGCTGTTTTCCGAATCGCTCGGCAATTACCCTGCTTCCTACCACCGCGTGTTCCCTGCGCTCAAAAATCATTAGATCGTTTTTCATTAAAATATCTCCTTATCAATTTGGCCGTGGAGTACGGGCCTAATAGTTCGGGGCAGAGGATTTACCTCCGCCCCGTTATCGCATAAAAATAGCGCCGTGCCATAGCACCGCGCTTAATCTCCGCTGCCCTCCGCAGTAAATGTAACCGTGCCGTTGGACGCTACCGCAGCAGTACCCTTTGCGCGGGTTCCACCGTAGGTTACATCAATCGGCATCCCCACATTGGCAGAGCCGCCCAGACCGGAGGGCTTCACCATGCAGGAAGAATATCGCTCCGCGAATACCGCGGTATCAGCAGTCCCAGCATAGGTATGTACCACCAGCAGATCGTTGTTCGTCATGGCCCCGATATCCTGATCCTTGATAGCCATGTTCCAGATTTTGACCTGCGCGACATCTCCGGAATCCAGTTCGCAGGGGTCAAAGGTTTGTGTAATGACGGGCTTTTTCATGGTGGTATAGGTATGCCCGAAGATATCCGTCTTGGATTCATCGCCCCAATCATATTCGAGGCTGGAATCCTCCACGCGCTTACCAATAGCGCTCCAGACGGGCGTCGACGACGCGCCGGTATTCATAAATAAGATCAAAAGTTCCCGCTCCACGACCGCGCCAGCAGTCGTATTAAAGGTCAAGTCAGCCATTTGTTTCTCCCTTCAAATTTTTTCTTAAATTGCACGGACATCTGGACCATGTACATTGCCGTTGTCCCCTCTTCGTCCGTGTCATACAGCATCCCGTTTTGTGCCATGATTCTTTCTGTCCTTGGCTCGTCTCCGAACGTAGGAGCCGCGCCGGTAACGCTCTGCTCCTGCACCCACTCCTGAAAGTCGGATACCCAGCCGGCGTTGATAGTTGCCCCTTCGTCGTCACCAATTGCTTTTAAGAACACGCAGTAAATAGCAAAATTATACTGGTTGGTTACGGTGGTGTTGCCCACGATATCCCGCCGCCGCTCCACCTCCACCAGCCCGGACGGATAGATGCCGCCATTGGGTGGGGCTTTGTCGGTGTAGTCCACATGGAAGTGTGAAAGGATATCGTATCCCGGAAACGTGGCAATCCACGTCTGCATTTTTTCAAGCGCGGTCATTTCTTCCCCCTGTCAACATAGGTCTGCGTCTCGGCGGCAATTTGTTTGCCTTCCGCCGCCATCATCCGCCTGTCCCAAAACGGGCCAGCTTGCGGATTCTTAGACTTGTCATATTGGAGGTCGTGGTCTGTAACGGTTTTAGGGGCCACGCCCTCCATCGCCTTGCCGTAATACTGATACCGGGCATAAGGCCCTAATACCTCGATCTCTGCGGCGCTCTTGACCATTTTCAGTTTGGTCGCCAAAACGCCGGATCTGAAGGGCATATACCGCGTGATTCTCCGATTGACGGAGTTGGTCACAAACCGCTGCACATCCCCGTTTTTGTCCACACCGAGGCGCGTCAGAATGGTATTGACGGGCTTCATGTTCACCTTAATCCGCGTGCTCATCCGCCCGCCTCCACATGGACCATATGGGCTTGCCAATACTTAGGGTCAACGTACTTTACCACCACCAACCCCGGCACTTTGGAAGGAATGAACTCCCGCCATTCCGCCGCCGTGGTCACGTCCGGCCCATCACCCAGTAAAACCTTATCGCCCACGAAAACAGGCTGCTCCGAACATGGAATGACCAGCAGAAACGAATTGACTTCGCTGCTGCCGGTCTTGTCCACATTCTGAGTTTTTTTGAAGTCCAGAAATGCACGGGTAAACACCTGCTTGGTGTAGGTGCTGTTGTCCGTGTGGTAGATTGTCACCGTCTGATTGCACTTGGAATAATCCACCGGGGAGTGCGGGCGAACGCACA
>NZ_DALZCH010000181.1:0-3359 GCF_031978065.1 Oscillibacter sp.
GTAAGGCTGTCTACCGGATTGTCCGCGTTGACCACGAATACCAGCGCGTCAATGGCGAAGGGCTCCATCTGCCACTGGACGTTCTGCTCCTCCTTCTCCTGCCAGATGATTTCCGGCGGCTCGGCGGCAATGAGCAAATCCACGCCGTCCCCGTCGTTCCACATCAGCATCCGATAAGATTGGGTGGTTTTTGAAAAGTCAAACAGGTCGCTTACCTCATCCCGCGTCTCTCCCAAAAGGACGCTGGCGATGGCTTGCGCCAGAGGGACGGTGGAGGTGGAGCCGTCCAGGTGGGGAAAGTTTTCCCGGGTAAAGACAAACTGCTCCGTCTGAGACTCTACCGGGGCGGAGGAGGAAGGTGCGGAAGCGGAGGGAATGGAGGATGCACCGGGAGCACCGCAGGCAGAAAGCGCCAGAACGGAGGCAAGCAGGAGCCAAGGGACAAGACGGTTTTTCATCATGAAACTCCCTTTCTTGATATTTGGCGGCGGTCGCGCCGGATTTCTGCGAACTGGACGGTAAAGGTATAAAAATACCTATTCTGAAGTTATTGTAGCCAAGAAGCATTTAAAATGCACAAAAAAGCGGCAACAAGTTATGTCAAATTGGTAACGAGTTTCCAGTTTTGCATAGAAATCAAAAAGGTATGCTTCGGAAAATGAGAGAATAGTGCTTCTGAAATTCAGTGAAATAAAACAACATACGGCAGTAAAAAACTTTTTATTTGAGGAAAGAAAAAAATTTATATGATTATGGAAAATTATTGTAGCTTTTGTCACCAATTGACGATATAATGAGTGCAGATTTGATAATGGGAGGGAAGCTGCATGGAAGACCGGGAAAAACAAAATTCGATGGCGCTTCATCGGCGATTGGCGGTAGGATTTGGAGCGGTTAATCTCGTCACGATCCTGATTACTTTGCTCAGCGTGGCCGTGATAGCGCGCCTGCATGCCGAGGGCAGTGTTTCAGCGGGCTTTCTCACGGGCTTTTCCGGAGGGGTGGTCGCGCTGACGATTCTTTCGATTGTGCTGAGTGGGATTGCGTGCAGGCGTCTTGACAGTAGCATGACCCGGCCGATGAAAATTCTGAACGGCATTGCAACCCAGCTTTCCCAAGGAGATACATCGGCCAACGTAAAGGTGCTTACCAATGACGAGGTGGGCAGGCTGATGCAGGCATTTAAGACCATGGTGGAGAGCACCAGACGGCAGGCACAGGCCGCCGAGACAATTGCCAAAGGGGATTTGACCGCGCAGGTGGCGTTGAACTCCGAGAAGGACGTGCTGGGCATGGCGCTGAACCACATTGCGGAGAACAATAGCCGGATGCTTTCCCGCATCCGGGCGGCTTCCGGCGAAATCGCCGCCGAGGCCGGGCAGATTTCAGAGGCAGGAGGGCGCCTTGCGGAGGGCTCCAGCCGACAGGCCGGTTCCCTTCAGGAGCTGGCGGCGGCGGTGGAGCAGGTGAAATCCAACATCGACCTGAGCGCACAGCATGCCGCGAAGGCCCGCACCCGGGCAAACAAGGTCAGCCACGATGCGGAGGACGGCAGCGGACGCATGAGCGAGATGCTGGAGGCGATGGACGAAATCAGTGTTTCCTCCGCAAACATCTCCGGCGTGATGAAAGCGATTGAAACCATCGCGTTTCAGACCAATATCCTGTCGTTGAACGCCTCGGTGGAGGCGGCGCGGGCCGGACAGTACGGCAAGGGCTTTGCCGTGGTGGCGGACGAGGTGCGCAATCTGGCGGCACGCTCCGCCAAGGCCGCGCAGGAGACTGCCGACATGGTGAAGGACTCCGTTCAGCGGATTGAGCACGGCACGCGGATTGCCCGGGAAACTGCCGATGCGTTCCATAAAATTGTGGACGGCATCCATGAGGTGGCGGATCTGGCGGAAAAAATTGCCGACGCAGCGGCGGAGCAGGCCGCAGGCGTATCCGCCATCAACGACGAAATCGGGCAGGTGTCCGCCACGGTGCAGGCCAACTCCGCCGCGACGGAGGAAAGTTCCACCTCAACGGTTACCCTTTATCGGCAGGCTGAGGAGCTGAAGGCGCTGGTGCAGACCTTTAAGCTGAGGGTGAATTGACGTCGTTTCTCACAAAACGCCTATAAAAAGAACGGACCGGACGCCCTGCGGCGTCCGGTCCGTTCTTTTGGAAGATTGATGAAAAAAGTTTTGTCCCTTGCAAGTATGATAATACCGGTCAGATATTAAGCAAAAAAGCAGGGTTTGTTACAAAAGTTTTAAATCTGCGCGAGTTACAAATTTTTCAATGATTTTGTACTTCTCTGAAAATTCCTTGTATTCTCAAGGGGAATCACTGGTTCTTCAAGATATGCGGTTGAAATATTCTGAAATATTCTTAAAGCATATATGACACAGAGAATACACAGTGAAACCTAAAAACACCTAAAAATCTACACAGTGAAAAACTAGCTGTTTAGAATAGACTGTTCCAGTGCAGTCACGTATTCCGCCAGCTTGTCCGCGGCGCTGCGCTTGTGTCCGTCTCGCAGGTGGGTGTAGACAGCCTCCAGAACCTGCGGCGTATCTCCTACGATCTCGGCCGCCTGCCGGGGGTCTATTCCAGCTTCATAGCAGATTGTAGCAAAGCTGTGCCGGAGACAGTGGGGCGTGATAGGAAATGTTTCTACGAGTTCTCCGCTGTCAAGCTGCTGGATTTCATTCAGCCCCGCCTCCCGGCAATAGGTTCTCCACAAAGATTGAATTTCAGAGGCCCGCATAAAGCCGCCATCCTTGCCGGGGAACAGCAGCCCGATACGGTTTTTAGGAATGCGCGCCGCCAGAGAAGGAAGAAGCGGGATGTCACGCCGACCATTGCGGCTTTTCAAATGATCTTCCAATACGGGGCTACTGCTTGCGTAAGACAATTTTTTCGTGATGTGAATGCAGCCCGCTTTGCGATCAATGTCGCTGTAAGACAGTGCCAGTGCTTCGCCACGGCGGCAGCCAGTAAACATGAGAAAGTATCCCAACGACACGTCCGCATCTTTCTTTTGGCTTTCCAGAAGCACTAGTGCCCGCTCCTGCTCATCCGTCAAGGACTCGCGCCGTTTCGGGGGCAGCGTGTGCTTTGGAAGCCGCACTTTGTCGGCAGGAGATGCGGCAATATCCCCGGAAACCACGGCAGAATCAAAAATCATTTTTATGACCGCCAATTCGATTTGAGCGGTATTCCGGCTGTGCGTTTTTGAAAAGTCGGAGATTTGCCGTTGCAAGTCCTGCGGTGCAACCTCAGAGGCGTGTTTGTCGCCCAATGATGCTATTAGACGAGCCACGGCGTATGAATAAACGCGGCGGGTGCTCTCCGAAATTTCGCTCTCGTGG
>NZ_DALZCH010000182.1:0-3283 GCF_031978065.1 Oscillibacter sp.
CAATGCCGATCATGTCCGCCAGCTTCCGGGCGCAGGCTTCATATTCGTCCGCCGTAGCCGTGCGGTCCAGCGGCAGGATCACCCGCAGCCGGGGCGCTGCCGGGGAGTGCTTGCGGGTGGAGTAGACGCAGTAACCGCAGCCGAGGGCCTCCACGCGCCGCAGCACGTCCGCCGTGCTGCCTGCGAGTACGTGGTCAAGGTCAAGGGTCAGAACATCTCTGCCCGCCACCGCGCCCGCCTTGCGGCGAGGCCCATTGAGCGCCCCGCCCACGAAGCCGCCCACGTCCTTCAGGGTGTCCTGCTGGTTCTTTGGCAGAGACAGGTATGTTTCAAGCGTCTCTGTGCCTCTGGCGGGCGTGGCCAGCCGGTTATAGAGCTCCGACAGCAGCAGCGTCTGGCGCGTCCAGACTTTTGCCAGTCTGCTTGCACCGGCGGATATGATTATTTTTCGGTCATTTATCATGGAGGGGTACTCCTTTGAAATTACGATTCCTTCGCCTCGCCGCAGGAACAAAAGTCGTCGGGCTTCATTTTTAGGCTTGCATGCCGCATGCAGTAGAGCGTTCGATTGTTCCACGTGACGGACTGCCTCTGCGGAGTATAAAAGCGGCAGTCTTTGCAATGTACAGGGGCGTTAAAAGGGTTTACCGCCCGGTCGTCCCAGTATTCAGTAGCACCGATTTTGCGGGGGTCATTGCCCCACGCGGCTTTCATTGTGTCCGAGTTGGTATTGATCGCGTCGAATTTCAGTCCCACAGCCTTGCACGCGTTCAGCGCCTCCCGCAGGGGTTTTCCCTCGCGGGTAGTCCAGAGAATGAGCTCCGCACCGGTGGCTTTCTCTGCCAAAGCCCGCTTGATAACGGGCCAGATCGGCGCGCCCACGGCAGGCCACTTTTCTTCAAACAACGTCCCGTCAAAATCGACGGCGATAACTCTCTTTGGTTCAGGCATTGGTAAGTGTCTCCTGTTCCGCCGTCTGGAGATTCGCAACGGCCTGATTGAAATACGCCTCTTTTAGTTCAATGCCAACGTGCCGACGGCCCATTTTGACGGCCTGATACCCCGTGGATCCGATGCCGTCGAACGGGTCAAGCACAACGTCGCCGGGGTTTGTCCAGAGTTCGATACAGCGTTCGATCACCGGGAGCTGCAACGGGCAAATATGCTTTTCGTCTTTATCTGTCCGCGCGCTTTTACGCTGAAGCGTGGCGCTCTGGTTAATGTCCCACCACACAGGAGACGGGTACTCGTCCCACACTGGCGACGCTACCTGCTGCCAGTGGTCCACCGGATAGGTTTCGTGAGTGTGTTCCGCAGGCTCCGGATTATCCCCCGGTTTGCGGAATGTGACCACGTAATCAGGGATACCCATGCGGCTCATGCAGCTGTCCTTGCGGATCTGCTTGTGCAGCAGACCGAGGGCTTTTGTGCGCTGCATTTCCACGACGGGATTTTTCCAGATACAAACTTCTGAATGGAATATGAACCCGGCCTGCTGCATCCACCGGATCACGTCTCCCCGGAAGTCCTTGACGCCGATAAAGCCGTCCCGTTCTTTCATAGCCGGAAGATTCATGCAGTGGATGGACACCAGCCGCCCGGGCATCGTAATTCGCAGCCATTCAGCCCCGAGGAACCGATATTGTTCCGCAAACTCCTGATAAGTTCGGCTGTTGCCGAAATCACGGTCACTGTTGGAATATGTATAAAGCGACGCGAACGGGATAGAGGTCACGGAATAGTGAATGCTGTCGTCGGGAAGCCCTCCGAGGATCTCGCAGCTGTCGCCGTGGTACAGCGCCCAGCCGATTCCCAAAGCCTGATTAAGTATTTTCATGCGCTGATTCCTCCTGTTACACACCATGCTGGAATTTCCATTTCGATAGTGGGGTTATACGGCTCTGTCATGCGAACGGTCGCCTGAATCTCGTTCGTAAGGATCTCCTGCGTGTGCCGTACCATTTCTTGTATCATCCGCTGGCACTGCTCCTGTTTGCGGGTAATGTTCTCCCGCACAGCCCCCTCGGCCTCTGAGGTCACAATATAGACGTTGACCGGATGCTTCTGCCCGAACCGCCAGCAGCGCCGAATCGCTTGATACAGCATTTCGTAGCTGTCGGACAGGCCCACAAAAACCATGTTGTGGCAGAGCTGCCAGTTCAGGCCAAATCCCGCAATGCTGGGCTTTGTGACCCGCCTTCGGAAAAACCCAATGGTGAACGCGGTCAACCAGTCGTCTTTCTTTTCCGGCTTGTCAGATCCCCGGACTTCCTGCGCCCCGTCGATCATGCCCGTCAATGCGTCGGCTTCATCGTTGAGGTCGCACCAAAGCAGCCACTGTGCATTTGGTTCCGCCGCGATTAGGCTTGCGGCGGCTGCGCATCGGTCTGTCAGACTGGCCCGTCGGGCAGTGCGGCGTTCAGACAGGGTGCTGGCGACCGGCAGATCGGAAGGGACGGTAACATATTGGATATTCAGTGGTGGAAGTTCATACCCATCCGCTGGGTATCCGAGGTCCCCGGGAGTTGTTAGTACAACAGCCCACCCTGCCAGCCACTCCCAGAAATCATCCGCGGCGTGGCCTTTCAGTCTCCATTTGCTGGTCTCGCCGCCGTCGTGTACAAAGAATGTCGCCAGCATCTCCGCACGGGTCATAACGCCGAGGAATTCCGCTTGATTGCCAAGCTCCATAAAATCGTTGGGCGCAGGCGTGGCAGTGCAGGAAAGCTTGAAAGGAATGCTTTGGCAGGACTCAATAATCTGCGTCCGCAGTTTGCTGCTGTAATGTTTGAGAATGCTGGATTCGTCCAGCGCGATGCCGCCAAACGCTGAGAGGTCGAATCGATCCAACCGCTCATAGTTGGTGATGTTGACGCCGGGGGTTACGTCGTCCTGAGTTAAGCAGATGTTGACGTCAAAGCCGAACTTCTGCCCCTCCGTCTTGGTCTGCCGGGAAACGGCCAGAGGGGCTAAAATGATTGTGGGTTTTCCTGTGTACTGCGAAATAATGCGGCACCATTCCAACTGCTGAAGGGTTTTCCCAAGGCCGCAGTCCTCAAACAGTGCGGACTTGCCCTTTTTCAATGCCCAGCAGACGATATCTTTCTGCCACTCGAACAGCGTCGGCGTCATATCTGATTTTTCAAAAGAAAACCCGCAGCACGGCACCGACCTGACTTTGCTATCTAAAAATTCATGATAGTTCATGAGATTCAGTCCTTCTTAAAATAATTCCCCACCCAGCCGTCGGCGTTCAGCGGCAGACCGGGAGCCCACGGGATAG
>NZ_DALZCH010000183.1:0-3051 GCF_031978065.1 Oscillibacter sp.
GGTTTTGCGTGTAGTGGGGCGCGGGTTTTTTGACGGTGATGGGTGTAGTGGGAATTATCTTCGCGCCGGAGCTGATTGGCCTGGTGCGAAACGATCCCGAGGTGGTGGCCGTGGGGGCGCGGGCCTGGCGGCTCCAGTGCGCCACCTTCCCGCTGACAGGCTGGGTGGTGTTCAGCAACATGACGCTGCAAACCATTGGAGACACGGGACCTGCTACTCTTCTGGCCGGGGCGCGGCAGGGGGCGTTTTTCATCCCTGCGGTGCTGTTGCTGCCCCGGCTGATGGAGCTTTGGGGCGTGATGCTGGCGCAGCCGCTGGCCGACGTGCTGACCTTTGCCGTGGCGGTGCCGCTGATGCTTCGCGTGCTGGGGCAGATGAAGCGGGCGGAAGAAGCAGCCGGGGCGTGACGTTTGCCGGGAAGCAGTTGACAATTTCCTCCGGACTGGATACAATAAGAATTCGGTGAAAATGCAACGCGCGGTTGCAATTATTACAAATATAAAGGAATGAAGAACATGGCACAGGACAAGAGACAGGTGGACGCCATCACGTCCCGGGACACGGATTTCGCCCAGTGGTACACCGACGTGTGCAAAAAAGCGGAGCTGATCGACTATACCAGCACGAAGGGAATGTTCGTCCTGCGGCCATACGGGTACGCCATCTGGGAGAACATTCAGCGTATTTTGGACGGGGAATTTAAGAAGACGGGACATACCAACGTCTCCATGCCCATGCTGATTCCCGAGTCGCTTCTGCAAAAGGAAAAGGACCACGTTTCCGGCTTTGCACCGGAGTGCGCGTGGGTCACCATGGGCGGAAGCGAGAAGCTGGAGGAAAAGCTGTGCATCCGCCCCACCTCCGAGACGCTGTTCTGCGACCACTGGAGCCGGGTAGTCCATTCCTGGAGAGATTTACCCATGCTTTATAACCAGTGGTGCAGCGTTCTGCGGTGGGAGAAGACCTCCCGTCCCTTCCTGCGCCACCGGGAGTTTTTGTGGCAGGAGGGGCACACCCTCCACGCCACGGCCGAGGAGGCCGTTGATGAGACGGAGCGTCAGCTTGAGTGCTATGCCTTCTTCTGCGAAGACGCGCTGGCCATGCCGGTCATCCGTGGCCAGAAAACGGAGAAGGAGAAGTTTGCCGGGGCGGAATCCACCTACACCATCGAGTGCATGATGCACGACCACAAGGCGCTTCAGGGCGGCACCAGCCACTATTTCGGAGACGGCTTTGCCAAAGCCTTTGATATCACCTTCACGGATAAAAACAACCGGCTCACCAATCCTTTCGAGACGTCCTGGGGCCTGTCCACACGTATCATCGGCGGACTCATCATGACCCACGGAGACGACAACGGTCTGGTGCTGCCGCCCAAGGTGGCCCCTATTCAGGCAGTGGTCATTCCCGTGGCTATGCATAAGGAGGGCGTGCTGGAAGCGGCGGAAGGGCTGCGCGCGCGTCTTGCGGATGCGGGCATTCGGGTGAAGCTGGACGATTCCGACAACTCCCCCGGCTGGAAGTTTGCGGAGTATGAGATGAAGGGCGTGCCCCTGCGGGTGGAAATCGGCCCCAAGGATATTGAAAAGGGCCAGTGCGTCGCCGCCCGACGGGACACGGGAGAGAAAGTCTTCATTCCTCTTGCGGAGTTGGAGACGGCGGCGAAGAAGCTGCTGGACGAAATTCACGACAATATGTATGCCATGGCCCTGAAGAACCGGGAAGACAATACCTTCGATATCAAGACCCCTGCCGAGGCAAAGGCCATTGCCGAGGGCAAGGGCGGTTTTCTTCGTTCCAAGTGGTGCGGGGAGGAGGCATGCGAGGTGGCGATGAAGGAGCAGGCGGGCGTTACTTCCCGCTGTATGCCTCTGGTGCAGTCTGGAACAGAGGGCGTCTGTCCTGTGTGCGGTAAGTCCTGCAAAACCGATATTTTCTGGGGCGTGGCTTATTAAAGCCAAAGCGTTCCAACGAATCATAGAAAAAAGTTCCCCCCATTGCGTGAAACGCAATGGGGGGAACTTTCTTATAAAACAGTTTACTCCGCCAGATTCAAAATGGCGGTCATTTCTTCAGGGCCGATTTTCACAAATCCGCCGAAGGGGAAGCCGCCGGGCTTCTCCCCGCGGCGAGCGGTCAGGATGGGGATGTCTTCCGCCTTGGCGCCGATGTCCGACAGGGTGAGGGGCATTCCAATGGACTTCAAAAAGGCCCGGAACCGGGCAATGCCCGCTTTGGCGGTCACTTCGGGATGGGCAAAATCCATGTCGCAGTCCCAAACCCGCACCGCAAACTGGACAAACCGGTTTACATCGTGGGGCAGGACGTACTCCATCCACGCAGGCATGACCACCGCAAGACCAGCGCCGTGGGCGCAGTCGTAAAGCGCGGAAAGCTCGTGTTCAATCTGATGACTGCCCCAATCTTGCTCACGGCCCACGCCGCAGGTGTTGTTATGGGCCAGCATTCCCGCCCACATCAGCTCCGCCCGTGCGGCATAGTCGCCCGGGTTTTCAAGGGCCTTAGGCGCGGCGGCAATGATGGTTTTCATCAGTGCTTCGCACAGCCGGTCGGTTATGTCCACGTCCTTGGTGTTGGTAAAGTACCGCTCCATAATGTGGGCCAGCATATCCGTCACGCCGCTGGCGGTTTGATAGGCTGGGAGGGAGCAGGTATAGCTTGGGTCCAGAACAGAGAATTTGGGCCGGATCAGGTCTGATTTCGGACAGCCCCATTTCAGGTTGCCTTCCTCCAGCGTGATGACGCAACTATCGGATCCCTCGGACCCAGCCGCCGCGATGGTCAGTACCGCGCCCACGGGCAAAACGGTTTCAATGGAATGCTTGCCGGCAAAGATGTCCCAGAAATCACCGTCGTAAGGTACGCCCATGGCAATGGCTTTTGCTGTGTCGATAACCGAGCCGCCGCCAATGGCCAGCAAAAAGTCGCATCCATCCCGGCGACAGAGGTCGATGCCCTCATAGACCTTCCCACTGCGGGGGTTGGCCTGAATGCCCGACAGTTCACTGTAAGGGATTCCGGCCTCTTTTA
>NZ_DALZCH010000184.1:0-3033 GCF_031978065.1 Oscillibacter sp.
CTACATTTAAAGAGATGTGCTATGTTGTTAAAATAGTAGTTAATTAGGAACGTAGCAAACTTTAACGACCAAATACAGAAAAACCTTAAAACATTGGTTTTTTAGATATGCAACTGTAAATTTCGAATTCGCAACTGACAGTTTACTGCATTTAAACCAGTATCGGTGGTATGCAACTGACAGATTATGCTACAATTTCTACAGGAGGTAAAAGAAATGGATATGGCAGAAAGGCTACAAGATTTGCGCAAAAAATCAAATTATTCGCAAGAACAAGTTTCTGATATGTTAGGTATCTCAAGACAGACAGTATCTAAATGGGAAAGCGGTCAAGGAAAGCCTGAAAAGGTAGCGCAAACCATTATTGAATCCTCGGATTAATAATATAAACCAAGGAGATTTTAGGCTATCTCCAAATAAAAGATGCTAATTATGCCACCCCGCCAAAGTGCAATGCCCAAATCCCGTGGCGGCACGACCGGTGATTATACAGGGGATGCCTGCTCCGCGGTGCGGGAGTATTTGGTGCTCTTTTCGCCTACCTCAATCCTCGAAATAAACAGCCGCAGGATTTCCGGCGTCAGCTCACGAATCTCAGTGTGTGCGGTCAACTCCGTATCCCTGCGCTGTGCCACGTCCAGCTCTTTTTGCAGACTGTTCATTTCTTGCCGCAAATCCAAGGTATTTTTGCGGTTGATGTACTCTGCAAAGAGGGCTTCTTTTTGTCTGGTGAGGTGGGTGACCTTGCACAGATCGTCAAGGATGATACACCCCCCTATCTATCGTATGCCTCTGACGCTTATCACTACGGATTTAGAGGGTTACTTTAGATATTCAGGCATGAAGACTGACTCGCAAAAGCCTCATTTCTCATTTGGTGGATATAAAAAAGAGCCGACTTCTATTGAGTTCCCTCAATAGAAGTCGGCTCTGCGTCTATGCGTGTAGCTCTTTAAAAACTACAATATTGAATTGTTTCACATTGATCGGAGCCGCCTGTTTGCATTTGGGACAAAGCAGAGGAAAGTGTTTAAGTACAGTGTCTTTCTTAATTTCACTTTCGTTTCATTTCCACATACTGGACACAACATCCATTTGCATTTTCCATGGCACACCTACTATATGAAGAAAGACAGCACCGATACAAACGTTTATTTATGTCTTTACGATGATTCCCCAAAGTCCAATGAGGTTTGCTGCTTGATACATATCAATGACAGCTCCCTTTAGTTCTACAGGCGTGGAGGACACGATTGGCGCAGCCAATTCATTGTTTGTAAAATCAACTGTCGCAAGTAATGTCTTATGGAAGTTGTTCTTCAAAAATTTAGATTTGTTTGCTTGAAAGTTTTTTAACTTTGCTTCCGCCATTGATGACTCTGTAAAGTCAACTCCTTCAAACACGAGATCTGTCAGCCTACTTCTATCAAAATATGAGTATTGGAGGTTGGTATTTTCAAAAGCGGTTTTCTTCATAACCGTACCGCTCATATTTACTCCTATACATTTACAGGAAATAAATCTGCACCTTTCAAAATAGGCATCCCTAAACTCCGTATTTGACAAGTCGCAAGACTGAAATATCACATCAATAAAGCTTGCCTTCTGAAATTTACAGGCATGAAATGTACAATTTTCAAAAATGCTTTTATGAATTTCAATGCTGTAAAAATCTCCACCTTGAACGACGGATCCAGAGCTTTTCATTTCAGAAAGCGGAAGTTCTGATATGAGGAACTCTTCCGCATAAGAAGAAAAGTCATTTATCAATAGAAACTCTTTGGGCAATTGAGGATTAGTTTTATTCATAAAATGCAATCACCTTTTATATGCTTACTGTTTCAGCATAACTTTCGTACATTACAGTTTGAGAAATTGGCTTCCTTTCTGCACTATGGCGCTCCGGATTTAAAAAGCCTTTTTCAGGGTATCCCAAGATGAGCAGCGCAGTGGGTTCTATGTACTCTGGAATACCGAACTCTCTCCGGATTATATTCAGGTCAAAAAGGCCAACCATGACGCTTCCAATGCCCAATTCCCTTGCCGCCAGCAGCATATGGTCGCAAACAATTCCAATATCCAAATCGCCTGAACACTTCTGATCAAATGGACGTATCAGCTCATTTCTTGTATCCCGGCATACAATTAAAACACACTGAGATCCAAATGTCTGGTACGCTTTTTGCACTTTCGTTAAATTCTCTGGATCTTGGACAACTATAATCCGCTGTGGCTGCCGGTTGCAGGCCGATGGCGCTACACGTCCAATAGACAGAATCCTATCTAAATCTATTTTTGAAATTTCCTCGTCTGTAAATCCACGTGTGGTACAGCGAGCTTTTGCTAATTCAAGAAAGTCCATGCTATCTCCTCCGCGCAAACGCGAATAACATTTCATGTTTTAATAATAGCACCAACGCAATTCCGCGTCAACATAATACGAGTAAGACTTCACATTTTATTGACCTCCTATCTGTGTGCCTATATAATTAAATCGGAGGTGAGCTGAATGAAGAACATACGGGAACCAGTTCAAAAACGCTCCATTGATAAAAAGAACAAAATAGCACAGGCCGGATTTGCGCTGTTTTGTGAAAAAGGATATCATGGAACAAATACGATTGAAATTGCAAAGAAAGCTCATGTATCGACCGGTGCGCTGTACAGTTATTTCAGGGATAAGCGAGACGTATACATTGCAGCGTTTGATCAGCATATCAATTCATTTTCAAGTGTTTTGCTTGAAAGATTAGATGATTTTCAGCAGCCATTTTATCTTCCTGATTTTATTGAGCGATGGATTTCAATCTATATTGAAGTATATGCCACATCCAATAAGGCTTTAGCGCAATTAAGAATGGTAATGCTGGAAGATGAAAAAATCAATCACCACTTTTGTGATTTTGAAAGTAAATATGTGTCGGGAATTGTCGAACTATTAAACAGAAATAAAATCCTACTCGATGACCTATCGGAAAAAGTCTATGCGTCCTGCATATTAGTGGATGCATTATGCCGAGAAATATCTTCTAC
>NZ_DALZCH010000185.1:0-3003 GCF_031978065.1 Oscillibacter sp.
CACCAACACCGGCCTGCCTGTCACGGGGTCCCGCAGAGTGTTGCCTGTGTCGCACAGGGCCGTCAGTGCGGTGCGGGTGCCGCAAAAAGCCACCGTCACCGGAACCAGAAAGCCCCCCGCTCCGCTGCGGCGGGCGCTGGCCCGGAAGACCACCGCCAGCACCAGATATGCCGCCGCTGCCGAAATCAGTAAGACTCTCGCGTCCACATTTGTGTAGAAAACCCCGCTTTCCATAGGCATGGCCCGCCCTGCGGCTAATCCCAGCGCCAGCACGCATCCGGCAAACCCACAGGACACCAGAAACAGCAGCAGCGTCAGTCGCAAAAAGCGCGGCTCGCCGCCATAGGCCACCAGTGCCATCAGCACACCCGCCGCGATTTTTACCGGCGGAACGGTCAGCCAGCCCATCCCCGGCAGAAATACTGCCGCTGCATACGCGCCCCCCAGCAGCGCCGCCAGAAGAAACCGCAGTCTTCGCAGTCTGGCACCCGCCAGTTGGGCGGCAGAATATACCAACAGATAGTCCGCCAGCGCGTTCAGCGCGAACACGCTGTCTATGTACACCACCGTCATTTCTCGCCAATCCCTCCCCCGCATCACGTGGCTGTGTATCCCCCATTATAGGACAGCCGGTGCAAAAATCAGGTCGCAATCAAAGTAAAATTCAGGCTTGACAACGGAAAAAAATATAAGACTGCCGTCGGAGGTATTTGCGTAAAAAAAGGCGCGGAACAATACGTTCCGCGCCTTTTCAACTCATATTGGGGTTGATTCGACTATTTTCCTTTAAAAGCAGGCAATTTCGCACCCCACTCTTCCCCGTTCGCTTTGTCGAGCTGCCAATGAAAGGGGGTTCAGCCCTCCTCCGCAATTTTCCGGCCCATGAGGGTTCCCATCACAGAGGCCATCATCAGCCCTCGGGTCCAGCCGGAGGAATCCCCCAGACAGTGCAGCCCCATCAGGCTGGTGTTAAAGTCGGTGTCCATCTTCACCCGGTTGGAATAGAATTTCAGCTCTGGAGAGTACAGCAGCGTCTCCGTGGACGCAAAGCCGGGAACCACATGGTCCATGGCCTGAATGAAGCCGATGATGTTCACCATGGAGCGATAGGGCATGGCGGCGGTAATATCCCCCGCCACGGCATCCGGCAGCGTGGGACGGATATTGGACTGGGCCAGTTCCTTGGGCCAGGTCCGCTTGCCGTCCAGAATGTCGCCGAAGCGTTGGACCAGAATGTGCCCGTCTCCCAGCATGTTGGTCAGCTCACCCACCTTCTGTGCGTACGCGATGGGCTGGTTGAAGGGGACGCTGAAATTGTGCGAGCAGAGAATGGCCAGATTCGTGTTGTCGGTTTTCAAATTCTTATAGCTGTGGCCGTTGACCACCGCCAGATTGTTGTCGTAATTCTCCTGAGAAACAAAGCCGCCGGGATTTTGGCAGAAGGTGCGGACCTTATTCTTGAAGGGTCGGGGGTAGCCCACCAGCTTGGATTCATACAGCACCCGGTTCACCATCTCCATGACCTCGTTGCGAACCTCCACCCGCACGCCGATGTCCACCGTGCCGGGGCCGTGGGCAATATTGTGCTCGGCGCACAGACGTTCCAGCCAGTCCGCACCCCGACGGCCTGTTGCCACCACGGTATGCTTCGCCAGAATCTCCTGCTCCGTCTTCCCGTTGGAAATGGAAACGCCCTTGCACACGTCATTCTCCAGAATGATGTTGGAGCACTCGTAGCCGAACAGGATTTCCACCCCATGCTCCTGCAAATACTGCTCGATGGCAAAATACAGGCTCTGGGCCTTCTCCGTGCCAAGGTGACGGATGGGACAGTCCACCAGCTTCAGCCCCGCCTGAATGGCGTGCTTGCGGATTTCCTTGCGCTCAAGGTCGTTGCCAAGACCCTCAATGTGCTCATCCGCGCCGAAGTCCAGATAAATTTTGTCGGTGTAGTTGATTGTCTCCTGCGCCAGATCCTCTCCCACCAGCGTGGGCAGGTCGCCACCCACCTCATAGGAGAGAGACAGCTTTCCGTCGGAAAAGGCCCCCGCACCGGAAAACCCGGTGGTAATGTGGCAATAGGGCTTGCAGTTCACACAATAGCCCGTTTTGTCCTTGGGACAGTGGCGCTTTTCCACGCTCTGGCCCTTCTCCACCATCACAATTTTCTGTTTACTGCCCTTTTTGAGCATCTCCAGCGCGGTAAAAATACCGGCCGGGCCCGCACCCACAATCACAACGTCTGCGTTCATCGTTTCTCTCCTTATTTTCCTGGCTGGCGTTTACTTTCCTGAAAGCTCCACAGCGTGCCGCACCAAAGACAGCGGCGGCACAGGGCGGGGCAGTTTCATTTGAAATACGGCCTGGGGCGTTTTGATCTCCTGAACCGTCAAACCGTCCGAATCCCTCATCTCCGGCACGGTCATGGCAAAGGGGCGGCAGTCCGGTCCCACCACCTCCACCTGCGCTCCGCAAGTCAGCTTATTACGCAGGGACAGTGTGGCGTTTCCCGTTTCGTCACAATCGGTGACAAGGGCTTTCACCTGCCATTCCCGAACATACTGGGAGTCGGCCACGTACTGCCCCGGCTGACCGTAGAAAAAGCCGGTGGAATAGCGGCGGTGGCTAACGTGGTCCACCTCGTCCCGCCACACGGGGTCCATCGGCTCCCCTGCGCCCACCGCGTCCAAGCCGCGGCGGTATGCGCCGGTGACAATCGCCGCGTAATAGGCCGACTTTGCCCGGCCCTCGATTTTCAGGCTGTCAATCCCAGCGGCGCACAGGTCGTCCAGATGGTCAATCATGCACATGTCCCGGGAATTCATGATGTAGGTCCCCTGCTCATCCTCAAACACTGGAAAATATTCGCCGGGGCGCTTTTCCTCCATCAGAGCGTACTGATACCGGCAGGGCTGGGCGCAGACACCCCGGTTGGAATCCCGCCCGGTCATATAGCTGCTCAAAAGGCACCGGCCCGAATAGCTCACGCACATGGCCCCGTGG
>NZ_DALZCH010000186.1:0-2975 GCF_031978065.1 Oscillibacter sp.
GTTTGTCGCAAAGGGGACCGCGCCCCATGTGCTGTCCTTCTCCATGCCGGGGTATCCCAGCCAGAACGTGGTGAACGAGCTGTCTGATGCGGTCATCTGCATCTCCGCCGGGTCCGCCTGCCATCAGGGAAAGCCCAGTCAGGTGACGGCGGCACTGGGCCTTGAAAAGCGGGAAGCCGCCGGAGTGGTGCGGCTGAGCTTTGGGCCGGAAACTACAAAAAAGGAAATTGACGCGGCGGCGGCCGCCCTGCGCCAACATCACGACGCCCGGTTTCCCATGCTGTGACGCGTCTGAAAATTCCCGTGCTGTTTAGAGACAGTCGAGGGTATATTCTGTATGAAATATTTTGAGAACGATTGAGGTAATTATGTTTTCCGTGCTTCGCCAAAAGCCCGGCTTTTACGGCCGGCTGTGGAAGCTGTCGCTTCCGATTATTCTGCAAAATCTTATTACCACGTCCCTTGGCTTTGTGGACACCTTCATGGTGGGTCTGCTGGGCAACGATGAGCTGTCCGCGGTCACTGCCGCCAACACGCCGATATTTCTGGTGCAGGTGATCATTTTTGGGGTGATGAGCGGCCTTACGATATTGGTGTGCCAGTATTGGGGCAAGGGAGATACCGTTTCCATCAACCGGGTGATGGGCGTGGCGGCGTATGCGGGGTTTGTTGTCTCCGGGCTTGCGGCGCTGGTGCTGTTTTTGTTTCCGGAGTGGGTGATGGGCCTTGTCACCAACAACGCGGGGCTGATTGTACTGGGTGCGCCGTATGTGCGGATCGTGGGTATATCCTATGTGTTCAACGCCGTCAGTTCCGTGTATGTTGGAATGCAGCGGAGCACGGAAAATCCCGGTTTTGGCATGGTGGTATTTGCTATTTCCATGCTGCTGAATACATTTTTGAACTACTGCCTGATTTTTGGAAAGTTTGGCGCACCCCGGCTGGAAATTGCCGGCGCGGCGCTGGCCACGCTGACCGCTCGGGTGGTGGAATTTGCCATTGTATTTGTTTACGCCGTCACCAACCGGCGGATTCCGCTGGCGCCCCGGGCGCTGCTGCGCCCCGGCAAAGCCATGGCAAAAAGCGCGGTGGTCTATGCAGGGCCGGTCATTGTAAACGAAACGCTGTGGGGCCTTGGCACAGCGGTGATGACCGCGATTATGGGACATACGGTGATCAGCGCGGATATGCTGGCGGCCTATGCCATTATGGGCAATATTGACAAATTTGCCACGGTGGCCTGCTTCGGGCTGGCGGGCTCCACCGCCGTCATCGTGGGCAAGCGAATTGGGGAGCGGGCCTCGGATGAGGAGGTTTACAATCTGAGTTATTGCCTCTTGCTGGTGTCTTTTTTACTGGGAGCGGGGGTTGCCGTGGCGCTGGCGGTGCTGCTGCCCACGCTGTTTATTCCAATTCTCTATCCGCTGTTCAGCCTGACGGAAACCGCCGTAAAGGTGGCGGTGACCATGTGCACGGTCTATATTGTGATGATGCCCATGAAGTCCTTCGACGTGTCCAACATCACCGGTGTGCTGCGCGCGGGCGGAGACGCGCGCGCGGCTGCGATTCTGGACTTGCTTCCTCTGTGGCTGGTGGCAGTGCCGCTGACGGCGCTGACGGGACTGGTGCTGAACGCGCCCATTTGGCTGGTGTGCCTGTCCATTTATTCGGAAAACATCTGTAAAATGCCCGCCGGATTTTTCCGGTTTAGAAGCCGAAAGTGGATTAACGACGTGACCATCCGCGAGGGAGAGACATGAGCAGCCTGTTTCGCTGTCCTCTGTGCGGCGCGGCGCTGGAGCGGACGGAGCGAACCTATGCCTGCCCCGGTGGCCACAGCTTTGACATCGCAAAAGAGGGACACACCCACCTGCTTCCTGCAAATCAAAAGAACTCCGCCGCTCCGGGCGACGATCCCGGCATGGCCGTCGCCCGGCGGGACTTTCTCTCCCGGGACTACTATCGCCCGCTGCTGGACGCGCTGTGCGCTCTGGCTGTCTCCCACACGGGACCGGAGCCTGCGGTTTTGGACGCGGGTTGCGGAGAGGGGTATTACACCGCCGGAATTTATCATGCGCTGTGCGAGGCGGGAAAGCGCGCCTGCATGGCGGGGACGGACATTTCTAAGGCTGCGGTGCGTCTGGCGGCAAAACGGGAAAAAGCCGTGGAGCTTGCGGTGGCGTCTTCTTACCGGCTGCCGCTGGCGGATGGGTCGGTGGAGTTGCTGCTGAATTGCTTTTCTCCCCTGTGCGTTCCGGAATTTCGGCGGGTGCTGCGCAGCGGCGGAAGCTTTTTTTATGTGGTGCCGTCGGCCATGCACCTGTGGGAGCTGAAGGAGATTCTCTATGACGCGCCCTATCCCAATGAGGAAAAGCGCACGCCCTACGAGGGCTTTGCCTATGAAACTGTCGTCCCTGTGGAGAGGCGAATAGAGCTGAATTCTCAGGAGGAGATTCACGCGTTGTTTCAGATGACGCCCTATTACTGGAAAACACCAAAGGAGGGGACGGAGCGGCTGGCAGCCGTGGAGCGCCTTTCCGTTCGGATTGGGTTTCACATTCATGTTTTCCGGGCGGAGTAGCCCAAAGTGCAAAACCGAATGAAAAGCCGCCTGAAGATTATTCTTCAGGCGGCTTTTTTTATTATTTATAAAAGGATGCTGCAAAAAATCTGTCCGCAGTCGTGGGCTGAATGGCAAAGAGGGGAAAGCAAGCATACACTGTATTGGGTTTCGCCAGCCTACTATCATGAAAGGAACTTCGAATATGGCTTTCAGAAACTGTTCGCATTCCAACTCTGGATGCGATAATTCCTCTACAAATTCTGAGGATTGCGGAATGAAAATTCATTCTGGCTCCTCGTGCAATTCTTGTTGCTGCATTCCCGGCCCTCCGGGCCCTCCCGGCTGTCCCGGCTGTCCCGGACGGCAAGGACCCACCGGACCTACCGGTCCACAGGGGCCTCAGGGTCCCGCC
>NZ_DALZCH010000187.1:0-2886 GCF_031978065.1 Oscillibacter sp.
CGTATGCAATGGAGGTGGACTGGGCAATGGCGCCCGGAATGTTGCTCACACAATAGTGCACCACTCCTTCTTCTATATAGCGGGGATTTTCATGGGTAGTCTCATGGAAGGTTTCAATTGCGCCGTAATCATTACTGATGTCCACAATGACCGATCCTTTTTCCATGGAGCGGACCATTTCCCGGTCAATCATGAACTCAGTGGCGTTTTTGGGCCACTTGACGCAATTATAAACCACGTCAACGCTTGGCAGCAGCTTGGCAATATTATACCGGTTCGAAATCTGAGTAAATACGCGCTGCTGGAATTGCACGGCGGTGGAGCGCAGCGTGCCGATGTTAATGTCCATCACAGTCACTCTGGCGCCCAGACTGCACAGCACCGAAGTAACAGCCTGTCCGACGGTGCCGCCGCCCAGAACCAAGGCATGCACACCAGGAGCGCCGCCCAGACCGTTGACAAACTTTCCTTTTCCTCCGTAAATCGACTGTAGTGATTCCAGTCCCATCAGCGCCCCCTGCTTTCCGGCTGCCTCACAGTTTGGAGAGCCGTACCGGTGCGAGTCCTCTGCGGTAAAAGCAATGCACTTGCTGTCCAGAAGCGCCTGCACTTCCTCCGGATGTGCCGCCGGATGGATACAGGTGAATACAATTTGATTTTCACGCAGCAGCCCGTATTCACAGGATTCAAATTCTTTAACCTTGGCTACAAAATCACATTGGGAATAAATCTCCTGCATGGTGTCAACCAGAATGGCACCCTCTGCGGAATAGGCCTCATCTGAAAATCCGGCGTTGGCGCCGGCGCCCCTCTGCACAAACGCTCCATGCCCATCGTTTGTCAGCGAGCTGATTTCGGCTGGTGTGGCAATCACGCGGTACTCGCCATCCTTGATGTCCTTTAAAATACCGAATTTCATAAAATTACTCCTTTGGCAGTTTTATTCAGGCGTTTTGCCTGCGTAAATCAAGGAAAGCAAAGTATATGCCAAAGCAAGCGTGAACAACAATTTTTGTACAAACCTTTGCATTTGTTTGTGTAACTTTTGTATATTTTCTACTAATTTTTTATTGATGAAATTCAAATGCATCCGCGTTAAAAAATAAGACTGCCCATAAATAATAAAAAACGACCATTTTCGAGCATAGACAAAAATGATGCGCGCAGAAACCCGTTTCGAGGAAAAGCGGACACAACAGGATATATCGGTACACGCCGTCAGGAGGTAAACGCGCAGAACTCAAGGGGGCTCTAGACAGACTAAGGCGCTCAAGCTATTCAGCTTGAGCGCCTTCTACGCAAAATACAAGCTCTTTGCGGCGTGGTTATCAAACCACACAAGAGACTCGGTTTTTCCTTGGAACGTCAGGCACGCCTTTTTACACACTTATCCCGCGCCGCCGTTTTCGACGCTGCGGAAAGGACGCTTTGCGCCTCAGTCCTTGCGAACCTTGACTACGCACTTGCGAACCGTCTCCGGCGCGTCCGCCGCCACGCAGGGGGCATGCGCGTCCTGAGGCCACAGAACCAAAACCCGGCTGCCGCTCAGAGTCAGCGGCTCCGTGGGGCCGCGATAAAACCAGATATCCCGTGCCTCGTCGCCGGAGAGCTCCTCCTGCATCGCGGAGAGAGGGGCCACGCCCACCAGCTCTTTTCCGCGCAGAAGATACTGCACATCAATGTATTTTCGATGGGCCTCCGGCGTGTCGTTGACAAGGCGTGTTTCATAGGTGCTCAGGTCGGCAAACACGTCCGTCCCGTCCAGCTCGATGCGGCCGTCGGGGAGGGATGAAAAGTCCGTCTCCGCAAGAAAGCGAAAGGCCCGCTCCAGTCGGGGGGACAGGGATGAATATTCCAGAAGATGCTCTGTTGTGTCGTAAAGCATAGGAAACCGTCTCCTTTAGCCGCCGTAGGCGGCGTTATAAACCGGGCAAAAGCACGCCCTTTTCTCTGAAATTGTACACGAGGGGACGCGCTTTGTAAATGATCGGATAGAACGCATCGCCGGGGGAAAAGACTTTTTATACAAAAAATTAAAAAATTGTTCACCATTCCGAAACGCAGGATCAAATTTAGTGCGACGTAAACGTATAACTATAAAAAAATCACAGTTTTTTTTAAATCGCTTGCGAAATTTTTTTGATTTTAATATAATAATATCACAATAAAGAAAGGCGTTCTGTAATGATGAACAATAAGGAAGAGATTGGTATGACCTGGGCACAGGATCCCAAAGTCAAATCTCTGGCAAAGGCGCTGCGGATTTTGGAATGCTTTTCTGCGGACACGCCGGAGCTTGGCGTGACGGAGCTGGCGGAAATGAACCACATCACCAAAAGCAACGCGCACAATATCCTGACAACCTTTCAGCAAGGTGGCTATGTTGTAAAACAGCCCAACGGAAAATATGCGCTGGGGCTTCAGTTGCTGGAATTTTCCTACATTATTAACCAGCATTTAGGATATCCCCGAGCGGTGTATGACCTGCTGACGGATTTGGCAAACAAAACCGGCGAAATCGTCTATTTCGGTCTGCCTCATGGAACAGACGTCCTTTATCTCTATGTGGCCCACCCCATAGCGCGGATGCAGGAGCTGCCCTACCGCGATATGCTGGGAGAACACGCACCACTGTATTGCACGGGAATCGGCAAGGCCATTCTTTCCGCCATGCCGGAGGAGGAGTGGGAAGAGCACATTACCACGGTCCGCACGCCCTTTACCGACGCCACGGTGACCGACCATGATCAGATCATTGAAGAGCTGTGGCGCACCAGACGGCGGGGCTATGCCATCGACAACTGCGGGCGGGAATTCAATGTCCGCTGCGTCGGCGCACCGGTATTCAGCGGGACTGGACGGCTGGTGGCCGGGATCAGCACTTCT
>NZ_DALZCH010000188.1:0-2716 GCF_031978065.1 Oscillibacter sp.
TAAGGAACGTCCACCAATGGCAGAATGGAAGCGCCCGGACTTCACAGCCAGCAACTTTGTTGATATCCGAGACAATCATTTGCCTGTCCTGCTCCCAGTCAATTGTTTTGGGATATTTCTTTTCGTCCGGGGTTTCTCCGCAGTTGATGAACCACATGAGGTAATCTGCGGCCGCCTGCCAATGCTCCTCCGGCATGTGGGAGAAGTCACAATAAAAAAGCGCGAGGACCACATAAGTACGGACCTGCTCCGTCTGGGCGGTGTCGTTGAGTCTCATGAGAATATCAAGAACATCTCTAAAATCTGCATTGATAGCGTACTCAACTCCGCCGATCTCCACAGATTCGGGCAAATCCCATCCAATCATTTTGCTGTGCGCGATTCTTTTCAGCCTGCGCCACCGCCTCTCCGGCAGCATCGCCCAAATGCTTACGGGCTCCCTCTTCCAAGTACGGGGTGAGGGACTTCAAGAGGTTGGTAATTACGAACTGGCCGTTTTGCCCGCACGCCATGAGGCTAACACCCCCAAGCAGGATGTCAAAATCATTCCCGCCGCCGAATACAGCAGAAAGCCTAGCCTTGATCTTATCGTCGATTTCTTTTACCCGGTCCAACTTGGCTCTGGCAGATGCCACCACATCTCCGCCACCTTCGGGGCTTACTTCAATGGCAGCGCGATATTGCTTCTCAATCTCCGGGATATCTTTTGCAAAGGCGCAAAAGCGCTGATACAAATTGAAGTCAGAAGGATTAAAGCGGAGGATTCCGTTGCTGTTGATCTCCAGCTCAATGATGCCATCATCGAGCGCAAGTTTCTTTGTCATATAGTCTTACCTTTCATCTGTTCCGCCCTGTGAAATCCGTAGGGCAGTTATTTCATCACAATGTGGGGAGTGGGAAATTTCCCGCTCCTTTAGCCTTCCGCCGCATCGCCCTCATTCTCGCCCCACTGGTCAACAGCTTCAGCCAGATTCAGCAGCGCATCCCACCCCGTAGTCTCTCCATAGGAGTCCATGGGCTCAGAATAGAACACATCACCAATAGTGACACCATTGCTGGACTTCACCTTCTGGTGCATAAAGACAGTTTCCGCAAGCCGGTCAAGCTCCTCAAACTGACTTAGGGCCTCTTCTGCCTTTTCAATGCTGCCGAACGTCTTCGGGAAACGTTTAGCATCGACGTGTCCAGCAGATGCATATTCCTTTTGCTCAACAATCCGCTTGAACTTTCGCATTGTTTCGTAATCGCCCTCAAACTCATGCAAAAGGTCGTGCGCTACATCGTCGGTCAGTGAATCAGCAGTTTCATAAGAGAGAAAGCGGAGGGCGTTGCTGATCCGCGTAGCATAATCTTCGGGCCTGCTGCCCTCCCCCATGACGGCTGCTGCAATCGAGCTCTTGACACCGTTAACAACCGCGCGGGCCTTTTGATTCATGGTTTCACCCGTCGCCACCTGCGAGGCCAGCAGCTCAGCATGTTTTTCATTGGCCAAGTCCCGGAGCCCGTCATTGCTGTAACGGTTGCGCGCCTCGGGCGAATTGAATCGGCCCATCTCCGCCATAAACTTTTTGGAAAATTCGCCGGTGTGGTCCCGATACTGATTAACAGTATCCTCCAGATTCTTCTTCAGATTGAGTTTCATAAATAAATTCATTTCCATCTGTTTTCCTTTCACACTTCGCTGGAGTTCTCCCGGCGCAGGGGAAAGGAATGCCTGCACCGGGAGAATAGAAAAACGGCATGAGAACAGTCGTTAAACTGTTTCCCATGCCGTAAAAGGCTAACCTCGAGGGGCGGTACTCATGCCATACTTTACTAGAACAATTGTATCACAATGTGGGGGATGGGTCAAGAGTTTTTCTTTATGCCGCAATTTGTTCCCGCGCTTTTAATGGTCAGATACAGATGCTTAAATGGGGGGTTCCGGTCGCTTTTGCGTATTCTGGCTCCGGGGTGCAGGTGCTGGAACGCCGCTGCGGTAGCAACGGCCTCCTGCTCCTCCGCCGGTAAGTAAGCAAGAGTGATCTTCATTCGCGGCCTGCGAGAAGGTTGACCTTATCGTTGCACGCGGAGCAATACCATGCTGTGAAATTGGCATCAAGACATCCGTCAACAATGCAATCACTGAGAAATACAGGAAACTCTTTTCCGCAGACAGGGCACTGAGTAAAAACGTTTCCATCACCACCGTCTTCGATGGGGATATGGGTTCCTCTTCTGGTCTTAATATAAAGCATAGCTTTTCATCCCTTCAAATTTATAATTGTGGAGTGTTGGAGTAACCCCTGCGATTTCGCTCACGCCGCTGCCGGCACTTTGCGCAAACAACGCTCCCGAATGCACTGTATAGATAGATCGAACTCCGCCGCCATATCCGGATTGCCCGTGCGTAACGCCCTAACCTGAGCCTGGCGCAAGTTTTTAATGGCCCGCTTATACTCTCCCTTGGTAAAACCACTAAGCTGATCGGGGTACTGATCGGGCGGGACGTCGCCTTGCTTCTCAAGGAGTCTTTGAATTATCGCGTAGATGGCAATAAGCATATCTGTATTCTTGTCTCGCGTGGCGTCTCTATAAATTTCCACCAGATCCCGCTCATCGTTAGAAAGATTCATATTGACATTCCTTTCATAATCTGCCATGATGGCAGTGTGTTAGATGTGGCTCTTTGTGACCACACTTCCCGCTCTCGGAGGTAGTGACTCCGGGGGCGGAT
>NZ_DALZCH010000189.1:0-2699 GCF_031978065.1 Oscillibacter sp.
CGATTTGTTTTTGGAGGTCAACCCCATTCCCGTGAAGACCGCCATGAACCTGATGGGCCTGAATGTGGGGCCCATGCGCCTGCCTCTTTATGAGATGAGCGAAGAAGCGAAGAAGAAGCTGGAGGCCACCATACGGGAGGCGGGTCTGCTGTGAGGCTCATACTGATCGGACACGGAAAAATGGGGAAGCTGCTGGAGCAGCGGGCTGCGGAGCTGGGCCACGAGGTGGTCGCCGCCTTAGACCGGGAAAGCCTTGCGCAGCTCTCCTCGCTTCCGGCGGCGGATATGGCCATCGATTTCTCCCGGCCGGAGACGCTGGGCGCGATTGGAGCCTACGTCCGCCGTACCGGTACGCCCCTGCTCTCCGGCACTACGGGCTACACGTCGGAAGAAATGGAGGCGCTTCGCGCTCTGGGAACCGCCGCCCCGGTGCTCCACGCCGCCAACTTCTCTCTTGGCATCGCGGTGTTTCGCAGGGCGCTGGCGCAGGTTTCCGACACGCTGAAGCCCGCGTTTGACATTGAGATTGAGGAAATTCACCACAATCAAAAGGCCGACGCGCCCAGCGGCACGGCAAAGCTGCTCCTCTCCGCCATCGACCCGGCCGGGGAATATACCCCCGTCTATGGGCGGGAGGGAAACACCGGTGCGCGAACCGCAAAAGAAATCGGCGTCCACGCTCTGCGGGGCGGCACCGTCGCGGGGACTCACACGGTTTCCTTCTTCGGCCCGGATGAGGAACTGTCCATAACCCACCGGGCCGCCAGCCGCCTGATTTTTGTGAACGGCGCGCTTCACGCGGCGGGTCTGCTGACGGGAAGACCCAAGGGGTTTTACGCTCTTGAGGACTTGCTGTTCGGGCAATAAAAAATTTTCAACCTGACAGTGCGGATTCCGCGCGAGATGCGCGGGGAGCCGATAGAAAGGAATTAAAACCAATGAACGCGCAGGAGATTATTGACTACATCGCAAATTCCGAGAAGAAGACCCCTGTGAAGGTCTACGTGAATATGTCAGGTGCGGTGGACTTTGGCTCCGCCAAAGTCTTTGGGTCCAATGGGAGCTACACCGTGTTTGGCGACTGGGCGGAGCTTGGCCCCATTTTGGAGCAAAACCGCGCCAAGATGATTGATCTGATGGTGGAAAACGACCGGAGGAATTCCGGAGTGTCTTTGCTTGACACAAGGGACGTTCCGGCCCGCATCGAGCCTGGCTCCATTATCCGCGAAAAGGTGGAGATCGGCGAGGGTGCGGTGATCATGATGGGGGCTATCCTCAATATCGGCGCCATTGTCGGCCCCGGCACCATGATTGACATGGGCGCGGTGCTGGGTGGACGGGCCACGGTGGGCGCGCACTGCCACATTGGGGCCGGCGCAGTGCTGGCTGGGGTGGTGGAGCCTGCCTCTGCAACGCCCGTGATTGTGGAGGACAACGTGCTGGTGGGCGCCAACGCCGTGGTGATTGAGGGCATCCGCATAGGGAAAAACGCCGTGGTGGCCGCTGGTGCGGTGGTGGTGGAAGATGTGCCGGAAAACGCCGTGGTAGCAGGCTGTCCCGCCAGAATTGTCAAAATGAAGGACGAGAAGACCGAGGGAAAGACCGCTCTGGTGGACGCGCTGCGAAGGCTGTGAGCCGAGAAGGCGGTTTAGACCCGGACAAATTGATCATATTGGTGAAATCCCGCATAAAAATCGTTTTTATGCGGGATTTTGTATTCCCTTTTGGAGGGGAATATGATATATTATAGAGCACTTGTGTGCAAAGGAGACTGGAAACTATGCTGAATACAGCGAATATCTGCATTACTATTTCGATTTTCGTCTATCTGATTGCGATGGTGGCAATCGGCGCGGCCTGTTCTAAAAAGAACAAGACCACGGACGACTTCTATCTTGGCGGGCGAAAGCTTGGCCCGCTGGTCACGGCCATGAGTGCCGAGGCCTCCGATATGAGCAGTTGGCTTTTGATGGGCCTGCCGGGGGTGGCGTATCTCACGGGTGTGGCCGACGCGGGCTGGACTGCCGTGGGTCTTGCACTGGGCACCTATCTCAACTGGTTGATTGTGGCCCGCCGCATCCGGCTGTATACCCATAAGCTGAACGCCATCACCATTCCGGAGTTTTTCTCCAAGCGCTTTGGGGATGAAAAGCGCCTATTGACGGGAATTTCCGCTGTGGTAATCCTGATTTTCTTTATTCCTTACACGGCCTCCGGCTTTGCCGCCTGCGGGAAACTGTTCAACAGCCTGTTCGGCGTAAATTATCTGGCGGCAATGATTATCTCCGGTATCGTGATCGTAGCGTACACGACCATGGGCGGTTTCCTTGCCGCTTCCACCACCGACTTTATTCAGAGCATTGTCATGACCGTGGCCCTGCTGATTGTGCTGTTGTTCGGCGTGAACGCTGCGGGTGGACTGGATGTGGTGATGGACAACGCCCGGGCGCTCCCCGGCTATCTGAGCATGGCCCTGAGCCACAGCCGGGCGGAAAACGCCGCCGTTCCGTACAGCCTGATTACCATTATCTCCACCTCGGCCTGGGGTCTTGGGTACTTTGGAATGCCCCACATTCTGCTGCGGTTTATGGCCATTGCGGACGAGCGGAAGCTGAGCCTCAGCCGCCGTGTCGCCACTGTGTGGGTGGTGATTTCCATGGCAGTGGCCATTTTTATCGGCATCGTGGGCTATAGCGTCA
>NZ_DALZCH010000190.1:0-2675 GCF_031978065.1 Oscillibacter sp.
CGTCCGGCTTATCTTCTTTGGCGGGAATAAAATCAACTCGCACCGCTGCACGATTCGCTCTGGTTCCGCCGTTATAAACCCAACGGAGAGGGTAGACTTGGTAACCAAAGTTATCAACTGTTTCATAACGTTGCTCGTCGCTTCAACATACTTAATACGCTCTTTTGTGTCTAGCCCGCGCACCGAAGCCCGATCGCAGCTCACTTCAAGAATGTAATCCAAATCACTTTTTGCCATATACACAAGTGGATTCCACCAGAGTAATGCACAAAAAGCGTTAAATAGCAGTTTAATCCACAAATGTCTGTGTATAAAATGATTCAATTCATGCAACAGGACATACCGCATATCATCTTCCGTTAAAGCAAGTGGCGGTAATAATATGATTGGCGAAAAGTATCCCACAAGCATCGGAGTTTTTACGTCAGATGAGATAACTACACGGCATTTTGGTCCTATTTTCAAAGCGCGTCTAAGTTCTTCGACCAACTCCGAAGTCTTTAAATGGTCTTCTGTTCTCATTCTGCGAATCTTTCGCTTTTGCTGAAAAAGCAACCAAGCAATCAGCAACAAATGCATTACACTTCCGACAATCCAGATAGCCAAAATTATATCTAACCAGTTAACAGAGTGCCCATGCATTTCAAATGCCTGAGCACTGAAAAAGCGTTGAAAAGACGGCATGATCTCTTCGGATCGAACTACAATCACTGTGGGTAGTTCAATGGGTACCAGCAATCTCACAATCCCGGCTGCAATCATCGCAAGAATTAAGTTTACACCATGCTTAAGCGCCAAAGTTCTTCGACATAATACGCCAAGGAGAATAAAAACATTACACCAAATTAGTGACATTAGGAACGTAAAGACCGACACACCCATTAAAACTCATCTTTCTTTTTCTTCAGGAGATTCTCGATCTCATCAATTGTTTCTAATGAAATTTCGTCACTATCTACCAAAGCTGAAAACAATCCCTTTATACGCTTATCTTTAAAGTAAATTGCGTTTCGATTGACTTGCATAAGCGCATATTGTTCTGGAGTTATTGCCGCCTTGAAAATTCGGCTATAAGTTTTTCCCGAGCGCTCAAGACCGCCCACGGCCACAAGTTCCCGCTTCAACATCTTATCCAAAATCAAATGAATAGAAGAATCCTTCCACAGTTCAGCTCGCTTCTGCATATTAATTTCTTTTGCAGTAAGCCCATCTGGATTGGACCATAACACCGTTAATATTTCATATTCGCTTGATGTCAAATTAGTCGAGGGAATCACCTTCTTTTTCCAATAGATTACATTATTTTTTATTTCCTGTCAATATAGTTTTCAAATATTTTAAACGGCTTATGTTGCATTTAAATCGATACGACTTTAGCATTCAAAAACATTTGTGTTTTGCAATGGTATTTTCCGCGACACTCCCAGCGACACGGATTCTTCCTTTAATGACTGATAAGAATATGTTCCCTTTTGTTTTTACTCCAAAATAGCACCTATCCAAAACAATTAAAAAATGGACACAAAAAAATCCCCCGCAAGAGCCGATGCTCCTACGGAGGAGTTGCTTTATTCGCCCCTTAAACGCTCCATCCTCTCGTCAATGGCCTTACATATGAAATCATTAAGGCTCTCCTCTGCTAGGCACGTCGAATTCGTATAACTCCTTCTTGCGGAATAGTATAGAAGAAGGAGGTAGAGTCATGTATACAAAAATTACTAATCCAAGCATAGTCATTTTCGATGATAGAACCGGCGAGCTTATTGGAACCGCGACATTCAAATTGACGGATGAATCGGAAAAAGCGCTCATAAATTTACTAAATTATAATGTGCAGCCACCTTCTCTTACATTATTGGATGTAGACCTATACGAACCTTCTCCGAATTATACCCCACCGATACCGTACGGCTCATATGCACGCAAAGGAACCATCTACGCGCTATTTACCGATGAATATACAGGTACCCTTGTTCCAATAGAAATTCAGCTAACATATAACGCGCGGGCAAGAGGAAACGCGACAGGCAACCTGTATCATTTTGAAAGCGTGGAGTTTGGCGACATAGACATAAATTCCATCAAAGTCATTTATTAATTAAAACCCCGTCTCCAAGGTTTTATCCTCAGAGACGGGGTTATTCAACCTCAGAAGAGGACAAACCGGACGCCACATGGCATCCGGCTGCCCCACTCAAACCTTCCCGGCCATCTTGATAATCAACAGCTCCACAGCCCGCTTTGTCCAGTTCCCGGACTTCCAGCGGTCAGGGCTGTCAATTACCCCAGCGGCTGCCAGCTTGTCCACGGCCTTGTCCAGCTCGGACTCTTCCTTATACCCCGGCCAGCCCAGCACGGCCTTCTCGCTGCCGCTGCGGCTGTCCCAGCGCGTCCGGGTATCCCTCACATCCACATGGGCGAAGGACTTATATACTCCGATGCCTCCGGCCTTGGGCTGCAAATATTCCGCATACTGCGCAACCGTCAGCGGCGACACTCCCGCAATAGAAATATCTGCCGCCATGCCCAACAGGTGCTGGGACTTTGGAGCCCCGCCCTGCTTGGCGTTCCACGTCGCCGTGCGGTAGGCACTGTTGATGGTGACAGGCTTCCCGAAGTAGTCCCGGATTTTCTGGAGCAGCGCCACCAGCTCCGCAGAGATCAGCACGGTATCA
>NZ_DALZCH010000191.1:0-2586 GCF_031978065.1 Oscillibacter sp.
AAAAAGTCCAAACCCACCCAACACGCCATACAGCATGGAATGATCCCGTTTTCTTGCCATACAACTATCCTTCGTACCCTTTCGGATTCTGAAACAAAATATTATTTTCTTCGCAAACCGCTGCGATCAGCTCCTGCAATTTGCCTGCGTCAACCGTTTCGGGATTCAGCGTTACATAAAGCGCGCAAGGCCCACATTCGCTCACCTGAAACCTAACATCGTACCTCCCAGCGGCAACCGTTTCGGCGGCTTCCTCCGCATTTGCAATCGTGAGATCATCCGCCAATACGTAAAAATCAAAGAAGCAATCATCTACCGTGCTGATGGTCTTGTTTGCCCAAAACACGGCCGCGTCAAAGCCCTTTGTCAGAAACATCAGCGTTTTTTCATCCTTAGTGTACATGGAGGCAGGAGAACCCATATGCTCCAGAAAGCGTCGGTACTGCACCGGATAACGTTCAGAAGGGCGCTTTCCTTTTTTTGAAAATTTCGTAGTGGAGTGAACGTTTGTCAAAACCTGCTTAGAACCGCAAAAGCGTTTCATAATCACCATGCTGAGCGTTACGATTCTTCGGTCATCCTCACCTACATTAGAGGAAAACTGATATCGAGTATGAGTATTAGGAACGGTTTTCTGGGCTTCGTCCGTGCACTTGACAAAGTGCAGACTACCGTCCGGCGGCCAGTCATCCGGCGTCAACGTAAATTTTTGATGCCGCGGGAAATAGTATAGGTCCCATAAAAGTTTAATCAGTCCCATATCTAATCCTCCGCGCAAGTTAGAGAAAAATTCGCATTTATGCCACTATATGATTTTCTTACTGTGCTTTTCACACACCCGCTGAATGCGCTCCATTACATCGGCTTCCGATACCGCTGCGGGGTTTATGGAAACATTGAGCTCCACGTGAAAGCCTCGATACGAAATGACATAATTCGCCAACGGATGCACCACGCTGAAGTGCGCGTTCTCATAGGGGCCTTGGGGGTCGATTTCCGGCGGCGTGTAAAAACCATAGACGGAGTGGTCAAAGGCAGTGGCGCAGTTTGGAATCTGATAAAAACGCTCCATTAATGCACGATTGGCTCCTTTTGTCTGCACAATAATCTCACAGTCGCCGTCAAAAAAGGTTTCCGCTTTCTTTTCGGACGCATATTGCGCAGCTAAGTTTGGAAGAACCCTCTTTGGAGCGTTTCTCCGAAACCAAAAACTTTTTGTACTTGAAACTTGCAGGAGAGGGGTCTTTAGCCAGGTGAAAACGGCGCAATCCTTGAGCAGTTCATCCATCACGTCCAATACGACGGGAACAAGCCCCTGATAGTCCTCTAAGGAATGCGTTGCATAGCCAAGCGACAGCCGATGCTCGCCCGCCACATTCCAGGAGAGCAGATGTTGGTCTGTCTCCCATGCAAGGGCTTCTTCTTCCATGGCCTTTTCAAAAAACTCCTTTTTCTTCCCAAACATTATTGCATCACTTCCGTTATATCAATTACTTTTTGTGCAAACCAATCACCGCCATAGGAACCTGCAACGCCTAATAGCAAACCTCCGGCAAAACCGCCGATTGCAGTTCCAACGCCAGGAAGAATGGCTGTTCCAATGAGCGCACCGTATTTTGCGCCGACACTTCCGCCAAGTAAAGAACCCACCCAACACGCCATACAGCATGGAATGATCCCGCTTTCTTGCCATACAACTATCCTTCGTACTCTTTCGGATTCTGAAACAAAATATCATTTTCCTTGCAAACCGCTGCAATCAGCTTCTGCAATTTACCCGCGTCAACCGTTTTGGGATTCAGCGTTATATAAAGCGCGCACGGCCCCCATTCGCTCAGGCTAAACCACACGTCATACTCCCCAGCCGCAGCCGCTTCGGCGGCTTCTTCCGCGCTTGAAATCGCGGGCGTATCCGGCAAAACGTAATAATCAAAAAAGCAGTCATCCGTTCGATCAAGCTCCTTAAATGCAGCCAGCGCGGTTCTATCAAAGCCATAGGTGCAAAAAAAGAGTTCCTTATCATGTCCTGCATAGGTAGGGGTCTGCGGCTGAGTTTGTTGCAAAAACCGCTGATAGCGCACAGGAAAGCGAACGGGTGGAGATTTTTTTTTAGAAACCTCCCTGACGGATCTTATTTTTGTTAAAACCCGTCTGGAAACACAGAAACGCTTCATAATCTCTAGGCCGAGTTCCCCAATTCTGCGATCATACTCATCTTCGTTTGGCGAAAATTCATAGTTTCTATACGTTTCTGGTATGGATTTCCAAGAGGCAGTCCCACATTCAATAAAATGCAGACTACCGTCCGGCGGCCAGTTGTCTGGTGTCGACGTAAATTTGTGGTGCCGTGGGAAATAGTAAAGGTCCCATAAAAGTTTAATCAGTCCCATATCTAATCCTCCGTACAGGTAATGTCCACGATATACCGCCCCAGCGCATCTCCGCCCAAAGCACCGACAATGCCGCCCGCAAGACTTAAAACTGGGACCGCAATAAATGCGGCCGGACCGGTTGCCACGCCCGCCAGCGGACAGTCGCTCAGGAATCGTATTCGATACTGTAATAGATACAGGCGTCCCAATCGTA
>NZ_DALZCH010000192.1:0-2360 GCF_031978065.1 Oscillibacter sp.
TGCCGGAATCTCCAAATCCCCCGCGATTTTCGACATCGCCAAGCTGGATTACTTCAACGCCACCTATCTCCGCGCCCTTGCACCGGAGGAATTCGCGAAAATTGCGGAGCCGTATATCCGCCAAAGCGTGAAAAACCCCGCCATCAACCCCGCGGACATTGCCGCGCTGTTGCAGGCTCGGTGCGAAAAACTGACGGAAATTCCGGAAAAGGTGAACTTTTTCGACGCGCTTCCCGCTTATGATGTTGAATTTTATGTCAATAAGAAGTCCAAAACGGATAAGGACATCTCCAAGGCGATGCTTTCCGCCGCTATCTCCGCGCTGGAGGCCCTGCCCACTTGGGACACGGACGCAGTCCATGGCGCGCTGACGGGCCTTGCGGAAGAGCTGGAGGTGAAAAACGCCACGCTGATGTGGCCCGTGCGCATCGCGGCGGCGGGCAAGCTGGTGACGCCCGGCGGCGCGGTGGAAATCTGCCGCATTCTGGGGCGGGACGAAACGCTGAAAAGACTGCGCCACGGCCTTGTTCTGCTGGGCTGAGCGCTGACTGAGACTTCTCCATAAGAAATTCAAATTCAGAAGGATGGGTAGCCCAACATGAGTAAAATTGTGATTCCCGCCGGTTACAAAATGCCCCTGACCAACAACCAGCTTCAGCGCGCCATCGAATTTATCCACGCCGACTTTCAGAAGAATCTGACAGAGCGGCTGGACCTTCACCGGGTTTCCGCCCCGCTGTTCGTGGACGGGGCCACAGGCCTGAACGACGACCTTAACGGCGTGGAGCGCCCTGTGAGCTTTGACATCCCCGACGTAGGGACCGACGGACAGGTGGTTCACTCCCTCGCCAAGTGGAAGCGTCTGGCGCTGAAGCGGTACGAGTTCAAAGCCGGAACGGGCCTGTATACCGACATGAACGCCATCCGCCGGGATGAGGAGGTGGACAATCTCCACTCCGTGTATGTGGACCAGTGGGACTGGGAGAAGCACATCCCGCGCGAGGACCGGAACCTCCAGTACCTCAAGGATACCGTCCGCACCATCGTGGCCTCCATCTGCGACACGGCCGAGGATCTGCGCAAGAACTATCCGGCTCTCACCTTCCGCCCGGACCGGGACGTGTTTTTCATCACCACGCAGGAGCTGGAGGACCGTTTCCCCGACCTGACTCCCAACGAGCGGGAGAAGGCCGTTTGCCAGAGGCACCGCACCGTGTTCCTCATGCAGATCGGCGGGAAGCTCAACTCCGGGAAGCCCCACGATGGCCGCGCCCCGGACTATGACGACTGGACTTTGAACGGCGACATTCTCATGTGGAATCCCGTGTTGGAGCGCAATTTCGAGGTTTCTTCCATGGGCATCCGGGTGGACGAGGCGGCGCTGGACCGCCAGCTCGCCCTCTCCGGCCACGACGAGCGGAGAAGTCTCCCCTTCCATAAGATGCTGCTAAGCGGCGAGTTGCCCCAGTCCATTGGCGGCGGCATCGGTCAGTCCCGGCTGTGCATGCTGCTGCTTGGTACCTGCCACATCGGCGAGGTTCAGGCCAGTCTTTGGGACAAGGACACGATTGCCGCCTGCGAAGAAGCGGGCATCATTCTTCTGTAAGTCTTCCTGTGTCTTCAATAAGTTCCCGGCCCAGCCTTTCGGCGGGGTATCATAGGGGCAAAAAGTGAACCGGGTATAAATCTCCGTGACAGGGCGGACAGTTTTTGCTGTCTGCCCTGTCCTTTTGCGTACGTGCCAAAGCCCGTACTGTCTGCTGTGGCGTTGCTGGCAGCGGCAAGACTCCCGCATGGTTACGAATTACAATTTGAAATATTCATTCATTGTGGTATCATTATTGTACAGACAAAATCCGTAATGCACAGAAAACCACAAACGATTGACATTACTAAACGCCGATATTGACGCCGAGTAGCTCAAGCAGCTTTTTTTTCAGAGAAATTGGAGCGTATCATTGAGTTGTAGGGGACTTTCCGTAAAGCAACGCAGACTCTTAGGGCGTGAGTTGGGGTAAATAGAAAATGAAGGAGGAAAATGATGAAGTGTATTATGATTGTCGAAGACGACCGCAATCTGAACCAAGGCCTGTGTCTTGCGTTAAAGGATCAGGAGTTTCAGATTATTCCGTGTTTTGATCTGAAATCCGCGCGTGAGCTGCTTGCCGACGGCGCGCCGGACCTCATTTTGCTTGATATTAACCTCCCGGATGGTAGCGGACTTGCCTTGCTTCACGAGATGAAAGTCAGGAACGACTCCGTTCCGGTGATTCTTTTAACTGCCAACGATACTGAGGTGGATGTGGTGACGGGGCTGGAACAGGGTGAGGACGACTATCTCACCAAGCCCTTGAGTCTGG
>NZ_DALZCH010000193.1:0-2338 GCF_031978065.1 Oscillibacter sp.
GTGGTGACGACCTCTTCTTCCGATGCTGCTTCCGACAAGGTTCTGTATATTGAGTCCGTCAAGGGCGACAGCGTGGTGAACGGCGTCCGCACTTATACCTACCATGTGTGGGTCAACGGTGCCGAGGACGACTACACCTCCACCGACAACCTGAACGCTGCCCAGTTTGCCACCTATGCCGAGAAGACTGACGGCACCTACAAGCTGAGCTCTGTTGCAACCAAGGTTGAGAATGCCACTTCCGCGTTCAAGCTGACTCTGACCAAGGCAAGCATTGACACCGCCAACAAGAGCTTGATCTACGGTGTAAACGGCGCTAGCGCTACTCCCTATGGTGCTGGCACTGTTATTGTCACCGACATGACTGGTGCCCAGACCTACAACGATGGCGGCACCACGAAGTATTTTGTTGGTGGATCCACCACTGTCGGTCAGGTGCTTAACACCTCCGGCGCTGAGTTCTCTGACCTGACCGACAACGGTTTCTCCAGCCTGAAGAATGTCTATGACTATCTGAATGATGCGAGCAGAACCGCGGCCGATGATGAGATCGAGCTGGTCATCGTGATGAACAATAAGACCAGTGCGGATGACTACCTGAAGGTTTCTGCGGTTGCTGTCATCAGGACTAAATAATCGACTGCCACAGTAATCTTAGGTCCTGACTTAGCAAAAAAAGGTCCGCCCCTTTCGGGGCGGGCCTTTTTTGCGCAATGCTTTGCAGGACAACACTTTTAGCTGCTTTTGGGAACCTGCTTCAACTGAATAAAAAATTTTACACAAGCAGGTGTGTTTCTTACTCTAATCTCCTCCTGCGCGGATGCTTGCGTGGCGGCTTGCCAACTTTTATCCGGGGCTTTCCTTGCTCTGAAAAACGTGGTACAATATTCAGGAAAAAACAACAGTATCCGCCTGCGCCCACTCAGGGACCGCCGCGCCATTCAAGCGGGGCCGCGCAGGTGAAACGGAGGAAAACGATGGCGATTTTGGTTCTGGGGGGCGCGGGGTATATCGGGTCCCACACCGCGCTGGCCCTTTTAAACGCGGGCCGGGACGTGGTGGTGGCCGACAATCTGAAAACCGGATTCCGAACGGCGGTGCCCCCGGCGGCTCGGTTTTATCAAGGAGACATCCGTGATCAAGGTTTTTGTGATTCTCTATTTGAGCGGGAAAAAATTGACGGGGTAATTCACTTCGCCGCCAGCTCCCTTGTGGGGGAGAGCATGGCCGCCCCCCTGCGGTATTACGACAACAATCTGGGGGGAACCCGTGTCCTTCTGGAGAGCATGACGGCCTACGGCGTGCGGGACATCGTGTTTTCCTCCTCCGCCGCCGTGTATGGCGAGCCGGAGCGGGTTCCAATTTCCGAGACGGACAGAAAAATTCCCACGAATTGCTACGGCGAGACGAAGCTTGCCATGGAGCAGATGATGAAATGGACTGCTGAAGCTCACCGCCTGCGCTATGTCGCCCTGCGGTATTTCAACGCCTGCGGCGCGCAGCCGGGGGGGGCCATGGGTGAGGCCCATGAGCCGGAAACGCATTTGATTCCCTTGCTTTTGCAGGTGGTAAACGGCAGGAGAGAGCAAATTTTCATCTTCGGGGACGACTATCCCACCCCCGACGGTACTTGCATCCGGGACTATGTGCACGTCTGCGACTTGGCCCGGGCCCACATTTTGGCGCTGGACTATCTGACGGCAGGCGGGGACAGCGGCGCGTTCAACTTGGGGAGCGGGGCTGGCTTTTCCGTCAAGCAGGTATTGGAGGAGGCCCGCCGCGTCACTGGACACCCCATTCCGGCTAAGATTCAGCCCCGCAGGGAGGGGGACCCGGCACGGCTGGTGGCCTCGGCAGACCGGGCGCGGACGGTGCTGGGCTGGGCGCCGGAGTACGGCGATTTGCGTACCATTCTCCAAACCGCGTGGGACTGGCACAGCGCCCATCCGGACGGCTACGGAAGGTAAATGCTCCAAGGCAAAAAAGTCCATCGAAGCTTGCAGACAGATTTGCCAGAGGTGTGTTTCGGAGAGCGGAGAATGCACTGAAACGCGGTTGCGCCAGAGTGACGGCCCAGATGGAGTCTTATCTTTCCGGAATGCTGCTTGCCGACAGCGCTGTTTTTAGAGCGCTGTGGGTCCGCGCCAACCTGCCCGCTGCTAAAGTCATTTTCCAAGCCGAGAAAAAGCCGTGCCGGTCGTTTTAAGACGATCAGCACGGCTTGTTGCGTTTCTCTTGTTAGGGTGTTATGTACTCAGAGGCCTATCCGTTGGGAGAGGGCCAGCAATCCTCCGCAAAACCGTTGCCACTGTGTCAATGTAATCAACAATGGGTCGCC
>NZ_DALZCH010000194.1:0-2316 GCF_031978065.1 Oscillibacter sp.
AGATTATTAACTTCCTTCTGATGCCCGGCTTTTCCACCAACACGGAGGTAACGGAGTTTTCCGGACGAGGCGTGGGGATGGACGTGGTGAAGAAAAACGTGGAGGAGGTGGGCGGCGCCGTGGTGCTGACCAGCGAGCCCGGCAAGGGTATGACCGCCACGCTGAAAATCCCCCTGACCATGGCCATTCTGGACGGGATGGAGGTTTCCGTGGGCTCCTCTATTTTCACCATTCCCATCAACAACATCCGCCAGTCCTTCAAGATGAGCGGCGCGGATATCATCCACGACGCGGCCCACGGCGAGATGGTGAAAGTGATGAACAACTTCTATTCCGTCATCCGGGTGAAGGACGCATACGGCCTGAGCACAGGCTGCGACGAAATCGAAGACGGCATTTTGATGTGGGTGGAGTCCGGCGAGTGCACCTACTGCCTGTTTGTGGACGAGCTGATGGGTGAGCAGCAGGTGGTGGTGAAGCCGCTGCCCAATTATATCAACACCTTTAATGTTAAGCAACACGGCATCACCGGCTGCACAATTCTGGGCGACGGAAATATCAGCGTAATTCTGGACGTGGCCAACCTCTACTCGGCCATCCAGTGAGCGCGGCGTCGATGCAGAAAGAGAGGGTTATGAAAATATGAATAACCAAGTGATGAGTTTCATGGAGGACGGAACCTCCGCCCGGGCGGCTCTGACAGAGGAAATGGATCAGTTTCTGGTGTTTCAGTGCGATTTGCTGCGGGTGGGTATCCGGGTGGACTGCGTGGTGGAGGCCCTGATCAATCAGAGCATCACGCCGCTGCCCATGCTGCCGAACTATGTGTGCGGCATCATCAACCTGCGGGGCGAAGTGGTTCCCGTCATCAGCATCCGTCTGCGGCTGGGCAAGCCCGCCGCCGACGAGCAGTCCGTGATTGTGCTGAATATCAACGGAATGCAGTTGGGCGTTTTGGTGGACCGGGTGGACCAGATGGTGAAGCTGCCCCGCAGTTCGCTGCTGCCCATGCCCTCCACCAACGGGCAGAAGCTGATGTGCGGCATGAGCTCCCTGCCTGACGGCGGGACCATGCTGGAGCTGGACGCGGCGGCACTGCTGGAGCACTGAATATGGGGGAAGAGCAGAAGAACACGGTATCCTCCTTTGCTCCCATGGAAATCAGCGACGGGGACTTCCGGCGGCTGGTGAATTTCATTCAGCAGCACTACGGAATCGACCTGAGCAAAAAGCGGCAGCTGATTTCCGGGCGGCTTTCCTACACGGTAAAGGCGAAGGGGTATTCCGGCTTCGGCCCGTTTATCGATCAGGTGCTTGAAAAGCAGGACCCCGGCGATATTGAGCTTGTCATCAACAAGCTTACCACCAACTACACGTTTTTCATGCGCGAGCAGGAGCATTTTAACTTTTTTCGCAACACCATTTTGCCCGATGTGGTGAAGCGCCGTCAGGGCCAGCGGATGCTCTCCATATGGAGCGCGGGCTGCGCCTCCGGCGAGGAGCCTTATACCATTTCCATGTACGTAAAGGACTTTTTGGGACCGGAGGCCGCCCACTGGGATACCCGGGTGCTGGCCACCGATATCTCCCAGCAGGCGCTGGACAAGGCGCAAAAGGGGGTTTATGCCCTGCCGGATACTATTCCCGGGGCATGGAAATCCAAATTTTTTGTTCCCGCTGCGGAGGAAGAGCAGTATCAGGTGGCCCCCGTCATTCGGGACAATGTGATTTTCCGTACCTTCAACCTGATGGACCCCATTCGTTTCCGGCTGAAATTTGATGTGATTTTCTGCCGCAACGTGATGATTTATTTTAATCAGCAAACAAAGGACGAACTGCTTGCCCGCTTTTGCGAGGCGACGGAGCCCGGAGGATACCTTTTAATCGGCCATTCGGAGACGATGGGCCGCAATCCCGGATATCGCTATCTGGCACCGGCCACTTTCCAGAAGCGCTAGGGAATTCAAAGGATAAAACCTGACGCGGAAAAGGAGAGACACTATGGCAATGTCGGGAAACGTAATTCGTGTGATGGTGGTGGACGATTCCGCCGTGGCGCGGAGCTATCTCATCAGTGGGCTTTCCACAAAGCCGAATATTCAGATCGCGGGCTTTGCCGTGGACGCGGCGGACGCACTGCAAAAGGTGGGAGAGCTTCACCCGGACGTGATTACCATGGACGTGGAAATGCCGGGAATGGGCGGTATCGAGCTGATTCGCAAGCTGCTTCCGGCTTATCGGGTGCCGGTGATTCTGGTGTCGTCTCTGAATCTGCGGGTGTTTGACGCGCTGGATGCCGGGGCGGTGGATTTTGTC
>NZ_DALZCH010000195.1:0-2295 GCF_031978065.1 Oscillibacter sp.
ACACCCGCCCACCGGCCCTTCCAGCCAGACAGCTTTGCTTCCCCGTCCGGGCTTCGAACCCCTCTTACATCCGTGATAGGCCCGTGTCTTATCCCCTTGCCCACCTGGCCATATCAACTTTTCGCGAACCCCCACGGGACACGCCGTGTCCCGTGGGAATTCTGGTAGCGGCACCTGGATTCGAACCGGGGACACTGCGGGTATGAACCGCATGCTCTAGCCAACTGAGCTATGCCGCCAAATTTGCTCGCCGGTGTGGCGGGCGAGGATTACTCTACCAGATAACGCCTATTTTTGTCAAGAGGTTTTCGGGAAAATCTCTCATCAAATATCCATTTTTGCAAAAGAGGGATTCGCCGGGGGCGTGAAAACGCCCCCGGCGCAAGACTTTCTCTTAGTACATGCCGCCCATGTCGGGTGCGGCGGGCGCGGGCGCGGGAGGCTCGGGCTTGTCAGCCACCAGAGACTCTGTGGTCAGCACCATGGAAGCCACGCTGGCGGCATTCTCCAGAGCGGAACGAGTCACCTTGGCGGGGTCAATGATACCGGCGGTGACCATGTCGCAGTACTCTTCCTTATAAGCGTCGAAGCCATAGCCCGCCTTGCCGGAATCGCGGACCTTCTCCAGAATCACGGAGCCGTCCAGCCCGGCGTTGGCCGCGATCTGGCGGATGGGGGCTTCCAGCGCCTTGGCAATCAGGCGCACGCCGGTCTTCTCGTCGCCCTCCATGGAGGGAATCAGAGCCTCCACGGCGGAAATGACGTTGATGAAGATGGTGCCGCCGCCAGCGACAACGCCCTCCTCAACAGCCGCGCGGGTGGCGTTCAGTGCGTCCTCCATGCGGAGCTTCTTTTCCTTCATCTCCGTCTCGGTGGCTGCGCCGACCTTTACGACGGCAACGCCGCCAGCCAGCTTCGCCAGACGCTCCTGAAGCTTCTCTTTGTCATACTCGGAGGTAGTGTTGCTAATCTGGGCGCGAATCTGGCCCACACGATCCTTGATGGCCTGGCTTTCGCCCGCGCCGTCCACGATGGTGGTGTTTTCCTTGGTGACCTTCACCTGACGGGCGCGGCCTAGCATATCCAGCGTGGCGGTCTTCAGCTCAAGACCCACCTCCTCGGACACCACGGTGCCGCCGGTGAGGACGGCGATGTCCTGCAGCATTTCCTTGCGGCGGTCGCCAAAGCCGGGAGCCTTGACGCACACCACGTTCAGCGTGCCCCGCAGACGGTTCACGATCAGGGTGCTCAGGGCCTCGCCCTCCACGTCCTCAGCCACAATCAGCAGCTTCTTGCCGGACTGCACAAGCTGCTCCAGCAAGGGAAGAATATCGGTAATGACGGAAATCTTCTTGTCAGTGATGAGGATGTAGGCGTCGTCGATGTTGGCCTCCATCTTCTCAGTGTCGGTGCACATATAGGGGGTGATGTAGCCCCGGTCAAACTGCATGCCCTCCACGACCTCGCTGTAAGTCTCGGCCGTCTTGGACTCCTCAATGGTAATCACGCCGTCGGCGGAAACCTTGTCCATGGCGTCGGCAATCAGCTTGCCGATTTCCTCGTCGCCAGAGGAGACGGCGCCCACGCGGGCGATATCCTTGATGCCGTCCACCTTCTTAGACTGCTTTTTGATCTCTGCCACGGCAACTTCCACAGCCTTGGCCATGCCCTTGCGCACCACAATGGGATTCGCTCCGGCGGCCAGATTCTTCAGGCCCTCGGAAATCATGGCCTGCGCCAGAAGGGTTGCGGTGGTGGTGCCGTCTCCAGCCACATCGTTGGTCTTGGTAGAGACTTCCTTCACCAGCTGCGCGCCCATGTTCTCAAAGGGATCGGGCAGCTCGATTTCCTTGGCGATGGTCACGCCGTCGTTGGTAATCAGGGGCGCGCCGTACTTCTTGTCCAGCACCACGTTGCGGCCCTTGGGGCCCAGGGTAACCTTGACGGTATCGGCCAGAGTGTCCACGCCGGCCTGCAGCGCCTTGCGGGCGTCCTCGCCGCGCTTAATCAGTTTAGACATATTGCATTACCTCCAAATTTAAGAAGTTGTTTTTGAGACTGCTTTAGTCCACGATGGCCAGAATCTCACTCTGGCGCACCACGGTATACTCCTCGTCTTCCAGCGCAACCTTGCTTCCGGCATACTGGCTTGTGATCACCTTGTTGCCGGCTTTCACGGTCATGACCACGTCCTTGCCGTCCACGTTGCCGCCGGGGCCCACGGAAATCACTTCAGCCACGGAGGGCTTCTCCTTGGCGGAGCCGGTGAGAATGATGCCGCCCTTGGTCGTCTCC
>NZ_DALZCH010000196.1:0-2246 GCF_031978065.1 Oscillibacter sp.
CGCTCAAGTTCTATGGTGGCGCTGTTAATGGCTGTATCGTACCGTTCAACTTTAGATTGCACGGCCACCCATGCTTTTTCAGATTCTTTCACCATTGACGTTTGCGCGGAAATTTGCCCCGATGTAAAAAATTCCCTCCCGCTTTTCATATATTCAAGCCGCGCCTTTGCAGCGTCCAAATCTGCGGCAAGCTGCTTTGACTGCTCTGCGAACGGCGTGCGCTCCGCCTGCTTTTGCGAAACTTTGTCCTCAATGGAGATAATTTTCTTTTTCAGGGATTGTAACTGTTTGTCAAGTTGCGCATTATCTAGTGCCGTTGAAAACGTAATAGAGCCGTCAGGCATGTTTATAGCACCTCCTAAAAAACTGTGGACTTTTTTGCTGCAATATGGTAATGTTTGGGTATAGAACGATAGAAAAGAGGGATTTCCCATGAGCAGCAAAACGGCCAAATGCAAATCCTGCGGGGCTGAAATTGCAAAAAACGCAAAGGCGTGTCCTCGTTGCGGAGCTAAAAACGCCTATATCAACCCGATCAACGCCGCTGCCGCCATCTTTTTTTTAATATTCTTTTCGGTTCTTGTGCTAAAACTTGCAGGCAGTGCCTCTCCATCTCCGACAGAAAAGGTCTTGCAAAAGCCCGAATTAACCGTGTCTTCCATCTCTCTTTGGAAGGCCTACTCGGACAACAAAGTAAGCGCTGACGAGACATATAACGGGAAGTGGATTGCCGTCAGCGGGAAGATATCAGATATCACCCAAGATGTAGTTTCGAAGAACCCTTGTGTTTCGATTGACAGCGGAGATGGTTTGAATCTATACCCAATTGAATGTTTTTTTAGCGGTGAAAGCGAGTCAGATAATGACATTTTGGCATCACTTGAAGATGGTCAGGATATTACCATTGTAGGGAAATGTGAAGGAACCCCGCTGCTCAGGGTTCAGCTTTCAGATTGCCACTTTTAAGGATTGCCGCCCCTGCTATATGGGGGCGGCTTTCTTCTTTCCCGTCCACACATCAAACACTGCGTCGTCTTGCTGCGTGTATTGTGTTTTGAAATCTACTAATCTTTGGTTTTTGCGATACCATTCTTGATCTGATTTATCCAGCGGCTTTCCTCTCATTTTCCTATCTCTGACACGGACGATTTGAGCAAATGTACAGTCTCCGATTTCCTGATAGGCTGCAATAAACGTCCACCAGTGCATATAATCGACCGATCTGATTTCTTGTCCGGTTACGCGGTTGATTGGAGCTGCGATATATTTAAAATCTTGTTCCCAGTCAACCAGTTTTGGGGAAGGGCTACTTTCTTGCTGTGCATCCCCGCAGTTGATGAACCAGAAGCACCGCTTTACGGCCTCCTCGTAATTCTCCTGTGGCATATCCGAGAACCCCGGATAAAAGATATCCAGCGCGACTAACGGCTTTTCTTCATCGCTCAAATCTGCATCTGATAGGGCCGTGCAGATATCTAGAATGGCGCGGTAGTCTGAGCGGATATTATAGTTGGTTCCGTTTACCTCGACGGAGGTTGGTAGCAAATCATTCCACGGCCCGCTCATTTGTGATATTTTGCAGTGTACTTACTGATTCGCGGGTTGGTTGCCTTCTGTTCGCGTGAGAAAGTGGTGTCAACCTCGTCCATGACCGCCAGCATAAAATTGCACCACACCGGAAGTCCATCAGCCAGTGCATACACGTTCATGCCGCCGAAAATCCCATCGCACACAGGGTCCCCGAAAACCCCGTCGATGATTTCGCGCATTTCTCCGTCCATTCTCTGTGCGACGTCAAATACTTCCCTCTTGTTGGCGTTCTTCTCCACCTCCGCTTTATATCCGTCCTGCCGCTTGTCGAGGGTTTCGAAAGCATCAAACAGCTTTTTAACGAATGCTGTGTCGGTGGGATTGAAGGAAATTTCATACCCACCGTTCACGGTAAATGTCACAATACCAGTTTCAAATTTTAGTTCAGCCATATTTACCTCCTAAAAATCAGGGCGAAGGGTTGTTCCCTCCGCCCGTTTATAAAAATAGCGCCGTGCCATAGCACCGCGCTTAATCTCCGCCGCCGCCCTCTGCAGTAAATGTAACCGTGCCGTTGGACGCTACCGCAGCAGTACCCTTTGTACGGGTTCCGCCGTAGGTTACATCAATCGGCATTCCAATGTTGGCAGAGCCGCCCAGCCCGGAGGGCTTCACCATGCAGGAAGAATATCGCTCCGCGAATACCGCGGTATCAG
>NZ_DALZCH010000197.1:0-2241 GCF_031978065.1 Oscillibacter sp.
AATCCTGAAAATCGTTGAACCTACTATGAATCTTGAAGCCTTTCGCCTTGTAATTTGGCGTCATACTCTATATAATATAAACGTTCTTGTAATTTGGGTGTGCTCCGAATCCCACGGCTTTCTCCGTGGGCGGAATCCCGCCCTGACCCGGGAAGGAAGCTGATACAGCGATGAGCGCGAAATTTTCGCTTTTGCCAGGCATGATTGCCCGGTATCTGCTGACAATTGAAATCACGGACATTCTGGACATTCTTCTGATGGCCATTGTCTTGTACAAGCTGCTGAACTTTGTCAAGACCTCACGGGTGGCAAATCTTTTAAAGGGCGTTTTGATTTTTCTGGCGGTGCTGTGGCTGTCCTCCATCTTTCACCTCAACGGCATCAGTTACATCATGGGCCGGATGGTGGAGTGGGGCGTTCTGGCCCTCATCATCCTGTTTCAGCCGGAGCTTCGCCGGGTGCTGGAGCAGATGGGCAGCCGTCGGCTGGCCTTTTTCTTCACCAGAGGAGAGACGGAGAGCACGCTGGAACGCATGATCGGACAGACTGTTCTGGCCTGCACCGAGATGTCCAAATCCCGCACCGGCGCGCTGATTGTCTTCGAGCGGGAGATTCTGCTGGACGACATGGTCCGCAGCGGTACGGTGCTGAACGCGGATGTATCCGGCGAGCTTTTGAAAAATATCTTTTTCGTGAAGGCGCCCATGCACGACGGCGCGGTCATCGTCCGAAAGGGACGGGTTTTGGGCGCGGGCTGTATGTTACCCTTGAGCAAAAACGTGAATCTCTCACGGGACTTGGGGATGCGTCACCGGGCCGGTATCGGCATGAGCGAAAACTCCGACGCGGTGGTGGTGATTGTCTCCGAGGAGACGGGGTCCATTTCCGTGGCCGTGGGCGGGATGCTGAAGCGGCATCTGATGCCGGAAACGCTGGAAAACCTCCTGCGCAACGAGCTGCTGCCCCAGGAGAAAGAACCGTCGGACCGGAAGCTGGGCTTCTTCGGGCTGCTGCGTGTCCGCGGGGAAGGAGGCGGCCGCAATGGAGAACAATAAACAGCGCTGGAACAAAAGCAAGGTTTTGTATGTCGTCCTCTCCATTTTGTGCTCCTGTGCCATCTGGCTGTATGTGGACAGCATCAATAACCCCGAGAAGGAGAAAACCATCAGCGATATCCCCATCGAATATGTTGGGTCGGATACTATTCTGGCCGACCGGGGGCTGATGCTTCTGCCGGAAAGTGACCAGACCATGACGCTGACCATTAAGGCGCGGCGGCTGATTCTGGCCAAGCTGGACCCTGATAAAATCCGCATTCAGGCAAACCTGTCCGATATTACGGAAACCGGGGCCCACAACGTGGGTTATACGGTTCGCTATCCCAGCAATATTCCAAGAGACGCCGTCTCCTATTCCAATGCCTCCTATGCCGCCCATGTGGAAATCGGCGAGCTTTATCGGCGAAACGTAGATATCCGCTGTACGCTGACGGGTACCGTGGCCGAGGGGTATATTGCCGGTGAGCTCCGTTTGGAGCCCGAGGCGCTGGAGCTGCGCGGCCCGCGTACCGAGGTGGACGCAGTGGCCTATGCCAAGGTAACGCTTGCGGTGGACAACGCCACGGAGACTGTCTCCAGAGCGCTGGACTACGAGCTTTATAACGAGTCCGGAGAGCTGATTGAGGACACCTCCAACCTGCGCGCAACCTCCGATCAGATTCAGGTGACGCTGCCCGTGAACGTGGAAAAGGAGCTGCCCCTTCGGGTAAACTTTATTGAGACGGCTGGAGCCAGAGTTAAGAATCTGGACTATTCCATCACCCCCGCCAGCATTACGGTTTCGGGCGCGGCAGAGCTTTTGAAGGACGTGGAGTATATCACGCTGGACGATTTCGAACTGGCGGAATTTGTGGGACCCTCCACCTATCGGTATACCATCAACGTCCCCGCGGGTTGTGAAAACCTCAGCGGAGCTGCCCGGGCAACCATGACCGTCCGATTCAAGGACATGGCCTCCGCCGACTTCAATGCCGTGAATTTTACGTGTGAAAATGTACCGGAAGGGAAAACTGTAACTGTTCTGACCACGGAGCTGCCGGTGTCCCTGCGGGGAACCGCAGCGGATGTGGCGTCTGTCAAGGCGGAGGATATTACGGTGACGGCGGATTTGACGGACATTCTCGCCGCGGGCGGGAGCTATACAGTCCCCGCAAAAGTCATCGTGGGCAATGACGAGGACGTG
>NZ_DALZCH010000198.1:0-2011 GCF_031978065.1 Oscillibacter sp.
ATCTGGTGCGCTTGCACAAATTCGGCGATCAGGACGACGACGCGGCGCCGGGTACCCCGACAAATCGGCTCCCGTCCAATATGTCCATGCTCGACTTGTGCAGGCAGGACACCGCCGTCTCTGATCTGATGCATAGAGAGCGCGGCGCGGAGATTTTAGAGGCATTCCAGAAGACCGAAACGGGGAATCCCGTTACGGGAAATGACGCTGAACTTGCTATGTTCCTCGGTGGGCTGAAAGGCGAAGTGCTGACTACGGATGTAATTCGGCGTCTGGTGCTTCTGTTGGGCATCCAAATCAAACTAAATGATGTGACATGGCGTGTGGAGTTATCCGGATACCCGAAAGCGTGGTCCCGCGCCAATGCCGGAAACTTACTCCCGGTTCCTCTGCTGGACCGTCTCAAATTGGCCGGAATCAAAGGTGCGGCGAAAACGACCGTTGCGGACTGTCTGGACGTGATTGCCGAAGAGAACCGATTTAACCCCGTGCTGGAAATGTTCACAGTCGCGCCGTGGGACAGCATTGACCGCATAGCGGAGCTATACGACATCTGGGGGATTACAGATACTCTCTCCCGGACGCTGATTTACAAATGGCTGCGGCAATGCGTGGCCATGGCCCACAACGACGAATACAGCCCACAGGGGGCGGACGGCGTTCTTGTCCTTCAGGGAGATCAAGGCATCGGAAAGACCAGCGCCCTGCGACAGCTGGTGCCGATGCCGCGTATGTTCAAGGAGGGGGCCAAGCTGGACCTGCGAGACAAAGACACCTATATGCAGGCGCTGAACAGCTGGATTTGCGAACTGGGCGAGTTGGACCGCACCACCTCCCGGGACAGTGCCGGGTTAAAAGCCTTTCTCACGCAGGACATGGACGAATACCGCACGCCATACGCCCACAACCCCGTGCAGCGGCCCCGCAGAACGTCCTTTTGCGGCACGGTAAACCCCGGCGAATACCTGATTGACGACACTGGGAACCGCCGATTCTGGACCGTTCCTGTGGATGATATAGACCTCGACCGGCTCTTTGCGATCACCAACGACTGGAAAACCCAGCTATGGGCGCAGATGGAGGTAGCATATCAGGCGCAGCCGGGAGGATTTCGATTGACCAAAGAAGAGCGCCAGCAACTGGGCGGCGTCAACACCACATACACCCGCGCCCTTGATTTTGAAGACGAGCTGCGGGATATGCTCAACTACGATCTCCCCGCCGAGCAGTGGGGTGAATTCACGTCGGCGCAGGTTGCCGCAAAACTGGAGGCAAAGCCGCCGGCGAATCGGCTGGGCCGGGTGCTGGCGAAACTGACGGGAGAGGACCCGCGAATTGAAGCAAGACTGCGTGAGGGTCGGAAGCTGTACCGACTTCCGCTCCTGAGCAATTGCGTTGTGTCACCGTTCCCAATGGCGGCTTCGGCGGAGGAAAGATCATGAAAGAAAGTGCGATTGAGGCCAAGCTGGTGCGGATGGTGCGTGACCGGGGCGGCCTGTGTTATAAATTTGTTTCGCCGGGAAATCCCGGTGTGCCGGATCGAATCGTGATTACGCCGGACGGGAAGACCATCTACGCCGAATTAAAGACGGAAGTTGGACGGCTGGCGGCAATTCAGAAATGGCAGATATCCGAAATGCAGAAGCGCGGCATGGACGTGCGGGTGCTGAAAGGGCTGCCGGACGTCAAAGCTTTTGTGGAGGAGGTGATGCCGCAATGAAGTTCATACCCCATCCGTATCAGCGCTACGCCGTAGAGCGGATCATACAGGACCCTGCGTTGGGCCTGTTTCAGGATATGGGCCTTGGTTGAGCAAAACTGTGGAAACCCTAACGGCTGTCAACGACCTGCGGTATAACCGCTGGCAGGTTTCCCGGGTGCTGGTAGTGGCGCCGAAAAAAGTAGCCGAAGCAACATGGCAAAACGAGGCGCGGCGCTGGGACCATTTACAGCACTTGCGCATTGTCTCCGTGCTGGGAACGGCAAAGCAGAGAATCAAGGCGCTGTACAC
>NZ_DALZCH010000199.1:0-1997 GCF_031978065.1 Oscillibacter sp.
TTTTTACCTTTCCCACCAGGGTGTGGGGTGTGCGGTCAGCACTGAATACGAACTTTGAAAAGTCGATGTAGCTCCAGTCGAAATACCGGGCCTTTTCCTTGGCGTCATATACCTGCGTCCAGATGCCCTTTTTCTGGGCGTCTACTTTCACACCGGTGAGCACCGCCGCGGCCAGCCGCACGGCTATGGCGGTGATGGTCTTATTTTTGAACATTACCTTGCCGTCAAAGTCGCTGGTTTCCCAGTAGGCCTCGATGGCCTCCCCGTTGTCGTTGTAGCTCTCTGGTTTGTCCACATTCACGGCAAAACGGCAGATGGCCCCGTCCGCCCTCCCAAAGCACAGCGCTTCTCCGTCCACCCACAGACACCGGGCATTGATTTCCGGCCAAAAATAGGCCTCATACTGATAAGAAGAATAAGGGTTATTTTTCTCGTAGGTCTTCTGCTGTCCGTCCAGCAGGTAGAGATTCCCGTCCACGCTCAGCACGTAGAAGTCCCGATAGACCATCCCGAATGCGTCCACAATGCCTTTTGCATCCCGCAGCGCACTGCGTATAAAGAAGCTGCGCTCCTGCGCATACTTCTCTCCGGTCAGCTCCTCCGCCGTGATGGCGTATACTCCCGCCTTCGTCAGAAATAAAGGCTCCTTGCCCATATAGGCGAAGCTGCGGGGAGCCGCCGCGCATTCTCCGATAAGCGTATTGGTGATTTTGAAAAGGGCCTCTCCTTTTTCGTCAAGGCTCCCCTGCCGAACCACCACAGTTCGCTCTCCCTCGTCTCCGTCCATGCACGTTGCCAGCGTGCTCCCCAGAATGGCGTATCCCACCACCTTCCGTCCGTCCCGGGACACCTTGGTATACCCGGTATCCGGCCAGAACGTGGGGTCTTCATAGCCGGAATACCAGTCGAACCCGGGCTTGTCAGGGTTCCCGGACAAAAACACCCTGTCCGCCGCGCCGCCCACGCCGTAAACGGTGTGCACGGTGCATTTTTCTATATTGCTCAGCGTCCCCCGGTCCTTGGATGCCGTAATCTTTACGTTGTCCTGCCCGGTCACCGGCGTTACTCCCGGAGCCACAGTGAAGGTCACCGTGCCCGCCGCGCGGTCTACGGTAAAGTCCGTCCCTTCCGTCTTTTTAATCCAATCCCCGCCGCTGGACAAAACCTCAGCCGTTACAGGGGTGCTGTCCAGCTCCGTGGTTGTCATCTGATACACCGTGTCTCCGGCCTTGCCTAAAAACGTCTCCGTCCACTTGGTTCCGATCATATTCAGCGCCTCATAGGCTGTTCCGCCGCCGCTGGGCGCACGGCTAATGATCACGGTGGGCACATAAGGCTCCGCGTTCACCAGTTTCAGATTTTCTCCGTCGTAAACCCGGAAATGCGTTCCGTCCAGCAGATACAGTTTGTCTTCAAAGCGAAACGCGCCGGAGAAGGCGTCCGCCATATCGGCGGCCAGCTCCGTCCACTCCGCCTCTGGGGTCCACAGGTACAGCATCGTTCCGGCATGGACAAGCCGCTTTTCGCCCAGCTCATGCACGCCGTTGATACGCCCGCCGTTGGGCGCGGTCGCAACGGTGGTGTAGCCCATGCGCTTGCGCACCTTGCCCACCTGGTCCCGAATCATGTTTGGCGCGTTGGGGGACCGGGAAAAGTCCACGTTGCTGGGGCTGTTGTTTAAATCAACACCCCGGAAATATTCATTTACCTGCGTGCTTTTTCCGTCTCCCGACGGAACCGAAAAGGTACTCATGCAGCATCCCTTCCTGTCACCACCATCTGGTGGTGTTCTGATAGCTCCCGGCGCCGGCCGGACGTTTCCGGGAAGCGCTCAGCAGTTTTTGCAGCGCGTCCTCAAATTCGTTTCGGTATTGCACCGCCGCCCGAAGATCGTCGTCCTTGTAAAGCTGCGAGGCCATGTACAGCGGCAAAAGCTCCGCAACCTCCCGGGGTACATCCAGCACCGCCCCACCCTCTGTGGCGGCGGTAATCACCGT
>NZ_DALZCH010000200.1:0-1992 GCF_031978065.1 Oscillibacter sp.
ATGCGTACCGGGGCGTCTCCCAATGCGCCTCTTTCAAGTCCCAGGAAATCCTCCAAAAGATTGACGTCTCCATTCGCTCGCTTAAGTAAGTCATCAACGACTGACGTCGGCATAACATATGTTCCTTCGGGCGGGCCAACCGTATCTCGCTTTAAGGCTGCTTGTATTTTGGTCACACCGTCCTTGAATTGCGACAGATGATGGTCAATGTACTCCTTTGTAAGATAGGTGCTGGGATCCGGTCTCTGTCCCCTTGGCATCTTGATTATATCATCAATTTGCGCCCGTGTCAGCCCCGCGTTTCGGACAATATCATCCACATCGTCCGCCAGCGTACCGCCTGCGTGCAGCGCGTCGTCCCCGCCGCCGGTGAGGATGCTTTTGACGTTGACCGCCGTTTGGTAGGCCGCGTAGACTGTAAGCGCCGTGCCGAGGATATCCAGCCAATGCTCCAGTGACCACGGCTCTTCAGGGGCAACGGCCCCCTTGAGCGTATCTAAGAATCCTCCGGTAAGGGCATTGACAATGTTGTAGAGATTGGGGTTGGCCACCATCTCCTCATGACGGTCAACAAATCCCCGCCATGTGCCGCTGACAATTCCCAATGTCAGCCAGTCCATAACGCTGCCAAGGCTATTCACTTGTTTTCACCCCGTGCCGCCTGCGCAGTCAGCAGATATTCGATGAGGTCCCTTGCATCTTGCGCCAACCCTGTAAAATAGGACGCGGCCGCAGCAGCCAGATCGTAGCCTCCGGAGCCGTCCCAACTGTTCGGGCGACTGAGATCCACCACCATATGCCCGCTGGGCAGCGTGATTCTGGTCAGATGATCCGGGGTAATGCTCACCGGGAAAGCGTCATGATCCAGAAGAAAGACTCCGCCGTCTTCGTCGCCTTTTGCCCGCTGAAACGCCTCCATGAATCCCTGCGGGCTGGCGCGGTAAATCGCTTCCATGCGGAAATCCATGGCCAGCAACTCACATCGGCAGTTTCCGTGGATGGGCGGGATCGGGACATCTCCAAGAGTAAACATCTGCCCATGATAGGATAGGCACCGTTCACAGGTATTCGGCCCCCGCTCGCTGAGGAACAGATAGCGCGAGTAGCCCTGCCTTTGCAGGGACTCCAGAGCCAGCCAAGCGGAGAACTCCCGGTTATAGCGATTGAGCTTCGCGGAGAGCGTACGCATCCCGGACTCAACGACCGCGTGGGCCTGAGCAATGGCCCTGCTGATACTGACCCCCTTACCAATGGCATTATGATAGGTGTTTGCTACCTGTTCGGAAAGGTGCCGGGAGAAGGCTTCCATGTCCCGTTCAAAGCCGTGGTGCATGGGATAGGGGATTCTGCCATCCACCTTGAAGTTTGCGAGATATGCGTTGGTGGCGGAGATCAAAAGCTTCAGCAGCTCGTCAAGCTCCCGGGAAGGATTTTCTGCCGGAATGGATTTCAAATAAAGATCCCCGGAGTCAAACCCGTTTCCCGTGTTGTGGTGCTGCCTGGGCAGGGTTCCCCAAGCCCTGGTGGAATCCGGAACCATGTATGGGCTAAAATCTTCCGCCATAGGTTACCTCCTGTATGCAGTAAAGAATAAGTCCCTCTACATACGGAGCCAACATAAAAAAGTTGCACGGAACCGTGCAACCAAATCAAGATTCTTTTCAACTCAGTAATTAACATAAAAAAATCGGAGTATCCCATGAGGATACTCCGATGTGTCATTAGGTCAAAATAGATGCAAGTCAATTTGACATTAATCTTTATTTGCTATTACACATAGCGGAATATTCGACACATCCATAAGATATTGTTCAGTTACAGCTAAAAGAGTTCTTTGTTCTAAGGTTATACTGTTAACTGATAATCCAGGTTGCACAATTAAGATATTGAATTTTAAAGGCAGTTTTCTGCGGGATAGATTATCTAACCTTTGTAACTCTTGTATGCTTCCCTTAATAATACGTGATCCACTTTGACCTTTGTAAGTTTTAG
>NZ_DALZCH010000201.1:0-1972 GCF_031978065.1 Oscillibacter sp.
GGCGGGGAAACGCTCCCTTTGCGCCCGGAGGCGGTGGCCGCTCTGCGGCACATTGTCTATGGTCCGCCCGGACGGCTCTATGCGTTTACATTGACAGGGGAGGCGCTGGACCAGCTCTCCAACGCGGCGGAGCGGTATGTGGCCGTGCAGCTTGAGCGGAGCTTTCGCACGCTGGACTACTATAAGAGTTTGTCGAATCTCTAATACATTTTGTACTATTTGGGATGCTTTATACGAAAAGGATTGTTTATGAGCGAATTGTTTCAAAAATCCATGCGGACGCTGGAGTTGCCCCGCGTGCTTTCCATGCTGGCGGAGCAGACCGTAAGCGACGAGGCCAAGCGCCGCGCCCTTGCGCTGACGCCGGAAACGGAGCCGGAGGAGGTTTTGCGTCTGCTGGACCAGACTGATGCGGCAAGGGCGTTGATCGGCCTGCGGGGCAGCCCCTCTTTTTCCGGGGTAAAACCCGTGGCAGAGGCGCTGGACCGGGCCGACCGGGGCGGCGGGCTGAACACCACGGAGCTTTTGACCATCGCGAGTCTTTTAACCGCCGCCCGGCGGACCCGGGAATACTTTTCCGATGGCGCGGGAGAGAAGACGGCCGTGGACCACCTGTTTTTATCTCTCCACGGCAATCGGTTTTTGGAGGAACGGATTAAGTCCGTCATTCTGGACGAGGACACTATTTCCGACAACGCCAGCCCGGAGCTTAACGACATCCGCCGCAAGATGCGGGCGGCGCAGGCGAAAAGCCGGCAGGTGCTCCAGCGGATTATTTCCTCTCCTGCTTACAGCAAGGTTTTGCAGGAGAGCATCATCACCCAGCGGGACGGGCGGTTTGTGGTGCCTGTGAAGGCGGAGCAGAAGGGGGCGCTGCCGGGACTTGTCCACGACGTGTCCTCCACCGGGGCCACCTTGTTTGTGGAGCCCATGGGAGTGGTGCAAGCCAACAACGAGTACATCGAGCTGGAAGCGAAGGAGAAAAAGGAAATCGAGCGGATTCTCGCCGAGCTGTCCGCCGACGCGGCAAACCACCGGGAGGACATTCAAGGGGATTACGACGCGCTGGTGCGGCTGGATTTGATTTTCGCCCGGGGCCAGCTTTCTTATAAGCTGGACGGCGTGCGCCCCGCGTTGCGGCGGGATGGGGCGGTGGTCCTCCGCAAGGCCCGCCACCCGTTACTGGACCGGGCAAAGGCCGTGCCCATCGACATTGAAATCGGCGACAGCTTTGACACGCTGGTCATCACCGGACCCAACACCGGCGGCAAAACCGTCAGCTTGAAAACGCTGGGCCTTTTGACGCTGATGTCCCAGTGCGGACTGCACATTCCGGTGGCCTCCGGGAGCCAGATTTCTGTTTACGAGCGGGTGCTGGCGGACGTGGGGGACGAGCAGAGCATTGAGCAAAGCCTGTCCACTTTCTCGGCCCACATGACCGGCATCGTTCAGATTCTCAAGGAGACGGACCGGCGGACGCTGGTGCTGTTTGACGAGCTGGGGGCGGGAACGGACCCGGTGGAGGGCGCGGCGCTGGCCGTGGCCATCATCCAGCGGGTGCGCCGCTCCGGCGCGAAGCTGGCGGCCACCACCCACTATGCGGAGCTGAAAACCTTTGCCATGACCACCGCCGGAGTGGAAAACGCCTCCTGCGAGTTTGATGTGGAGAGCCTGCGGCCTACCTATCGGCTGCTGATCGGCATTCCGGGAAAGTCCAACGCCTTTGCCATCTCCAAGCGGCTGGGTCTGCCGGACGAGGTGGTGGAGGAAGCCAAGGCCCAGATGGCGGGAGACAGCGTCCGTTTTGAAGATGTTTTGACCCAGTTGGAGCAAAAACGACAGGCCTTGGAGAAAAAGCAGGTGGAACCCGACCGACTGTATCAGCAACGGGAGGAGGACGCCCGCAAGGCCAGGGCATTTCGCACGCAGATGGCGAAGGCGCGGGACAATGCCCACAGCCGGGGTGAGGCGG
>NZ_DALZCH010000202.1:0-1498 GCF_031978065.1 Oscillibacter sp.
CAAATTAGGACCTTTAAAATACAAAAATTGGCCGTAGTTTGTCAAAGACTGCGGAGGCGTTTTATCACCAATTATCTTATTCATCGACATATTCTGAGTATAAAATAACCCCGTTTGGTCTGAAAAATAAAAAAATTGGTGGTAAAGGTCAAATATCCGATATACTCAGATGAAAATGCAGAGCTTTTTCTGCGTTTGGCGATCTAATCGCCGTCAAAATTCAAGTCATTCACGAGAGGAGCAGTAACATGCCAAGAAGAGGAGAAAATGTTTATAAACGCAAAGACGGGCGTTGGGAGGGGCGTATCCTCAAGCCGGACGGAAAATACCGTTATGTCTATGCTAAAACGTACAAAGAGGTTAAGGATAAGCAAAAAAATTACAAGGAACACATAAGACCTCGGGAAATGAAACAACCCGGGCCAGTTGAGAGTGCGGCAGAACTATTTGAGCATTGGCTGTATGGAGATATTACCAATCACGTAAAAGCATCAACCTTCGGAAATTACTATTCCTGCGTACAGCACTATATAATTCCCTTTTTTGAAAAGCCCGGAAATGAGTGCCTCACGGAACTTTCATCTGCACAATTCACCGCGTCTATTAATCATTATTCTACGCTTTCCGAATCCTACAAGAGAAAAATACTAATTGTTTTTAAGACGGCGCTAAAAGAGATTGTGAAGGGCTGGCCGACATATTCAGCCATCATGGAAGCTGTCAAGCTGCCAAAGACGGAAAACACGGAGGTGCAGGTATTTTCCATAAATGAACAGCGGCTGATCGAAAACGCGATTTCTCATTCTGAGGATATCCGAGCGTTTGGAATTCTTCTAACATTTTATACCGGGATACGCCTTGGGGAGCTTTGCGCTTTAAAATGGAGTGATTTTGACTATGAAGCCGGCACAATGTCTGTTACGAAAACAGTAACTCGCGTAAAAAACATGCAGGGTGGCAAATGCAAAACGAAGCTTCTTGTTGGCACGCCGAAAAGTCAGAAATCTATGAGAAAGATCCCCCTGCCTGCATTTCTTCTGGACATGCATAAAAAGTACAGCTATCAATGCACCGGAGAAAATTGCCATTTGATCTCCGGTACAAGCACTCCGACAGACCCCAGGGTTTATCAAAAGCTGTATAAAAAGATTTTAAAGAACGCTTGCGTAAAAGACCGAAAATTTCACGCGATCCGTCATACCTTCGCCACAAGAGCGTTGGAGCTTGGCGTTGACATTAAAACACTTAGCGAAATTTTGGGACATGCCAGCGTCTCAATTACCCTAAACATTTACGCCCATTCTCTCATGGAACAGAAGAAAATTGCAATGGACAAGTTTAACGAGCTGCACATCACGCACATGGCAATTGCTTCAATCGCCGTCAAGTCTTCAGTCGTAAATATCTGATAATTCAGTAATAGCAATGTGCTTGCGTTCCGATTCCGCAGTCTTTGACAAACTACGGCCAATTTTTGTATTTTAAAGGTCCTAATTTG
>NZ_DALZCH010000203.1:0-1461 GCF_031978065.1 Oscillibacter sp.
TAAGGGGGTGCGGACAAAATCTTGTACTATGCAAGCCCTAGATTTTGTCTATACTCCAGTGGGCTATACCCACCAAGGGATTCTTTAATTCGTTTCTCTCGATACCAGACCATGTAGTCATTGATTACTTGAATAAACCCGTCAATGGATATGCCCAGCCACGATAGTCCATAGAACATCTCGTTCTTCATGCGTCCGAAAAAGCCTTCACAGGCAGAATTATCCGGGGAACACCCCTTCTCCGACATGGATCTTGTGAGTCCGGCCTTATTCATTCTATCAATCCAGCCCGGCCAGCGGTAGTGACATCCACGATCCGTGTGGACGATGGGGTGATCTCCCGTCCGCAGCGCCGAGACGGCATCATCCAACATTCCATTTACTAGCTCTGCATTGGGTGACACGCCTACACGCCAGCAGACCGGCATACCATCAAAGCAATCAATCATGGGCGATAGATATACCTTTCCTGTTGGAATAGCAAATTCTGTTATATCTGTCAACCATCTTTCGTTTGGCTGTTCGGCATGGAAGTGGCGATTCATTATATTGGGAACAGCAGGAGTTATTTCTCCCTTGTAGGAGCTGTATGCTCGCGTTCTTTTGATGGCAGGCTGCAACTGCTCCTGCCTCATTAGGCGGCGGATGACCTTTTCTGAAAGCCGTACGCCACTTTTTCTCAGTGCCAAATAAATTCTTCTGTACCCATAGCACGAGTGGTTATCCTTATAGATCGCCCCGATTTGCTTCCTTTGAGAGGCATATTTGTCCGATCGTCTGTTTGCTGCTTTCCCATAATAGTAACTGCTGTGTGCAAAGTATAAAACTTTAAGCAGCTTTGGCAGCGAATATTTATTTTTCAAGACGTCGACAACCGCTGCCTTCTCCACATTCCGGAGAGTTGTCCGGTCGGCGCCTGGGTCTTTTTTTAGTACATTTATGGTTTCCTTTAGGACATCTATCTCCAATTGCATATCCTGTACCTGTGCTTTGAGCCTTGATAGCTCTTCTGATGTGACCGGAGTCCCCGCCGTCAGTTCTCCCCGCTTTCGCTCATTAGATGGATTCATAAGTGCCGTGCAGCCCTCCTGAATGTACTTCTTCCGCCAGAGATAGATACTGGCTGTGCTATAGCCAATCTCATCTGATACTGATTGTACATCCTCGCCCAATTCAAAGCAACGATGAATAGCAGCTAATTTGAGTTCTAACGAGGGGTGCCTTGGATGCTCCGGAGTATTCACTCCACGAAACGTCGATTGTCCCACGGGAAGGTGCTTTCTGCGTGCAATCCAGTTGTAGAGAGTCTGCCTTCTGACAGGATACCCCAGTCGAGCAATTGTTTTGGTAACGGAGCCCATCTTATCATATTCCGCAAGAGCTTTATTGTACTGATCTTCTGAGTACATTTTCTCCTCCTACCGGTTTGCTGATAGTCCAACTTTTCGTCCGCACCCCCTA
>NZ_DALZCH010000204.1:0-1461 GCF_031978065.1 Oscillibacter sp.
GCCGAGGCCGCCGCGCAGCTTCTTTCCTTCCCCAGCCAAGACACCACTTACAAACTGGGTGATGCCTCGATTTTGATACACATGGCTGAAGATGGCCGCACCGTGGCCCCCCAGACGCTTACCCAGAGCATTGAGACCGGTTCGTGGGATTTGAACCTTGCACTGGACGTTCCCTATCTTGCCGAGCCTGCCCGGACAGTTTACGCGCAGGAGATTTACGACCAGGCCTCCGGCGACGTGAAAAACGCCGGATATGACGCGGCAACCGGCACAATTACGCCCGAGCAAGTGGGCGCTGACTTTGACGTGACGCTGGCCCAGTCCGAGATGAACGCCGCTAAACCCGGCAGCACTGTGGAAATTCCCGCCGATATTCAGCTTCCCGCCGTCACGGCGGAGGAGCTTGCCCCTGTTTTATTCCGGGATATGCTTGGCTCCTACACCACCCATGTGGGCGGCACCGCCGCCCGCATCGGAAACGTGAAACTGGCCTCCGACGCCGTCAACGGAACCGTTTTGAACAGCGGCGATATTTTCGACTATAACGAGGTAGTGGGTCAGCGTACCGCCGCGCGGGGCTATCTGCCCGCCCCTGCCTATGTGCAGGGGGAGACGGTGGACGAAATTGGCGGCGGCGTGTGCCAGCCGTCCTCCACGCTGTATCTGGCGACACTGAAAGCAAACCTTGAAATTGTGGAGCGGTATGCCCACCGCTATGTGCCCGCATACATTCCCAAGGGGATGGACGCCACCGTTAGCTGGGGCGGACCAAACTACCGCTTCCGCAACGACACTAATTATCCCGTCAAGGTCGAGTCGATTTATTCCAAGGGTTATCTTACCATGTCGCTATACGGCACCAAGGTGGACGACACCACGGTGAAGATGACCAACAAAACCCTTTCCACCACGCCGTTTACCGTGGTCTACGAGGACGACGCCACCCTTCCCGCCGGGACGGAATCGGTGAAGGTCACCCCCTACACCGGGTATAAGGTGGAGACATACCGCAATCTTTACGACGGCGAAGGGAATCTGATTTCCAGCACCTTTGAAGCCAACAGCGACTATAAGGTGCGCAACAAGATTGTCTTAAAAGGCCCCGCCCCCGTGGTCAGTCCGCTTCCGGGCGAGTTGCCCGGTCAGGTTGTTCCCTCGGAAACACCAACCTCCAGAGAAACTGGGACGGGAAACGACGGCGCGGTGATTCCCACAGATGGAACGTCCGGCACCGTCACGCCTCCCGTCGAAGAAACGCCCATTCCCGGAGAAACCGGAACGGGGAACGACACGGGCTCCGGCCCGAATGCAATTATTTCTCCCCTGCCCTCACTGTAATCGGCGGCAAATCTTGCGGTCAGCACTTTTTAATGAAATACCCTGCTCTGCTATATAATAACAGGCAGGAAAAAAGCCCCTACTTCAATACAAATTGTATTGAAGTAGGGGCCGTTTTTTTAT
>NZ_DALZCH010000205.1:0-1439 GCF_031978065.1 Oscillibacter sp.
TCGGTGCTCCACTTCCCTTTTTTCAGTTGGAAAAGTCGAAACTACACAATTGCTCAACAGGGGAAGTCGATACATCTTCCGCCCGTCGCGCAGTCTTGCGATGATTCTTGGATCTTCCGCCGCCAGCTTCGCCAGTACGCGGCCCAGTCGATTTGCCGGCGGTCTTGCTTCCAATTTGGTCGCGATTTGCGCAGATGTAAACTCTCCCCACAACGCAGGGTCCAGATCAAAATTTAGAAGGTCCCTTAACTCGTCCTCAAAGTCCAGCGAGCGCGTGTGCTCCACGTTGATGTTCTCCAGCAATTTCCTATCGTCGCTGGACAAACGGAAGCTCCCCGGCAACGCCTGATACTCTGACGCCATCTGCGCCCATAGCTGGGTTTTCCATTCGTTCGTGATTGCAAAGAGCCTACTGAGGTCTATACGATTCACCGATACCGTCCAAAAACGCCGGTTGCCGGTGTCGTCAATCAGATATTCGCCGGGGTTCACCGTGCCGCAGAAAGACGTTCTGCGGGGCCGCTGCACGGCCTTTTTTGCATACGGCGTTCGGTATTCGTCCATGTCCTGCGTCAAAAAGGCTTTCAACCCAGCGCTGTCACGGGCCGTCGTGCGATCCAGCTCTCCCAACTCACAGATCCACGCATTTAGCGCCTGCATATAGGTATCCTTTACCCGCAGGTCCAGCTTGGCCCCCTCCTTGAACATGCGCGGCAGCGGTACCAGTTGGCGCAGAGCGCTAGTCTTACCGACGCCCTGATCTCCCTGAAGAACAAGAATACCGTCCGCCCCCTGAGGGGCATATTCATCGTTGCAGGCCATGGCCACGCATTGCAGCAGCCACTTGCGAATCAGTGTCCGAGAGAGAGCGCTACTAACACCCCAGATGTCGTAAAGCTCCTGCACGCGGTCTACGCCATCCCACTGTGTACTTCGGAACATATCCGTGACCGGGTTAAAGCGGTTTTCTTCAGCGATTACGTCCAAACAGTCTGCGACCGTGTTCTTTGCCGCACCTTTTACACCGGCAAGACGCAAGTGATCCAGCAGCCGCACAGGCAGCAAATTTTCCGCGTTGGCGCGCGACCAGGTCTTAGGATACCCGGACAGTTCCACATGCCAAGTGACCTCGTTCAGTTTGATCTGGATACCAAGTAGCCCCATCAGATGGCGAACAACATCCGTAGTCAGCACTTCGCCTTTCAGCCCACCGAGAAACATAGCGAGTTGGGCGTCATTTCCCGCAGCGAGATTCCCCGTTTCGGTTTTTTGGAACGCTTCCAGAATCTTCTCTCCGTTTTCTTTGTTCAACAGATCGGAGACGGAAGCATCGCGCTTGCACAGGTCCAGCATGGTCTTATAGGATGGCAGTTGGTTCGTGAACGTACCCGGCGCCGCGTCGTCGTCCTGATCGCCGAATTTGTGCAAGCGCACCAGAT
>NZ_DALZCH010000206.1:0-1348 GCF_031978065.1 Oscillibacter sp.
GCCCCCTCCCGCTCCGCCCGCAGAGCGGCAAGATGGGACTTCCGTGCGCTGACCGATTCGCTCAGCTCTCCCGCACGGGCCAAAAGCTCTGTCTGCCCGGAAAACTGCTCGTCCGCCTTTGCCCGTAGGGCCGCGGCCTCGGCCTCCGCGGCGGCAATATCCGCCGCCGCCTTTGCCCCCCGGCTGTCGCACTCCGCCCGACGACCGGCACGAGCCTCCCACTCGCCCTCCAAATTTTCAAGGCTTGCGCGCAGGCTTTGCAGCAGGATGTCAAAGTGGCTCTGCCGCCCCTCCAGACGAAGGACCTCGTCCTCCGCCGCTCGCTGCTGGCCCTGCGCCGTCTCCAGCTCGTACCGGGCCTTTTCCAGTTCACGGTTCAGCTCCTCCGCCTCTATCTTCGCCTCAGCCAGGCGGCGGTTCATCGTCTCCGCCTTGCCGTGGAGCTCCTTCAGCTCCGCCGCCCGGCTCAAAACGCCCGCGCTGCGGCTGACGCTGCCGCCGGTCATGGAGCCGCCCCGGTTCATCACCTGTCCGTCCAACGTGACAATCCGAAAACGGTTTCCATACTTCCGGGCCATGGCGATGCCGCAGTCTAAATCCTCCGCCACCACCGTGCGGCCCAGAAGATTTTTGAAAACACCCGCATACTGCGGGTCGTATTCCACCAGCCCGGAAGCAAGGCCCACGTAACCGTATTCCCGCTCCAGACCGTTTTCCCGCAGCTCGTCGCCCCGGATGGCGGACAGGGGCAGGAAGGTGGCTCGTCCCGCGTCTCTCTGCTTTAAAAAGCCGATGGCAGCCTTCGCGTCCTCTTCCCGGTCCACCACAATGTTCTGAAGACCCGCGCCCAAAGCAATTTCGATAGCCACGGAGTATTTCCGTTCCACGCTCATCAATCCCGCCACCGGCCCGCGAATCCCACGCAGACTGCTTTGCGCCTGACAGACCAGACGGACAGCCTTGGAAAAGCCCTCGTACTCCTTTTCCATCTCCGTCAGCAGCCGGATGCGGTTGTCCAGCGCCCCGGCGTCCATGGTCAGCTTGTTTGCTTTTTCCACCGCTTCCCCGGCTTTGCGCTGCCGCTCCTCCATTTTCATGGAGTGGCCCGCGATGATGTTGGCAACGGCCCCGGCCTCGTCCCGGGCGTCCTCCAGCGCGCGGCGATTGGTCTTCGCCTCGCCGCCCGTCTGGTCCAGCCGTTCCCGGGCGCTTGTCAGCTCTGTTTCCGAAGCGGCCCGGCGCTCTGAAATCTGGGCCCGCTCCGCAGCCGCAGCCGATGCCTCTGCCCGCGCGTCCGCAGCGGCGGACACCGCCAGCGTCCCCTTAGCCCGCAGTCGCTCCGCCTCCC
>NZ_DALZCH010000207.1:0-1294 GCF_031978065.1 Oscillibacter sp.
GTCAGGGCAACATCGAGGGCAAAAAAGAGCTGGCGAAATACATTGCCGGCATTCAAGACTAAAAATTTTAGAGTAATAGGAGACTGACATGGATTTTGAATTGACACGGGAGCAGGAACTCATCCGGAAAATGACCCGCGAGTTTACCGAGAACGAGATCAAGCCCATTGCGGCCGAAACCGACCGCACCTGCAAGTATCCCAAGGAAACCATTGACCAGCTGTTCCGCTACGGCGTTATGGGCATGAGCGTGCCCAAGGAGTACGGCGGCGCGGGCGCGGACGATCTGTCCGCCGCCATTGCCGTGGAGGAAATCTCCAAGGTCTGCGCGTCCACCGGCGACATTGTCGCCACTCACAACGGCCTGTGCTGTGGCCCCATCATCCAGAACGGCACCGAGGAGCAGAAGCAGAAGTATCTGCGCATGCTCACCACCGGCGGCAAGCTGGGCGCTTTCTGCCTCACCGAGCCGGACGCCGGCTCCGACGCCTCCAAGGGCACCACCGTTGCTGTTTTGGAAGGCGACCACTATGTGATCAACGGCTCCAAGATCTTCATCACCAACGGCTATGCCGCCGAGGTGTTTGTGGTTTTCGCCATGACCGACCCCTCCAAGGGCACCAAGGGCATCTCCGCCTTTATCGTGGAGAACACCTTCCCCGGCTTCTCCGTGGGTAAGCACGAGGAGAAGATGGGCCTGCACGGGTCCCCCACCGCCGAGATCGTGTTCACCGACTGCATCGTTCCCAAGGAAAATCTGCTGGGCAAAGAGGGCAAGGGCTTCAAGATTGCCATGCAGACGCTGGACGGCGGCCGTATCGGCATCGCCGCACAGGGCCTTGGTCTTGCTCAGGGTGCGATGGACGAGGCCGTTGCCTACACCAAGAGCCGCGTCCAGTTCGGCCGTCCCATCTCCAAGTTCCAGAACACGCAGTTCCTGTTCGCCGACATGGCTGTGTCCATTGAAGCGGGCCGCCTGCTGACTTATCAGGCCGCCATCCGCAAGACCAAAGGCCAGTCCTTCACCAAGGAAGCCGCCATAGCCAAGCTGTTTACCTCCGAAGCCGCTATGCAGATTACCACCAAGTCTCTTCAGATGTTCGGCGGCTACGGCTATACCAAGGACTTCCCCATGGAGCGCATGATGCGCGACGCGAAGATCACCGAGATCTACGAGGGTACCTCCGAGATCCAGCGCGTGGTCATTTCCAACCACATTCTGTAAGGAGGCGCAAACAAATGAAAATCATCGTATGTGTAAAGCAGGTACCCGATACCTCCGGAAAGGTGGCTG
>NZ_DALZCH010000208.1:0-1263 GCF_031978065.1 Oscillibacter sp.
CGCCAGCAGTCGTATTAAAGGTCAAGTCAGCCATTTGTTTCTCCCTTCAAATTTTCTTTTAAATTGCACGGACATCTGGACCATGTACATTGCCGTTGCCCCCTCTTCGTCCGTGTCATACAGCATTCCGTTCTGTGCCATGATTTTTTCTGTCCTTGGCTCGTCCCCAAACACAGGAGCCGCGCCGGTAACGCTCTGCGCCTGCACCCACTCTTGAAAATCAGATACCCAGTCGGCGTTGATAGTCGCTCCCTCGTCGTCGCCAATCGATTTTAGGAACACGCAGTAAATAGAAAAATTGTACTGGTTGGTTACGGTGGTGTTGCCCACGATATCCCGTCGCCTCTCCACCTCCACCAGCCCGGATGGATATATGCCGCCATTGGGTGGCGCTTTGTCGGTGTAATCCACATGGAAGTCCGAAAGGATGTCATAGCCCGGAAACGTGGCAATCCACGTCTGCATTTTTTCAAGCGCGGTCATTTCTTCCCCCTGTTCACGTGGTCCTGTACATCGGCGGCGATTGCATCTTTTTCGTTTGCCATCATACGCTTGTCCCACTTTGGCCCAGCCAGCGGCTTCTTGCTCGTGTCATATGTGAGCTTTTTGTCGATAACCTCTTTTGGTTCGTCTTTCTTTGCCCACGCACTTCTGGAATGGGTTCCAACCATGACGTTCCCATAATACTGGAATGTGGCATAAGGCTGAATGACCTCAATTTCGGTCGGGCTTGTGATGTATTTCGACTTCTCCAAAACTCCGCCACGCTTCGGAATATACTTATAGAGGCGGTTGGATATGGTGTTGGTCACAAACCGCTGCACATCCCCGTTTTTATCCACGCCGAGGCGCGTCAGGATGGTATTGACGGGCTTCATGTTCACCTTTACCCGCGTACTCATCCGCCCGCCTCCACATGGACCATATGGGCCTGCCAATATTTCGGGTCAACATACTTCACCACCACGAGTCCGGGGACTTTCACAGGGATGAACGTTGCCCATTCCTTGGCTGTTTCGATGTCAGGCCCATTTCCCAAAAGCACCTTATCGCCTACGAAAACGGGCTGCTCAGAGCATGGAATGACCAGCAGGAACGAATTGACTTCGCTGCTGCCGGTCTTATCCACGTTCTGGGTCTTCTTGAAGTCCAGAAATGCGCGGGTAAACACCTGCTTGGTGTAAGTGGTGTTGTCGGTATGGTAGATAGTCACCGTCTGATTGCACTTGGAATAATCCACCGGGGAGTGCGGGCGAACGCACA
>NZ_DALZCH010000209.1:0-1066 GCF_031978065.1 Oscillibacter sp.
AAAAAGTCCAAACCCACCCAACACGCCATACAGCATGGAATGATCCCGTTTTCTTACCCCAGCCTCACGATTTCCCATGATGGTCACGCACCTTTCGTTATCACTGTTTTTTGAAATAAAATATAAGAGTCGTAATTTGAAATTACTTCATCCGCCTGTGATAAAAACCCTGCGTCATTTGCCAGAGCTCCAATGCCTAAATTAAATTTCACTATCATATATGCATCACCATTAAATGAACGAATCTGCTCAAAATTGTATGGATCTTTTATTTCAAAATGTACAATCACATTGGAGTCCAGCCGTGTGCAGGTATATTTTATTGTGCACTTTCCAATTCCTAAATACAAATCCCGGTCGCCCGTCTGTTGAAAGTTCATTTCCATTGTCCCCGACACCGCATAGGCATCCGGGTCGTTCCTTATGTTTTCTTCCAATTCCTGATAAGCATCTTGAAATCCATTGCTTTGCATGATTTTCTCCGTCACCCAATGAGTCTGAGAAAAGTACAGGCTGCTGGGCATACTTTCTAACGAATGTTCCAACAGCAGCGCGGCTACATCATATCCGTTTTTGCGAAGATAGTGCTCTGCACCCTGTTTCCAGATAAAGCGTTGGATGTTCTGGCGGTTATCATACAGGGCTTTTTGAATTTCAAATCCGATTGACAGTGAAGACATACCCGGAAATGTTTTAGTGCTGACATTCATGATAGCCAGCCCCATGGAAATCCGGGCGCGTACACGGTCCATATCTTCTTTGTTCAGCAGCGTTTTCTCCAAACTTTTGCGGAACTCCTCAACATACTTTGCAAGACCTTTTTTTGTCTCTTCTCCGAATACGCCGTCTTCCAGTAAATGCGGAACCATTCCTGTGGCATTGAGCTTACTTTGCAGCTCCCGGATTTTTGCCGGGTCGCCGCCCACAAACCATGCCAGCTTTTCTATTTTGCCGCTGGCCGAGCCGGTATTGATACCGCAGCGTTCCAACTCACCGACGGCAAGCTTCAGCTCTTTGGCGGTATCATCGGTGATGTAGTTGTTCTCCCGTTCATTGCGCTCCAAGT